>JAYZAW010000078.1:0-5847 GCA_036339495.1 Pseudomonadota bacterium | reverse complement strand
ATCTCAAGGTCCTTAATCCTCAGGGACGTCTGGCCGAAATCGCGGTCGATGGGCAATCGGGGCGCATACTCGGCGTAAGGGCGCGCGGGCGATGAGAGTTCTGGTGGTGGAGGACGAGCCCGAATTAGCCCGCCAGATCGGGGATGTCCTGATCGAGGCGGATTACGTGGCCGACGTCGCCCATGGCGGCGAGGAAGGCTATTTTCTCGGCGACACTGAGCCTTATGACGCGGTGCTACTGGATCTGGGTCTGCCGAACATCGACGGTATCACCGTTTTGGAACGTTGGCGCCGCGCCGGGCGCGACATGCCGGTGCTGATTCTTACCGCGCGCGATCAATGGCGGGAGAAAGTCGCCGGATTCGACGCCGGCGCCGACGATTACGTCACCAAGCCGTTTCAGCTGGAGGAGATATTGGCGCGCATCCGGGCGCTGATCCGGCGCGCCTCCGGCCACGCCAGCCCGATCATGAATTTCGGCGCACTGGCGATCGATACATCCGCCGCCCGCGTGACCGTCGACGGCGCGGCGGTCAAGCTGACCGGTCACGAATACAAGCTGATTTCCTACATGGCGCACCACGCGGGCAAGGTCATTTCGCGCGCCGAACTGACCGAACATGTCTATGATCAGGATTTCGATCTCGATTCCAATACCATTGAGGTCTTCGTGGGCCGCATCCGCCGCAAGCTCAGCATTGATGTGATTGAGACCGTTCGCGGCCTCGGATATCGGCTCAGGACCGGGGATGAAGACTAATTCCATCGCCTTCCGGTTGGTGGCCGGCGCGGCGCTCTGGATCGGCGCGGCGCTGGCGGTCAGCGGCTATTTGCTGGCGGCGCTGTTCGATGATCATGTGGAACGAGGTTTCGACCGGCGCATGGGGGTGGTGCTGGAATCGCTTATTGCGGTGACCGAGATCGACGGGGACGGCAAGCTTCTTTTGCGCCGCGCACCGGGTGAGCCCAGGTTCGAACGGCCGTTTTCCGGGTGGTATTGGCAGATCAAATCCGGCGCGGAGGGGCATGTGTCGCTGCGGTCCAAATCGCTCTGGGACCAATCGCTGGAAATCACGGGCGCGGACAATGAAGCGGTGCTGCAATCCCACGAAATCCCGGGGCCGCGTGACCAGGAACTTCGCGTGGTGACACGAAACATTATGCTGCCGGACGCGGAACGCCGGTTTCAGTTCGCCGTCGCCGCCGATCTCGCCGAACTCGATACGGAAACCCGACCGTTCAATCTCCTGCTCGGATTTTCCCTCGCCGGCCTGTGGCTGGGGTTGATGATCGCGGTCGCCTTGCAGGTGATCTTCGGTCTGCGGCCGCTCGACCGGTTGCGCGCCGGGCTGGTCGATATCCGGACCGGGCGCGCCGAACGGCTCGAAGGCGATTTCGCGACGGAGGTCGCCCCTCTCGCTCATGAACTCAACGCCTTGCTGGAGCAGATCGGGCGCGTGGTCGAACACGCCCGCACCCATGTTGGCAATCTTGCCCATGCGCTCAAAACGCCCTTGTCGGTAATCTCAAACGAGGCCGGGCGAGAGGAAACGCCGCTCGCCGAGACGGTGCGGAGCCAGACGGCGGTAATGACCCGCCAGGTCGATCATCATCTCGCCCGCGCACGGGCCGCCGCGACCGCGAATGTTATCGGCGCACGCTGCGAGGTTTCCCCCGTTGTCGAGGATCTGCGCCGCACCCTGGCGCGAATCCATGCGGCGCGCGATATCTCCATTGCCGTTGGCGGCATCAAAGGCGCGGTTTTTCGCGGCGACCGGCAGGATCTTGAGGAAATGATCGGCAATGTGCTCGATAATGCCTGTAAATGGGCCAATAGCGCCGTGCGGATAGATATCGGGCGGGACGGGCGCAATCTGTGCATTGCCGTCGAGGACGATGGCGACGGCCTGCCCGAGGATCAACGGCGCGAGGCGCTGCGCCGCGGCGCGCGTCTTGATGAAACCGTGCCCGGCAGCGGATTCGGCCTCGCCATCGTGCAGGAAATCGCAGGCCTCTATGACGGCAGCCTGGAACTGAGCGTCGCCGCGCTCGGCGGGCTGCGGGTCGATTTGGTGATCCCGGAGGCGGAAAGCTGACGGGTTGACCCCATGCCCCGCGATAACCGGCTTCGAAGATAATCATGGCTGAAAGGGGTGTTCCAATGGGGCCGGTCCATGTACCTTTCTGGGCCCGCCGATTTCGGGAAGACAGCTTCGCCTTTCAGAGCAAGGCCGTCGCGGGTGCAAAGAGAAAATGATACCGGGAACAAACATGACGGAAATCCAATATTTGGCGCCGGCTACGCTCGATGAAGCGGTCGGCGCTTACGCCTCGGCGGCGGGCGCGGCCCGCATTCTGGCCGGCGGCACCGACCTTCTGGTTCAGATGCGCTCGGGGCATGTGCGCCCGGGGTTGATCGTCGACATCAAGAAAATCGCCGAGCTCACCAGCATTTCCGAATCCGCCGATGGCGGATACGTGGTCGGCGCCGCCGTCTCCGGCGCGGCGCTGGAGAAACACCCGGGTTTCGGCCAGGCCTGGCCCGGCGTGCTCGAAGCGCTGAATTTGATCGGCTCGACCCAGGTGCAGGGGCGCGCCTCGCTCGGCGGCAATCTGTGCAACGGCTCGCCGGCCGGCGACAGTGTCCCCGCGCTGTTCGCGGCGGGCGCCGTCGTCACCCTGCAGGGGCCGGACGGACGCCGTGATATGACGGTCGAGGACGTGCCGGCCGGGCCGGGCAGCACCAATCTCGCGCCCGATGAGATCGCCGTTGGCTTTACCCTTCCGCCGCGCCCGGCCGGATCGGGCGACGCCTATCTGCGCATGATCCCGCGTACCGAGATGGATATCGCCGTGGTTGGCTGCGGCGTCAGCCTGACGCTCGAGGACGGCGTATGCGTATCCGCGCGGGTCGGGCTCGGCGCCGTGGCGCCTACCGTCCTGCTGGTCGACGCGGCGGCGCAAGCGCTGGTCGGCAGCCGGCTCGAGTACGAAGCGATTGAGGCCGCGGCGGAAGCCTGCCGCGCCGCCTGCAATCCCATCGACGACAAACGCGGCACGATCGCGTACCGCACCAGCGTCGCCGGCGTGCTGCTGAAACGCGCCGCCGGGACCGCCGCCGATCGGGCGAGAGGATAGAACAATGGCCAAAATACATGTTTCCACGACGATCAACGGCGAGCCGGAGGAATTCCTCTGCGCGCCCGACGAAACCATGCTCGACGTGATGCGCAACGGGCTCGGCCTGACCGGCGCCAAGGAAGGCTGCGGCTCCGGCGATTGCGGCGCGTGCTCGATCACATTGGACGGCACGCTGGTCTGCGCCTGCCTGATGCTGGCAGCCGAGGCCGAAGGGGCTGAAATCGGCACCATCGAAGGCATGGCCGAGGGCGAGGCGCTGCATCCGCTGCAGCAGAAATTCCTTGAAATGGCGGCCCTGCAATGCGGCATCTGCACGCCCGGCATGCTGGTTGCGGCGAAATCGCTGCTTGATGAAAACCCCGATCCCACCGAAACCGAAGTGCGGTTCTGGCTCGCCGGCAATCTCTGCCGGTGCACGGGGTATGACAAGATCGTCCGCGCGGTGCTCGATACCGCCCAGGATTTGCGGGAGACGGCATGATGAGCGATGGCGAGAACAAATGGATCGGCGAACGCACGATCCGTCCCGACGGCGCCGACAAGGTCACCGGACGCGCCGCGTTCGCGGCCGATACCGCAATGCCCGGCATGATCTGGGGCAAGGTGCTGCGCAGTCCGCATCCGCACGCCGCCATCCGCGGCATTGATACATCAAAGGCCGAGGCGCTGCCTGGGGTGAAAGCGGTGGTGACGGCGGCCGATATCGTCGATTTCCCCTTTGATACGCCGGTCCCGCTCGGCATCCAGGATATGCGCTGGATGTGCCGCAACGTCATGGCGCGGGAAAAGGCGCTGTTCCACGGCCACCCCATCGCCGCCGTCGCGGCCACCAGCGAGGCGATCGCGGCCGAGGCCTGCGCCCTGGTCGAGGTCGATTACGAAATTCTGCCCTGGGCCATTGAGATCGAGGATGCGATCAAGCCCGACGCGCCGATCCTGCATGATTTCGTGAAGTTCGACGGCAAGCCGTCGAACATTTCCGGCAAGCTGGAACACGTCAAGGGCGACGTTGAGGACGGCTTCAATGAGGCCGATGTGGTGATCGAGCGCGATTTCACCACCCGCCCGGTGCATCAGGGGTATATCGAGCCCCATGCCTGCCTGGTCAGCGTTGCCGCCGACGGCCAGACCACGATCTGGAGCTCAAGCCAGGGCCAGTTCATGGTGCGCGCCATGACGTCCATGCTGACCCGAATACCGCAAAGCAAAATCCGCGCCATCCCGGCGGAGATCGGCGGCGGCTTCGGCGGCAAGACCATTATTTATCTCGAGCCGCTGGCCACGATTCTGGCGAAGAAATCTGGCCGTCCGGTCAAAATGGTGATGACCCGCGAGGAAGTCATGCGGGCGACCGGGCCGACATCGGGCTCGAAAAGCACGGTGAAAATCGGCGCCAAAAGGGACGGAACCATCATCGCCGCCGAGGGCACATTCTATCTTCAGGCCGGCGGGCTGCCCGGGTCGCCGATCCGCGGCGCGACGGCCTGCGCGTTTGCTCCTTACGACATCCCGAACGTCCATTCGCTGGGCTATGACGTGGTCTGCAACCGATCCAAGGTTGCGGCCTACCGCGCGCCCGGCGCGCCGATCGGCGCGTTCCCGGTGGAATGCGTGCTCGACGAAGTCGCCGAGGCAATTGGTATGGACCCGCTTGAGCTGCGGCTGAAGAACGCGGCCAAGGAAGGCACCAAGGCCGCGCACGGTCCGGTCTATCCGGTGATGGGTTATGCCGAGACGGTCGAGGCCGCGCTCGCCCATCCGCACAGTAAGGCGCCGCTCGGCAAGCATCAGGGCCGCGGCGTCGCCAGCGGCTTCTGGTTCAACGCCGCCGGCGAATCAAGCGCGCAGGTCAATGTCACCGAAGACGGCAATGTGGTCGTGACCACTGGCCATCCGGATATCGGCGGCTCGCGCGCCTCGATCGCCAACATTACCGCCGAGCTGCTTGGCATCGATTACAAGCGCATATCGGTGTTGATTGGCGATACCGCGACCATCGGTTTCAGCAATTTGACCGGCGGCAGCCGCGTATTGTTCTCATCGGGCATCGCGGTGACCGAATCGACCGGAAAGGTGATCGACACGCTGCGCGCGCGCGCCGCCAAGATCTGGGAAATCGATGTCGATGCGGTTATCTGGGAAGACGGCGAAGCCCGTCCCGCCGGCGACAATGCCGGCAAGTTCGACCCGTTGACGCTGGAAGAGCTCGCCGCGAAGGCGAACGCCATGGGCGGGCCGATCGGCGGTGGCGCGCAGCTCAACACCGTGGGCGCGGCGGGTGGGTTCGCCACCCATGTCTGCGACGTGGAGGTCGATATCGATCTCGGCATCGTGCGGGTGCTGCGCTACACCTCGTTCCAGGATGTCGGCCGGGCGGTTCACCCGGACTATGTCGAGGGCCAGATGCAGGGCGGCGTCGCCCAGGGCGTCGGCTGGGCGCTGAACGAGGAATATATCTATGACAAGGACGGCAAGGTCGATAATCCGGGCTTCCTGGATTACCGCATGCCGGTGTGTTCCGATCTGCCGATGCTCGACGCGGTGATGATCGAAATCCCCAACCCGTTGCATCCGCAGGGCGTGCGCGGCGTCGGCGAGGCGCCCCTGGTGCCGGCGCTGGCGGCGGTCAGCAACGCGGTCTACAACGCGCTCGGCATCCGCTTCGACAGCCTGCCCATGTCGCCGCCCAAGGTGCTGGAAGCGCTG
>JAYZAW010000077.1:0-6404 GCA_036339495.1 Pseudomonadota bacterium | reverse complement strand
ATGCGCAGCGAGGCGGACAATGTCGGACGCGAACGCGGCGTGAAATTTGATTTCGACCGGCGCAGCCTGTCGGACCCGGCGGTGATGGATAAGGGCTGGATCAAGCATTTGCTGGATACGTGCAAGGATTTGAACATTGCGGCTGAACCGATCCCAAGCGGCGCGGGGCATGATGCGGCGGTGTTCGCCAACTGCGATATCCCATCGGCGATGATTTTCATCCGCAACGAAAACGGCTCGCACAACCCGCATGAGGCCATGGAGCCGGACGATTTCATGCATGGCGCGGACGCTCTTTATAGCGCGCTTCTGGACCCGCCTTTATGACCGGAACGGTCGACACGCTGACCATCCGAACGCCCGATGACTGGCATCTGCATCTGCGCGATGGCGAGATGTTGCGGGCCATTCTGCCGTTCAGCGCGCGTCAGTTCGGCCGCGCGATCATCATGCCGAACCTGGAGCCGCCGGTCACCAACATGGCCGAGGCCGTGGCGTACCGCGACCGTATCCTTGCCGCCTTGCCGGGCGGCATGATTTTCGATCCCCTGATGACATGCTATATGACCGATGACGCCGACCCGGAAGAAATCGCGAACGGATTTCAGGACGGCATTTTCAACGCCGTGAAACTCTATCCCGCCAATGCGACCACCAACTCGACCCATGGCGTCACGTCGTGGGAAAATATCCGGCCCGTGCTGGCGCGGATGGAACGGATCGGCATGCCGCTTCTGGTGCATGGCGAGGAAGCCGACGCGGATATTGATATCTTCGATCGCGAAGCCGTATTTATTGAACGCGTGCTGAACTGGATGGTGCGGGATTACCCCGAACTGAAGATCGTGCTGGAACATGTCACGACCGAAGAAGGTGTCGCTTTCGTTCTGGAAAGCGGCGCCAATATCGCCGCCACCGTCACGCCGCATCATTTGATGATCAACCGGAACGCGCTGCTGGCCGGCGGCATGCGGCCACACATGTATTGCCTGCCGGTGGCCAAGCGCGAGCGCCATCGGCTTGCCTTGCGGAAGGCGGTGACCAGCGGCGATGCGGGTTTTTTCCTCGGCACCGATTCCGCGCCCCATCCCATCACCGCCAAGGAAACCGATTGCGGCTGCGCCGGCATCTTCAATGCGCCGAATGCGATCGAGCTCTATGCGCAAACCTTCGATGAAGAAGGCGCGCTCGATGAGTTCGAAAAATTCGCCTCGCTCAACGGGCCATCCTTCTACGGACTGGAACCGAATGAATCCACGGTAACGCTGTCACGCCAGACGTTCGAAGTTTCGGGCGATGTTGTCGTCGAGGAGCTCGGCGAATCGGTTCGGCCGTTTTATGCCGGCGAAAGCCTTTCTTGGGCGTTTATTGACGCCTGATCCGATTGTTTGCCGGCGGGTGACCCGATATAAAGGCGTGACGCGCGGGGCTGCGCGGATTTCCTTGGGAGACGGGTGAGATGGCGGTAGGCGGGGCCTTTCCAGACAAGTCGCTGATAGCGGAGCTAACGGCGAAGATGCTTCTCGAGGTAGAGGCAATTCATTTCAATGCGGACAAGCCGTTTATCTTTACATCGGGCTGGGCGAGCCCGGTCTATATCGACTGCCGCAAGCTGATTTCCTATCCCCGGCTGCGCCAGACGATCATCGATTTCGGCGCGTCCGTCATCTTGCGCGACGCCGGATTCGAACGTTTCGACGCGGTTGCGGGCGGCGAAACCGCCGGCATTCCATTTGCGGCCTGGATGGCGGATCGCCTGATGCTGCCCATGCAATATGTCCGCAAGCAGCCGAAAGGGTTCGGCCGCGACGCCCAGATCGAAGGCTATCTGCAGGAAGGCCAGCGCATATTGCTGGTCGAGGACCTCACCACCGACGGGCGCAGCAAGGCGAATTTTTGCACCGCGCTGCGCAATGCCGGCGCGACGGTCGATCATATCTTCGTCGTGTTCAGCTACGGCATTTTTCCCGACAGCGCTTCGATCATGGCCGATATCGGGGTCACCATGCATGCGCTTGCGACGTTCTGGGATGTACTTGAAGTCGCCAAGGAAGGCGAATATTTCAGCGAGAACACCCTGGTCGAGGTCGAAAGATATCTCAACGATCCGGTCGGCTGGTCCGTCGCTCACGGGGGCGTCGAAGCCCTGCCGGGCTGATAAAAATCAACCGCCCGCGGCGGCGAAAGCCATGTCGCGGGTCGCCCAGCCGGTAAACCGGCGGTCCAGCATGGCGAAAATGGCATACATGCCGATCGACATCACGGCGATGACGATCAGGCCGGCGAACATCAGCGGCGTGTCGAAGTTCGAACTCGCGACCAGCATGAGATTGCCGATGCCGTCGCCGCCCGCCACCGTCTCGGAGATCACCGCGCCGACGAAGGCGAGCGTTATGGCGATCTTCAGGGACGCAAAAAGATAGGGCAGGGAACGCGGAATGCCGACCTTGAAAATGATGTCGCGTTCATGGGCGCCGAGCGCCCGGAGCACGTCCTTAAGCTCCGGATCGATGGTAGCGAGACACACCGCCATGTTCACCACGATCGGGAAAAAACCTAGCATAAAGGCGGTGATCGTGGCGGTTCCCAGGCCGATTCCGAACCACAGCATCAGGATCGGCACGATCGCGACCTTGGGAATGGAGTTGAACGCGACCATCAACGGGTACAGCGCCGCATAGGCGGTCGGCGAGACGCCGATCGCGATTCCCATCCCGACGCCGAAGACAACCGCGATGCCGAATCCCAGGACCGTCGCGATCAGCGTGGTCATGGCGTTATGCCACAGCCCTACGCGATATTCGTAGATCGCGTAGAACGATTCCGACGCCGACGGCACCGCCACGCGCGGAATCTCGAAAATCCGCACCGTGGCTTCCCAGACAATGACCAGGCCGATCACCGGTGGCAGCGTCCAGGTCGACGGAAGCCAGGTCGATGGTAAGATCGATGCGGTCGAGCGCGAGCAGCCCGTCGGCTTCCCCGTCGTAGCGGAGGCTGACCTGTTTGAACTCGACGAAAGGCGTCATGGCTGGCTGCCGTAGGCGGTCAAAGCGGCGGCTTTCGCATAAAGGGTGTTGGTAGGTGCATGCGAACGATTTTCTATTCCGCGAGTTCCGCGACGCGGTCGCGGGTATAGACGTCGTTCCATTGCCTGTAAGACTGCTCCCACTGATAGGTCTGGGCATCTTCGCTCGGCGTGCAGTCGATCTTGCGCCCGCCGAGATAAACGTCCTTGATGTTTTCGCGTTTTTGCAGCGCCGTGATGTCCTCGAGCGGACTGGCGCCGACCACCGTGATGTCGGCGAACGATCCCGGCGCCAGCCGTCCGACCTCTTCGTTTTCGCGCAGCAGCTGGGCATTGACGCTGGTCGTACACCTCAGCGCCTCGCCCGGCGTGAAGCCGAGATGCTCGACCATGATCTCGAGCTCGCGCGCGTGCCATTCGCCGTACGGCGTGATGGCGAATCCGCTGTCGGTTCCGACCATGAACGGAACGCCGGCCTCGCGCGCCTTGATCAGCGATTCGCATGCGACATCGATATCGCGGCGGTTCATACCGGGTCGCCATCGGTGGCACGGGTCGCTTGGCCTGGTGAACTCCGTGGTGTTGACCAGGAACGTGAGCGCCGGCGACAGCACCGAGCCGCTTTCGAGCACCGCGTCGAGCCCCTCGTCATCCATCTCGAATGCATGGAAGATGATGTCGACGCCGGCCTTGGCCGATTGCAGCACGGCCTCGCGGCCGCGCGCGTGGCTGATCACCTTGCGGCCGAGCCGGTGGCTTTCCTCGACGATGGCATCCACCTCGGGCTGGTTGAAGCAGGCCATCAGCTCGCCGGCGGGATTTCGGTTCAATCCGTCGGCGGTGAACTTGATGAAGTCGACGCGGTTCTTGACCTGTAGGCGAACTTCCTCGATCGCCTCGGCGGTGCTGTGCACCAAGACGCCAATCGAGCTTTCCGGCGCGCCGATCCAGCTCGGATACCAATCCCCGAGTCCTTGGCGCGACGTGATCTGACGGCCCGATGTGGTGATCCGCGGGCCCGGAAACATGCCGGCGTTGACGGCGTCGCGCACCGCCACCGAGGTGTAGCCGGTCGACGCCGGATCGGCGATCGAGGTGTAGCCGGCCGCGAGCACCCGCTGCGCGGCGTGCATCGCCCGCAGCGACCGGAACTCCGGCGTCGAATACATATCGATGTCCTCGTTGGACTGAGCGTTGCCGTAGCTCAGGTGAACATGGATGTCGATGAGCCCGGGCAGGACGAAATCCCGCGAGTAATCGAGCACCTCGTCATCTGGACGCTGCTCCGGCGCGGTGTCGCTGGAACCGACATAGGTCACCCGGTCGTCGTCGATTACGATGGTCTGATCCGACTCCGCGGTTTCTTCCAGCCCGGTGAAAAGTTGGCCGCAGATGAAATGTTTGCGCATTGTGTCCCTCTCGTCGATTCGGTCGCCGTCAGAGCGGCAACGCAATGAGGTTGTTTATCATCCCGTGATCACAGATCACGATTCGCTCGTTAAACCGATATGCGCCATCCGTCAGGACGATCCTGTCCTGGTATTCGCCGGTGCTGAACACCGCCATCGTGCCGTCCAGCATGGTTCTGGTGACGAGATAGTTCGATTGCAGCCGCCACGCGTCGCGCGCGGCCTCGACCACTTGAATACAGCTTACCATGTGGCGGTATCTGTGCGGCTCGAAAACGTTGGTGGATCGGACCGAGACGACCCGATCCATCAACATGCCGCGGCTGTCGCATAGCATGATGCAGGCCGGAAATCCCCGGATGTAGTTGTCGCGCGTCGTGATCTTGTACAGGCAGGGATCGGTGAACAGCGCTGGCCAATCCTCGATCCGGTCGTTGTCGATACAATGGGCGTAATCCGCCATCAACGCGCTGATGGCGGCCGGCACGTGGGCGTTGTCGATGACGACCTCGGTGGCGTTCATGGCGACACTACACCCCCATGAGCGCGCGGTAGGCGGTCCACAAGCCGCGAACGCCGCATTCGGAGGCACGTGAGTTCGAAATGGTCTTGATCGACCGGCCGCCCATTTCCATCACCGTCGCCTTGTCCCTGCCGCCCCCGAGGCCGCGCTGTACCAGGCTGCCCACCATGCCGTCCTCGAGCGAGATGAAGCCGGACGGCCCGATCAGATTGCCCTGCTTGATACGTCCCGCGGTCTGCTTCTCGTCGTCGTCGGCGAAGCCAAGGATGGTCCAGATCAGCTCCGAGCCCTCGGGGCCGCGCGGCACCAGCACCCGCGTCGCCAGGGTGTTGTGGATCTGCTGAAAGACGAAATTGGGAAAAACGGTCTGAATGAACGTCGTGATGCCGTCGCCGTATTCGTCCCACTGCTCGATGACGGAGGTGTCGTGCAAACCGAACGCCTCGAAGGACTCGGTTCCGGATCGAAATTCGGCCCGGTCGTAGACCTCGCCGCCCTTGTCGGTCGCCATCTTGGACCAGCTCAACTGGTGCCACCCCTCGCGATCCCAGCCCTCGCGGCCCATCTCGATCGCGCCTTCCATGGTCAGGCGGTTGAGCTTCAGCTTAGTCGCCCAGGCATGGAGAATCGTCGCATGGTAGGGGTCGGAGGCGTTCTCGCAATAAAGCTTCCAGTTGGACGACAGCCATTGGCTGTAATAGCCGAGTACACGAAATTTCCGGCCCGCGGATCGCTCGAAACTACCGACCACCTGGGGACCCAGGTAGTCGCGCAGAGGCTCGACGTCGTCGCTTAAGGTGCCGAAGATCAGCCCGTTTATGGTCTCGACCCGCAGCCGGTCGAGCCCGTGGTCCGCCTTGCGGAACGTATCGGGCATGCCGCCCTTGCCGTTGATTCCCCGATCGAACGGGACGCTTTTAAGGTCGCCGTCCAGGTCGAAGAGCCAGTTGTGATAGACGCACATCAGCTCCTTGGCGTTGCCGAACGGCTCGAACAGCAGCGTCGTTCCCCGGTGGGCGCAGCGATTGACCAAGGCGGAAATCCCGCCGGCGCCGTTGCGCAGGACGATCACCGGGGTATCGCCGACCTCCATCAGCCGGTAGTCGCCGGTTTCCGGGATCTCGATCTCGAGGCCGAGATAGTGCCAGATCGCTCCGCGAAAGATGCGCGTCATCTCGGCTTCGTGGACCGCGGGATCCGAATAGACCGAGAACGGCGCCCGGGTGACACCTTCCTCGGGCCATGAGATCAACGCCTGATCTTGATCCATCCTATTCTCCTCGCCGATCTGATCGCCACGGCCTGGTCGGCCCCCATTGAGTGGTCCGGTTTGAATGTTAGTGCATGACCGGCTCTTGGTCCATCAGGACGATGGTTTCTGGAGCCGGAGGGCGGTAACCCAAAGCACTGTGTGGTCTCTTGGTGTTATAGTGTTTCCTCCATT
>JAYZAW010000076.1:0-5288 GCA_036339495.1 Pseudomonadota bacterium | reverse complement strand
GTGGAAACTGGTCACCGGCGGACAACTGTTCAGCGCAAAAACCACCCTGAAGAGCATCGGCAACCGTACCGCTGAGGCCGGATTGGTGGTGCCGAGCTATAGCCGCACCAGCCTGAAACACGCCTATATCATCGCCGATATGCTGATGCTGGGTGAAAACGAACTGGTCATGAACGGCGCCGCGCTCTCGACCTATTTCTTCGATTGTCCCGAATGCATGGACGATTATAAACGCAATGGCACGATTTATATCTCGGGCTATGGCGTGGGCGGTTATTCGCTGCTGTGCCGTCAGATCGTCCGCAAGATTTCCGACGCTAAGGGTCTGAAATTGCGCACCACCGGCGCGTTGGGCCGTTGGGCCCGTGCATTGGGTGGCACGCCGGTCAGCATGACCATGGGCGACGTGCCGGAAGCCATCAAGCGCGGACAAATCGATTGCATCGTCGGTCCCGTGGCTTGGCTGAAATCATACCCAATCGCCGACAGCATCAAGTCGATCCTAAATTTCAATTTCGGTTCCTATTCGGGTCTCGGACTAGTGGTGATGAACCGCAAGGCGTGGGACGAATATAGCGACAGTCAGAAACGCGCCATGTGGGCGGCTCAGCCGGCGACAACAGCGCGTGCGATGATCGACGGTTATGTGGGCGATGACCTGCGTTCACGCGCCATGGCCAAGAAAATGGACATTCCGATTTCACCGGCGGATTCGGCCATTACTGCCGTCTGGAAAAAACACAAAAAGAGCGAAGTTGCGACGGTGATCAAGAACGCAAAGAGGCTCAAGGTCAAGGACCCCGAGAGGATTGTCAATGCGATGCTCAAGAACATCGATAAATGGACCAAGATCATTGCCAATTCGGGCATGAACAACATGATTGCAGCGGCCGGCCCGGCAAAGGGTCAACTTGCGGCTGCGACCGCGGCGTATGCCAAACTTATCGAAAAGCATATCTATTCGAAAATAGACCCCACCAAGCTCTAGGGGTAACACGAGAATCGGAAAAGGCGGGCTTCGGCCCGCTTTTTTCTTTGATTATCCGCCATATTCGCGCAGCACCTGGCGGGCCAGGGCCATCTTGAGAATTTCCTCCGGCCCTTCGGTGATGATGAACGATCTGGCGTCGCGCCATAGTTTCTCGATCGGGAGATCGGTCGTCAGCCCGACGCCGCCATGGATCTGCATGCAGCGGTCGGCGGCCTCGAAACCTTTCCGGTCGCCGAGATATTTGCACATGTATGAATCATAGCGGATGTCCTCGCCGGCATCATATTTGGCCGCGGTCTGATACAGCATGGGGCGCAGCATGGCGATATCCGCGTAGGTGTCGACCAGCATCCACTGCACCGATTGCCGTGTTGCCAGTTTGGCGCCGAATGTTTCGCGCTGATTGGCGTAGCCCGCGCCGAGTTCCAGGCAGCGTTCCATGGTCCCTAGGCCAATCGCGCCATGACGCATCCGTCCGCTGGTGATCCAGGCCTGGGCCATGCGGAAACCGTCACCCTCTTCGCCGACGATGTTTTCGACCGGCGCGCGCACGTCAGTAAACGACACTTCGCAGGGCCGGTCATCCATCATGGTTTCTTGTCGCCGCAGGATCTCTATCCCCGGCGTGTCGCCATCGACCAGAATGCAGGAGATCCCGCCGCGCACGCCCTTTTCGCGGTCGGTAACGCAGATCACCTGGAAGAAATCGGCGGTATCGGCTCCGGTAATAAAACGTTTCATGCCGTTGATGACATATTCATCGCCGTCTCGGACGGCGGTGGTGCGCATGCTGCCGGGGTCCCCGCCGGCATCCGGTTCGGTCTGGGCGAAGGCGGCGGTCTGTTCGCCGCGAATGACCGGCCAGAGATATTTGTCCTTCTGATCATTGCGTAGATACGCCACCAGGATCGGGCTCACATCATAACCGAAAATCCAGGGCTTGCGGCGCGGAAAGGCGATTGTGCGCCCGGTTTCCTCCCAGACCAGCACACGCGGCAACAGCCCGAGACCCATGCCGCCATATTCTTCCGGCACGTCGATCATCCAGAATCCGAGTTCCTTGGCGCGGTTCTGGAGTTTTTCGCGGATTTCCGGCACCATCTCATGGCCGTCATAGGCTTCGCGTTCGATCGGGATGACTTCGTTGTCAATGAAACGCCGTAGCGTTTCCTTCATCATCCTAAGTTCTTCCGGCAGTTCATACTCCACGTCCGAGGCTCCTGTTTTGGTTTTCAACAATTTACCGGATATCTTCCATTGAAGGACCGCCGGACGCAATCCGCCGTGCATGAATTCGACCATGTAACCGAACAATTGAGTCGTTTATGTCGCAGCTACCGATGGCTCGCCCCCGCCGCCGAGAAGATCGGTATTCAGACCCCCTGCGCTGTCGCCGCCGCCGATTTCCGCTTGTTCACCAAAGTCGCTGAGTAGCGTATCCAGCCCGACGCGGAAGAGATTTGCCGCCAGTCCCCGATTGGATAAGGCGCCCTGGCTGACATTCTGGCCTTCTCCACCGGTTCGGAACCGCCAGCATCCGGGTTCATTGTAAAGCGCTGAAAATCGGGTTTTTAGACCCCTTCCCCAATCTTCTCAGATCATCAATCTGAATGTCGAGCGTCATCACGAGCGACGGCGCGCATTCCGGTGCGGAAAGCTATGCAGAATTGGCCGATATCATCGACTGGTCGCCGGAATGGTGACCCCCGCTACCCTGAAAATTCAGCTATTCACCGCGGCGCGAACCCGGTCCGGGGTCAGAGGCGTTTCGTTAAACCGATCGATATGTGGGCGGCCGACGGCGCTGAATGCGTCGCGCAGCGCATTGGCGATCGCCGCGGGGGGCGCGATGGCGCCGCCTTCACCCATGCCTTTCATGCCGTATTTGGTCACGGTCGCCGGAGTCACCATGTGGCCGATTTTGATATTGGGTATTTCGATCGGGCCAGGTAACAGATAATCCACGAAAGTGGTCGCCAGCGGTTGGCCTGCGCTATCGTATGGCGTTTCCTCATAGAGCGCGGTGCCAATGCCTTGGGCTACGCCGCCGATAATTTGGCCGTCGACCACCATGGGGTTGACCACAGTGCCGCAATCCTCGACCACCGCGTAATCGAGCAGTTCCACTTCGCCGGTCGCCGGATCGACCGCGACCACGGCGGCATGTGTCGCGTATGAAAACACGCCGGACGATTCCGACGGCTCCCAGGTCGCCGTTACGTCCAGCACCGGGTCCATGCCGTCGGGCAGGGCTTCCTGCCGCAAATGCGCAATACGACCGATCTCCGCCAGCGTGACCGATCCGCCCGGTCCCTTCACCGATCCGTCGGTGAATTCGACCGCCGCCGCGTCGCACTGCATCAAATGGGCCCCGATCAAGCCCATCTTGTCGCGCAGTTTTTCGCAGGCATTGGCCACCGCGCCGCCGCCCATGACGATGGAGCGCGACGCGAAGGTGCCCATGCCGAAGGGCGATACCGCCGTGTCGCCCTGGCGGATGATTACGTCTTCGGGGTGGATGCCGAGTTCTTCATGGGCGATTTGCGCCAGGGTGGTTTCCATGCCCTGACCATGGGAATGAATCGCGACCAGCAATTCCAGCGTGCCGTCGGGGTTGAGCCGCGCGGTGGCGGTTTCATAGCCCGCGATAATCGGCGTCCGCCGGCGCAGCCATTCTTCCGCGCCATGGCCGGATTGTTCGGTAAAACTTGCCAGCCCGACGCCGATCAAGCGGCCGTCGGCCTCATTCGATTGCTGACGTTTTCGAAGACCTTCATAATCGATCAGTTCGGCGACACGGCGCACGCTTTCCGGATAATCGCCATTGTCAAATTTCAAGTCGCAAACCGTCATGTAAGGCATCTGGTCGGGACGCACCATGTTGTCGATCCGCACATCCATCGGGTCTCGCCCGACGGCGCGGGCGACCTCGTCGAGGGTGCGCTCGATGGCGAAACACGCGCCGGGCCGGGCCACGGCGCGATAGACGCCGAGCGGCGCCTTGTTGGTAGCGACGGTCCAGGTTCGCGCCCGGAAATTTTCGATCCGATAGGGACCCGGAATATTGCGCGCGGCCATTCCGGTTTCCATGAACGGCCCGGTATGCCATAGCGCATAGGCGCCGCCGTCGATGGTGACTTCGGCGTCGATCCCCTTGATGATGCCGTGTTCATCGGCATAGGCGGTCACGCGATAGACATGTTCACGCGCCTGAACCGACGCGGTGAGATGTTCGCGCACATCCTCGATCCAGCGGATCGGCTTGCGGGTCTTCAACGCAACCGCGCAGACCACGATTTCTTCCGGCATCAGCCGGGCCTTGCCTCCAAACCCGCCACCCACGTCGGGCGAAATGACATGGATTTGGCGCATCGGCAGGCCGAGCGCCTGTGACAATCCAACTCGATGGAGATGGGGGATCTGGCTGGTGATATAGACAACGAGTTCGTCGCGGCGGTCGTCCCAATGGGCCAGCACGGCGCGCTTCTCAATAGGCACGACGGATTGCCGGTTCATGCGATAATCCCGCGTCACCACAATCGGCGCATCGCGCACGGACTCGATATCGCCGCCCTCGAAATCGCGCTGGACATAGACATTGTCGCCCCAGTCGTCATGCACCAGCGACGCGGTTTCCTCGCGCGCCGCCAGGGGCTCGACGATGGCGGGCAATTCCTCGATCTCGGGATAGGCAAGCTGAGCCAGGTCTTCCGCCTTGCCCCGGTCGCGCCCGACGCAAGCGGCGATGCAGTCGCCGACAAAACGGACCTTGTCGCGCGCCAGCGGGTGATGATCGGACGGTTTGAACCCCTGGACGTCGGGTACCATGCGGATCGGCGATAGATGAGGCAAATCGTCGGCGGTAAATAGTTTTTCCGCCGAGCCATCGGGTCTTTCGATCCCGCGCAGCCTGCCATGGGCCACCGGGCTGCGCACGAAGGCCAGTTCAAGCGTCCCGGGAACGGCGATGTCGGCAACATATTGTCCCCGACCACGCAGGAAACGCGCGTCCTCTTTACGCGGCAGTCTGGCGCCGACGCCGAAACCCTTTACCTCATCGGCCATAAAAAACGCCTTTTTGCTACTTGCTGAATTTTCGCGCATTTTGATCCTCCCCCCGGAACGGGTCAAGAAGGCGGCTTTAAAACGCGTGATTTGTCGCGCGCGGCGCAATGATCTATATCTGACCAATGAAATAAATCAGGAGTGCACGACATGGGCATGGTGGTTGACGGTAAGTGGATCGACGACGACGCGAAGTACCGTAACCCGGAAGGCGGCGCGTTCGTGCGTCCGG
>JAYZAW010000075.1:0-4993 GCA_036339495.1 Pseudomonadota bacterium | reverse complement strand
AGGTCATCTGGACCTCCGCGCCGACCTCGATCACATCGATGCTGGAAAATGCGACCGTGGAAACGTGCGCAAGCAATTTCGGCGACCCCTTTCCAACAAACAACCCATTCGGAGCAGCAGCTTGCGCCGAAAACCCATCCTCAATCAATGCGGGAATGCCGGAATCCATGCGAATCGGCCCACGCTTGAATGTTCTGTATTTGTTCCAAACAAATTAGCAGCATGCCAGCTTGAATTGCAAGCGTTGATATCAGCTCGGTCGCGTGTCCCGGGTTTCGAAGAAGCGGCGTTCGATGGCGTCCCAGATCGTGGCTTCGATCTCGACGCCGTCCAGACGGTTGATTTCCTGGATGCCGGTTGGCGAGGTCACGTTGATTTCGGTCAGATAATTGCCGATCACGTCGATGCCGACGAATATCAGCCCGCGTTCCGACAGCGCCGGCCCGATCGCGTCGCAGATTTCCTTTTCCCGTTGGGTCAGCGTGGTCCGCCCGGCCGCGCCTCCGGCGTGAAAATTGGCCCGCGCCTCGCCTTCCGACGGAATCCGGTTGACTCCGCCGGCCGGGACGCCGTCGACCAGGATGATGCGTTTGTCGCCCTGGCGTATTTCCGGCAGATATTTCTGAATGATGATCGGCTCGCGGTACATTTCCGTGAACATTTCGAGCAGCGACGACAGGTTTTCGTCCTCCGGCTTGACGTGGAACACGCCGGCGCCGCCATTGCCGAACAGCGGCTTGACGATGATGTCTTCATATTCTTTCCGAAAGGCGAGGATTTCATTCCGGTTGCTGGTGATCAGGGTCGGCGGCATGACCCCCTCGAAATGCGTAACGAATAGCTTCTCCGGCGCGTTGCGGACGTGGACCGGGTCGTTCACCACCAGGGTTTGCGGGTGGATATGTTCCAACAGATGGGTCGCGGTGATATAGGCCATGTCGAACGGCGGGTCTTGACGCATCAGCACGATATCGGTGGTCGCCAGATCCAGCATCCGCGGCTCGCCCAGGGTAAAATGGTTGCCTGCTTCCCGGCGCACTTCCAGCGGGCGGGTCCGGGCGTAGAGCCGATGGTTCCGGAACACCAGATCCTGCGGCAGATAGTGAAACAGCGCATGGCCCCGCCTCTGCGCTTCGAGCGCCAGTACGAAGGTGCTGTCGGCGTCGATATTGATGTCGTCGATCGGGTCCATCTGAATGGCGACGGCGAGGCTCATAATTTTTTCCCTTGGTCCCGTGCTTCTAGTTCAACCGCTCGCGGATCGATTGCACGGCGGCGGCGGCCTCGTGCCGCGCTTCGTCCCGGTCGCACAGTTCGATGAACCGCTCGAAGGTCTCTATCGCCGCCAGAAAATTCCCCAGCCGCAAATTCAACGCGCCGGCCTCATGCCAAAGCGATGCGATGTCCGGCGCGAATAGCAGCATCCCCCGGACAATGTCCATGGCCTGTTCCAGCCGGCCGTCCTGAATGTTGCGGATTTTGATGTTGTTCTGCAGCCTGATCAGGATGTCGCGGTCCGACACCGCATCGTAATGGTGCGGCGACAGTTCCGCATCAAGCCCGACATTGAGTTTCAGAAGTTCCCGCAGGTCCGCCGCATTGCGCACCAACCCATTATGGAACGGATCGACCACAAGCCGGTCGCCGGCGCCGTCCATGCGGACAAGAAAATGCCCCGGAAAATTGAGCCCGACGGCGCTCCAACCCTGCGCCCTGGCGGCGTGAATATATAAAATCCCCAGCGCGACGGGCAGACCCTTGCGGCGGTCGATCACCCGCATCAGATTGGCGTTCTGAATATCGTCATAAGTCAGGCTGTCGCCGTCATAGCCATGTTGGCCGAATATCACGCTGTTCAGCGCGTCGACCCGGCCTTGCAGATTACCATCGGCGGTATCCGCGATTTCGCGGATGTCGCGGGCAAGTTCTTCAATATGTATCCGATAACGCGCCGCCGCCGCGCGCGGCCGGTCCAGCACGGCAAGCGCCAGCGCGGCATCGGCCAGATCGGTCGGCGCGTCCGGCGCGTCCGCAATCGCGCGCAGGACCGCCTCCGCGTCATGCCGCGCCGTCACGATTTATGTCGCCTTGGATCGGTCTTGAGCCGGACATAGCTCACCACCCGCTTCACGTATTTCAGCGTGCGCGCGTGGTTGGTCACCCGGTTAAGCTCTTGCCGGTTTTGCGCGATCCCCATCAGATAAACCGCGCCATTGACGGTTTCGATCGAATAGTTGATCGACAGGATTTTCTTGTCGAACAGCAGTTTGGATTTCAGCTGGGTGCTGATCCAACTGTCCCGCGCATAGCTGATAATGCCGCCTTCATCCGTGACCTTGATCTCGTTGATCACTTCGCGCACGCCTTTGGCTTTCCATGCGAGGCGAACCGCGTCGATGCGCATCCTGGGCAGCCGCACTTGCCCGGTCAGCAAAATTCGCCCCTCGACGACAGACAGGGATACCAGACGGTACATGTCGGCGTCATGTTCAAGCCAAAGGGAATTGATTCGCGCCCGGATGATCGTGTCATCGATGCCGCCCTTGAGGCCCCGTTCCTGGACCACGGCCGATGTTGCAATCGCGCCGGCGCCGATCGCGGCGCTGACGCATCCGGTCAGAATCGGCATGATCGCGACGATCGAGACAATCGCCATGATCCGGCTTCGATCGTGAACTGCTCCTATCATCCGTTATTCCTTGCTCATAATTTGTCAATTTGACGGCGAAATCTAATCGCGCCAAGCGCCTGGCACATGGTTGGGCATAGCCCCTGGCGTTACCAGCATTATATCGAATCTCAGATCGCAATTTGTCAATTCCGGTTGCGCGCCTAGGAACGCTTCGGCGGCGCGCCGGATGCGTTTGCGCTGCCGCGGGGTGATCGATTCAATCGCCAATGTTTCCGTGTCGCGCGCCTTAACCTCAATAAACGCGACCATCCCGCCGCGCCGGGCGATGATATCGATTTCACCGACCGGGGTTTTATACCGTCGCGCAAGAATGCGATAGCCGCGCACTCGAAGGTGCCAGACAGACATGGTTTCCGCGTAATGGCCCAGGCGATAGCGCCTTTTCCGATCATTCACAGGCCGATATTTCCAGCGCCCGTGCGTATATTTCGCGCCGCGGCCGGCTGCTGGCCGCGGCGACGGCGGCCGCGGCGTCACGAACGCTCATGGTCTTCAGGGCGTTGATAAGAAGTTCGTCGAGTTCTTCAGAGGAGACCGATGCGGCATTCTGGTCCGGCGGCCCGACCACCACCACGGCCTCCCCCTTGGGCGGGCCGGCGTCCCGGTAATGGGCGGCCAATCCGGCCAGGTCGTCGCGCCGCAGTTCCTCATGCAGCTTGGTCAATTCGCGCGCCACCGCCGCCTCGCGCGCGCCCAGAACAGCTTCCATGTCGGACAAGGAGGCCGCCAGGCGGCGCGTTGATTCGAGAAACACCAGCGTCACATTGATCGTCGTGAATTCAGCCAAGGCGCGTTTCCGGGCCGCTTGTTTATTGGGCAGAAACCCCGCGAACAGGAACCGGTCGCTTGGCAGGCCGGACAGGACCAGCGCCGCTAGCGGCGACGACGGGCCGGGCTCGGTGGTCACCGGAATGTCCGCGTCCTGGGCCGCCCGCACCAGCCGGTAACCAGGATCGGAAATCAGCGGCGTGCCGGCATCCGACACCAGCGCCATGGTTTCGCCATTTTGCAGCCGTTTGATCATGCCTGGAAGCACCCGCGCCGCGTTGTGTTCGTGATAGGCGGTCGTCGATGTCCGGATATCATGGGCCGACAGCAACCTTGCGGTAACCCGGGTGTCCTCGCAGGCGATGAAATCAACCTGGGACAGCGTATCGATCGCCCGCAACGTGATGTCGCGCAAGTTTCCGATCGGCGTCGCGACGATATGCAGCCCGACCGGCCGGATCAAACCGCTCGGTTTACTTCCATCCCCGCCGGCGATAGGCTTCGCGCCGCCGCCGGTCATTTGTGCGGAGTTAATTGTTGGCTTCAATCGAAAACCATTTCATGCATGTTTTCCGTCCAATACCCGCGGTCGCATGGTCGCTGGCGATCCTGTTGTCGGTATCCGCCTGTCAGCAACGCACCGTAGCGGACCGGTCGTCCCCTAGGCAAGCGGCGCCATCCGCACCGGCGCAACAGATTCGCTCCGCCGACGCGATGACGCCGGTCAAGCCACCGTCGTCGGATCAATCCAGAATTCAGCCGCGGCTTCCGTCCCCGACGCCTACGCGCCCACCCGCGCCCGTGCATCCGGACCCGACCGTGGCCGTCCCCGTTCAAGGCGCCGTGACGCTGCGGCCGCCCCCGCTTACGGAGGCAGACATCGGAGACGGAATGCGGATCGCGCTGATGTTGCCGCTGTCGGGTCGCGATGCCGATCTGGGCGCCTCGATGCTGCGGGCCGCCCAACTCGCTTTGTTCGATATCGCCGGCAGTGATTTCATCCTCATGCCCTATGACACGGCGGGCGACCCGGCGCGCGCGCGCGCCGCCGCCGCCGGCGCGGTGCGCGATGGCGCGCGGCTTATTCTTGGGCCCCTGTTTTCCGCATCGGTACGCGCCGCTACGCCCGTTGCGCGCGCCGCCGACATTAACCTGGTGCCGTTCTCCAACAACCGGGATGTGGCCGGGAGCGGCGTATTTATCATCGGTCTGATGCCGAGTGATCAGATTCACCGGGTCATCAAATATGCCGCGTCACGCGGCCATCTTCGTTTCGCCGCCCTGGCCCCGGATTCCGCTTATGGCCGGCAGGTGGTTGAAGACGCACGAAAGGCGGCGTCGGACATCGGCGGCGTGTTGTCCCATGTCGAATTATTTGCGGCCGACGGGTCCGATCTCGATGCAACCGTGCGTCGGCTTGGTCGCTATGACACCCGCCGGAGTGCACTTTTGTTGCAACGCAGGGCTCTGGAAGCTCGCGCGAGTCCGGAGCCGGCCCGCAGGCTGGCCCGCCTCAAGGGGGTCGAAACCCTG
>JAYZAW010000074.1:0-9979 GCA_036339495.1 Pseudomonadota bacterium | reverse complement strand
TCCATAAGCTGGCGCTCCGACCGCACCGAATAAAATGCCTGTAACAGCAAGGCGCGGATAAGACGTTCCGGCGCAATAGATGGCCGTCCGATGTCCGAATAGGCGGATGCAAAATCTGCCGAAAGCGACCCAAGAACGTCGTTCACGATCCCGCGAATGAGCCGAAGAGGATGACGCGCCGGACCCCGGGCCTAAAGATCAACATAGCTGAATAAACTGCCACTCAAACGATCCTCGCCACGCACCGGACACCTCCATCGGTTTCTCAAAAGAGATAATCACGTTACCATCCCAAAGATGAGGAGTTTTTTAGCAGCCTGCTAGAGCACGAAAACGGCCATCAGGATCAGCGTGATGACGACGGCGACGATCGAATAGGTCGAGAATTTGCAAAAGCTCTGCCAGGCGGCCTGATGCCGCTGGTTCTCGGATTGAATGTCAAAAGCCACTTGGCTCTCCTCGTATTATTGGGTCGCTTGCGAATCTATGTAGCCTTCCGAACCTGTCTAGCAATCTATTTTGGGATTGATCAACACCGTATCCGGTGAATCAATTCCCGTGATGGTGACAATTTCGTCGGTAATTTCAAGCTTTCCCTCTGCGATCAGCCGGAGCGCCCGCGGATAGCATAGATGTTCGGCCGCCAATACCCGCGCGGCCAGCGTGTCTTCATCGTCATCGCGATGAACCGGCACCGCAGCCTGGATGATGATCGGGCCGTGATCCATTTTGACGCGCACGAAATGCACCGTGCAGCCGGTGAAACGCACGCCGTCGGCCAGCACGCGGGCGTGGGTGTCGAGCCCCTTATAGGCGGGCAGCAGGGACGGGTGAATATTGATCAGCCTGTCTTTCCAGCGATCCACGAAACCCGGCGTCAGCAGCCGCATGAACCCGGCAAGGCAGATCAACTCAATGCCGGCCGCCGTCAGGGCCCGGTCGAGCGCGGCTTCGAAGCCTTCCCGGTCGGCATAATCCCGGTGGTCGATCACGTCGGTCGCGATGCCGGCTTCCTGCGCCCGGTCGAGCCCGGCGGCGCCCGCGACATTGGAAATCACCAGTCCAATTTGCGCCGGAAAATCCGCAACCGCGCAGCCGTCGATCAAAGCCTGCAGGTTGGACCCGCGCCCGGAAATCAGAACAGCGACATTCAGCCGCGCCATGCCCGATCCGCTCCGGAGACGATGACATTGGGCAATTGCGGCGTCCGGGCGACGATTTCGCCGATGCGCCACACGGTTTCGCCCGACAGGGACAGGATATCCTCCGCCTCGACGGCGCGGTCGGCGGTGACCACCGCGACCATGCCGATGCCGCAATTGAACGTGCGCGAGAGTTCGTCCGTCGCCACGCCGGCGCCGACCAGCCATTTGAAGACCGGCGGCAGGTCCCATGCGGCCGCGTCGATCTCGGCGGCCAGACCCTCGGGCAGGACGCGTGGGATGTTTTCGTCGAAGCCGCCGCCGGTGATATGGGCCAGCCCCTTGAGCAATCCGGCGCGATGGGCGGCGAGGCAGGATTTCACATAGATCCGGGTCGGGGTCAGCAGGATGTCGCCCAATGTCCGGTCCGCGTCAAAGCTCGCTGTCGCGCTTAGATCCAGACCGAGGTCGGCGACCATGCGCCGGACCAGCGAAAACCCGTTGGAATGCAGCCCGGAGGAGCCAAGCCCCAGCAACACATCGCCTTCCGCAATGCCGTTGCCGGTGAGAATGCCGTCGCGCTCGACCGCGCCGACGGAAAATCCCGCCACATCGTAATCGCCGTCGGCATACATGTCGGGCATTTCGGCGGTTTCGCCGCCGATCAACGCGCAGCCGGCGGTGCGGCAGCCCTCGGCGATTCCCGAGACGACCGCCTCGGCCCGTGCCGCGTCGAGCCGGCCGGTCGCGAAATAATCCAGAAAGAACAGCGGCTCCGCGCCCTGAACCACCAGATCGTTGACGCACATGGCGACCAGATCGATCCCGATGGTGTCGTGACGCCCGGTGGCGGTGGCTATTTTCAACTTGGTGCCGACGCCATCGGTCGCCGAGACCAGAATCGGGTCCTGGAATCCCGCCGCCGCCGGGTCGAACATCGCCCCGAACCCGCCGAGTTCGGCGCCCGCGCCGCGCCGCGCCGTCGATCTCGCCAGGGGTTTTATCGCTTCGACCAGCGCCGCGCCGGCATTTATATCGACGCCGGAATTCTTGTATGTAAATTGATTGATGACCGTACCGCCGTCTTGCAAGAAAGCTTCAATGGGTTAAATTCCGCAACATAAATGCTAACATGAAGCGGCGTCGCATGGCGCTGAAAAAAGACCCTCAAATGCGGATCCCGATGAGTTTAGCCCGGCCATTAATGTGCGTCCTGATCGCGGGAATAATATCGGCGTCGCCGACCGGCGCATTCGCCGCCGTGGACAAGGCCAATGTTTTTACCGTGCTCGATGTGTCGGTTGACGCCACCGCGGAAAACGCCGCCGCCGCGCGCGAGTTGGCCCACGCCCAGGGACATGAGAGAGCTTATCGCAGATTGATTCACCGCCTGGTGCCGATCGGACGTCATGGCGATGTTCCCAAACTGTCCGCCGAGGCGGTGGCGTCGCTGGTCAGCAATTTCGAGGTGGATGAGGAAAAAACATCGACGATCCGCTATCTCGGTAAACTCAAATTCAGATTCAAGCGCCGGGCGGTGACCGATTTCCTGAGAGACGCCGGGATCCCGTACGCCGTCACGCGCAGTAAGCCGCTACTGGTTTTGCCGGTCTATCGGTCCGCCGGGGTGTATCAGCTGTGGGATAACCCGAACCCCTGGCGCGCGGCATGGGCCGCGTTGCCGCTCGCCGACGGTTTGGCACCCATGAAACATCCCGCCGGGAATCTGGCCGATGTCAACGACATCAGCGCGGAACAAGCGGTGACCGGCGATATCGACCGGCTGAGAACGATCGCAACCCGGTACGGCGCGGCGGGGGTCGTGCTGGCGCTTGCGGTTCCGTCGCGCGACCGCGCCACCCGACGCCCCCGGATCGAGGTTACCGTGACCCGCTTCGCGGACGTGGGTCAGGACCGCAGCATGGTGCGTGGATTTGCCGCCAAGCCGGAACAGACAATGGCGGAACTGATTGATTTTGCGGCCCGGACAATGTCTTCCCAAATCGAGGAGGATTGGAAAAGCGACAATTTGCTGCGTTTCGGTCAAGAAGCGGAACTCCTGGCGGTCGCGCCGATTGACGGGTTGCCGGACTGGGTCGCCCTGGCGCGGAGATTGGCCGATGTCGATTTCGTCCGGAAAAGCGCCTTGGTGGCCTTGACCCGAAAACAGGCGACAATCCGGCTTGGATTTCTCGGCGATGAAGAGCAATTGGCGCTTGCCCTTGCGCAAAAAGACGTGCAACTGGTTCGCGGTCCCAATAATTGGGTTTTGAGGTTATCGAAATCCAAGACCAAACAGCCGGAACAAGACGCCATGCCGACTAAACCAAAACAATCGAAAGCGCCCCGTTGAGTATTCCAAATATCATTTCCATGGCGCGGCTGTTGTCGGTGCCGATGGTGATCTATCTGATCCTGCAATCCTATTACGATTGGGCGTTCTGGCTGTTCGTGGTCGCGGGGTTTTCCGATGCGTTGGACGGCTTCATCGCCAAAAACATGGGCCAGGAAACCGTGCTGGGGTCCTATCTCGACCCGTTGGCGGATAAGGCGTTGCTGGTCGGCGTGTATGTGACGCTCGGACATCAGGCGCTGATCGACGATCTGGTGGTCGTGCTGGTGGTGTTCCGCGATGTATTGATCATTGGCGGAGCGTTTTTGCTGGTCGTGTTTCGCCAGCAAAACGGCATTCGGCACGCGTTGGTGAGCAAGCTCAATACCGCGGCGCAAATATTGCTGGTGACATTGGTGCTGGCGGAAGCGGGACTCGACTTCGCGGGTGGTTGGTTTAGCCTGTATACGAGCTATTTCGTGATCGCTACCACCCTCGCCTCCGGGGGCTGGTACATGGTCGCGTGGGGACGGCAGATGGCCAGCGTGGAAGAATCCCGGTGAGCCGGGAACGGCAATTCGCCTATTGGATGGCCGGAATCGCGCTGTTTCTCGCGGCTATATTTCTACTGCGCGGCGTTTTGCTGCCCTTTGTTCTCGGTATGGCGGTGTCATATTTTCTCGACCCGGCGGCGGATTATTTCGAACGTCTTGGGCTTTCCCGCACCCTGTCCGCCACGGTTCTGACCGTCCTGTTTCTGGTTTGCGGCGTTGCGGTTCTGATGTTGCTGGTTCCTCTGCTGCACTCGCAGATCATGGCGTTGGCGGCGCGCGCGCCCGAATACGCGGAATTGCTGCGCGGACGGGCCGAGGATTTGCTTGCCATGGTCCAGGCGCGGCTGTCGCCCGAGGACCTCGAGCGGCTGCGTGAAGCCATGGCGGGTTTGACGGGCAATGCCGTCGCCTGGGTCGGCAAGCTGTTGTCCGGCGTATGGAGCGGCGGGCTCGCGCTGGTCAATCTGGTCTCGCTGGCGGTGATCACCCCGGTCGTGACGTTCTATCTGCTGCGTGACTGGGACAAGCTGGTGGCGAGGCTGGATCAATGGTTGCCCCGCGATCACGCCGCGACGATCCGCGCCCAGCTGAAATTGATCGACGGCACGCTGGCCGCCTTCGCGCGGGGCCAGGCGATCGTCTGTGTTCTGTTGGGCGCGTTTTACGGCATTGGTCTGTCACTGGTCGGACTTGAATTCGGGTTGATCGTCGGGCTGGTGACCGGTCTGATTTCCTTTGTGCCCTATTTCGGCATGCTGACCGGGTTTGTCGTCGGAATTGGGCTCGCCGTCGTTCAGTTCGACAGTATGACGCAGGTCGCCCTGGTTGCCGCGGTGTTCATCGTCGGACAGGTTATCGAAGGCAATATCGTTTCGCCGAAGCTAGTCGGCGACCGGGTCGGTTTGCATCCGGTGTGGAGGATTTTTGCGTTGATGGCGGGCGGCGCCTTGTTCGGATTCATGGGCGTTCTTCTGGCGGTCCCGGTCGCGGCCACGATCGGCGTCCTGTCGCGTTTCGCGCTGGAGAGCTATCTCGCCGGGCCGCTTTATGGCGGCGACGGCGGGTCCGCCGACCCATGACCGCCGGCGGTCAATTGACGTTTGATCTCGGCCATCGGCCCGCGCTCGGGCGTGACGATTTTCTGGTCGGTCCGGGCAACGCCGACGCGGTGGCGTGGATCGACCGCTGGCCCGACTGGCCCGGCCCGGCGCTGGTGGTCCACGGCCCGCCGGGTTGCGGCAAGACCCATCTCGCCTGCGTATGGCAATCCCGCGCGAATGCGAAAATCGTCACCACGGGAAGTGCGCTTGAGGACGTTCTGGGACGATCGCCGCAAGATGCCTGTTTCGTGATCGAGGACGCGGCGGTGGGCGATGGCGTCACGCTGTTTCACCTGTTCAACAGGTTGGTGGAGCGCGGCGGCCATATGTTGTTGATTTCGCGCGAGCCGCCGGCGCGCTGGCGGGACCGGTTGCCGGATTTGATGTCGCGCCTGAAATCCGTGTCGACGGTCGCCATCGATGCGCCCGATGACGCCATGTTCGAAGCCGTTCTGGTGAAATTGTTCGCCGACCGGCAGCTTCGGGTCGGGCCCGAAATTATCGCCTATCTGGCGCCCCGCATTGAGCGGTCGTTCGATGCGGCGCGGCGGGTGGTCGCGGCGGCCGACGACGCGTCGCTGACCCACGCGCGCGCCATCACGGTGCCGCTGATCCGCGACCTTATTGATTGATCTGAATCACTTTCAACTCGGACCCGTCGGCGGCGAGCGCCAGCTTGCCGTGTTTGAGATCGAGCGCGTCCTGGCCGAACAGTTCCCGCCGCCAGCCGTGCAGCGCCGGTACGTCGGCATCATCATCCCGGGCGATGGCGTCGATTTCGTCGGCGGTCGCGACCAGTTTCAGCGCCACATTGTTTTGCTCGCAGCGCAGTTTCAGCAATACCTTCAGCAGATCGCCGGCCGGCCCCATGCCGTTCGGACCATTGCGGATATGTTCGACCTTGGGATGATCGGATTTGGGCAGCGCCTTGGCTTTCGCGATGACCCCGATCACCGTTTCCGCGACCGCCTTGCCGCATTTTTCGCGCGCCATGCTGCGCAACCCGTATAATTCGCTCACCGTGGATGGTTCATGGGCGGCGATGTCGGTCATGGCTTCGTCGCGCAGCACGCGGTTGCGCGGAACGTCGCGCTCCTGCGCCTCGATCTCGCGCCACGCCGCAAGTTCGCGCAGGATCGCCAGATGCAGGCTCTTGCGTAGCCTCGATTTGATGCGCCGCCACGATAAATTCGGATCCTGCCTGTAGGTCCCGGGCGCGGTCAGGATCTCCATCTCCTCGGCGAGCCAGCTTTCGCGCTGGTTCTTTTCCAGACGGTCGGCGAGCTTTTCATACACCACCCGCAGATGGGTGACATCGGACAGCGCGTAATCGAGCTGCTTCTGTTTCAAGGGGCGGCGCGACCAATCGGTAAAGCGCAATGACTTGTCGATATGTTCCTTGACCAGGCTGGCCACCAGCTTGTCATAACCGACCGAATCCCCGAAACCGCACACCATGGCCGCGACCTGGGTGTCGAACAGGGGGGTCGGGATCATGTCGGCCAGATGGACGAAGATTTCCACATCCTGCCGTGCGGCGTGGAACACCTTCAACACATTCTGGTCGGCCATGAGGTCGAACAGCGAGGCGAGATCGATATCCGGGGCCACCGCGTCGATGATCACGGCTTCATCCTCGGTGGCGACCTGCACCAGACAAAGCCGCGGCCAATAAGTCTTGTCGCGGATAAATTCGGTATCGACCGTGATGAATTTCGAATTGGCCGCGCGTTTGCAAAAAGCCGCTAACTCGGCGGTATCGATGATCGGATCCATTACTGTCCTATACACGCATTCCCGCGCTCACGAAAGCGCATCGGGGAATTTTCGGGATTTCGGCTCAAGGATTGTTGAATTCCTTGACAAAACACACCTTTCCATGCGCTTGTGCGCCGCAATTAAAACTGAAGAATTACCGGCCATGCATGTTTTTCGCACCCATAATTGTGGACAACTCCGGATCGCCGACGCGGGAAGCGCGGCCCGGCTCTCGGGCTGGGTTCACCGCAAACGGGATCACGGGAATCTGCTGTTCATCGATCTGCGGGATCATTTCGGAATCACCCAATGCGTGATCGAATCGTCGAGCCCCAAATTCCCGGAGCTTGAGGCATTGCGCCTCGAAGCCGTGATCACGGTGTCCGGCAATGTGGTGCCGCGCGACTACGAAACCATCAATCCCGACATGCCGACGGGTGAAGTCGAACTGTCGATTGGGAATTTGGCGGTCCAGTCGGAAGCCGACCCTCTGCCGCTCGAGGTCAATAGCGACCGGGATTACGGCGAGGAGATTCGGCTGAAATACCGGTTCCTCGATCTGCGCCGCGAAAAGGTCCACCGCAATATAATGTTGCGCAGCGCCGTCATCAGCAGCATTCGCCGCCGCATGACGGAGTCCGGATTCATGGAATTCCAGACTCCGATCCTGACGTCGACCTCGCCCGAGGGCGCGCGCGATTTTCTGGTGCCGAGCCGTCTGCACCCGGGCGAATTCTATGCCCTGCCGCAAGCGCCGCAGCAATTCAAGCAGCTCATCATGGTGGCCGGGTTCGATCGCTATTTTCAGATCGCGCCTTGTTTCCGCGATGAAGACGCGCGCGCCGACCGCTCGCCCGGTGAGTTCTATCAACTCGATATCGAAATGTCCTTCGTGACCCAGGACGATGTGTTCGACGCCATCGAGCCGGTTCTGCACGGCGTGTTCGAGGAGTTTGCCGATGGCCGCCAGGTTTCGCCGATGCCGTTCCCGCGCATTCCGTTTGAGGACTCCATGCTGAAATACGGATCCGACAAACCGGATTTGCGCAATCCGATTGAGATTTCGGATGTGACCGACATCTGGGACGGCACGGATTTCAAGATATTCGCCGGCGCCATCAAGAAAGGCGCCGTGGTGCGCGCCATTCCGGCACCCAGCGCGGCGGCGCGGCCGCGCAGCTTTTTTGACAAGCTGAACGACTGGGCGCGTTCCGAAGGGGCCGGCGGGCTCGGCTATATCATCTTCGGAGAGGGCGAGGGTAAGGGCCCGATCGCCAAGTTCTTGGACGCGGACCGCCAGCAACAGCTGCGCGACACGGCCGGAGTCGGCGATGGCGACGCGGTCTTTTTCGCCTGCGACCCGGCGCCGGCGGCGGCGCGGCTGGCGGGGTTGGCGCGCGACCGAATCGGCGGCGAATTGTCGCTGATCGAAGACGGTAAGTTCGAGTTTTGCTGGATCGTCGATTACCCGATGTTCGAAAAGGACGAGCAAACCGGAAAGATCGAGTTCAGCCACAACCCGTTTTCCATGCCCCAGGGCGGGCTGGAAGCGCTGGAGAGCCAGGACCCGCTGTCCATCAACGCCTATCAATACGATATCGTGTGCAACGGGGTGGAACTGTCGAGCGGTGCGATCCGTAATCACCGACCCGATATCATGTACAAGGCGTTCGAGATTGCCGGCTATGGCGCGGACGAGGTCGAGGCCCGGTTCGGCGGCATGCTGAACGCCTTGAAATTCGGCGCGCCGCCCCATGGCGGGTCGGCTCCCGGCATCGACCGCATGGTGATGCTGATCGCCGACGAGCCCAATATCCGCGAGGTGACCCTGTTCCCCATGAACCAGCAGGCGCAGGATCTCATGATGCAGGCGCCGGCCCCGGTCGACAATGACCGGCTGCGCGAACTGTCGCTCCGCATCGCCCTGCCGCCGGCGAAGACGGACAGTAAAGCCTGATAATTTCGCCGGACTTTTCGCCATGTGGTATCCGCGCCTGTGGATATCTCCGCTTTTCTTTTGGTTAAGAACAGGTTAACACTACTACCTAGTGGTTTGGGGACCATTGGGGGTTTTTATGAAAAAACAAGTACTTGCGGTGTTGTTTCCGCTCGTACTTACCGGTTGCGGGTTGCCGCCGGCGATTACGATTATTTCCTATGCTTTGGACGGGATGTCGTTGTTTTCCACGGGCAAGACGGTTAGCGATCATGCCTTGTCCGTCGCGATGAAACAGGATTGCAAGGTTTGGCGGGTCGTCAATGAACAATCGGTCTGCCGCGACCTATTGCCCGGCGAAAAGAATACGCTGATCGCGAAGGCGGAAGCATGGCGCGATAGCCAGGAAATCGTCGGCCAGCAGGAGCCGCTTGGCGGACCCCATGGCGCGGACCTGATCCAGACCATTTCCAGCGATCCGGTCGTTGTGCCGAATTATCTTGATGGTTTGGTGACCGGCTATGACGACATCATCCGAGGCGCCGGGCGACGCGCTGCCGGCGGCATTCGGGATGCGCATGGACGGCGCATTCGGCTACGCGGTCGCAAAGCGGCGCTCCGGGGGCAAGTCTAAATCCGAACCCAATGCCTCTTATGCGCGCGTGAATTCCGGGTGGAACCCGCCGGAAGAATCGCCGGAAACGATCTCCGCGGCCCGTCGGGTCGCAAATATCGCGCCCGCTGCCGGCCCGAAAGCCGTGAAATTGGCGAACCCCCGCGTCTTGGTGCTTGGCAGTTTCGGCAATCGCGCAAACGCATCCCGGGCGGCGCTGAAATGGCGCGACAGGAAAGTGTCGATCGTGCCGAGCCGGGTCGGAGCGGCCAGGATGTACCGGGTCGTGACCGCGCCTCTGGATGAAAAGGACTACACAACCGAGCTTCGTCGCCTTCGGTCGAACGGCGTCAAGGATGCCTGGGCGTTGCGCCTTTGCGGCGATGCCGAGTCCGGTTCGAAGGCATGCGTCACCCCGCGGGCGAGCGCCTCCGAATAAAACTTCTGTCTGCTGAACCTGGCTGCTTAGCCTTTTATTCCGCGGCAATCTGATGCATGACGTCGGCGCGGTGCCGCTTGATGCAATGCATCGCTATATCGGACC
>JAYZAW010000073.1:0-4133 GCA_036339495.1 Pseudomonadota bacterium | reverse complement strand
AGCGTCCTGGGAGGATGAGGGGTAAGTGCGTCCGCGCGTCAAGAAAGGCTCTTGCCGGCGGTCTCCCCCTCACCTCCCACCGCTGCGCGGTGGGTCCCCCTCTCCCGCAAGGGGCGAGGGAGAATCGCAAGCATCTCAATTCATATCGGTCGTTGGACCGTCCAAAATTCGGTGATCTCGGTTCCCGACGCGCGGATGATTTTCGAGATCGGGCAGAATTTTCGGAGATCGGATTTTATTGTCTCCACCGCGTCGTCCGGCGCGTCGGTGGTCATGTCAATGTTCAGCGTGATGGCGATGATCGGCACATCGATTTCGACTTCGAGATTGACGCCCTTGCGGTCGAAATGGGCTTCCAGATCGACCGCCATGTCCTGAATTTCCACGCCGTGCTTGGCGGCGATTTTGTGGGATATCCGGCTGGTGCATCCGATCAGCGCGGCCAGCTGGGTCTCGGGCGGGGTCCGCGGGCGAACCGTCATTTCTCCTGCCCTGGGCGCGGGACGCATCGTCCAGCTTCCTGGTGACCCAGGATGACATGTGCGCCACGCTGGAAAGCGGCGGATTGTGCGTTATCCGGCAGGTCGATCTGGATGAGGTCATTCTGGCGTTTCGAAAGGATATGCAGGCGCGCGCGGAACGCGGCGAACTACCCCTGACGGCAAGCTACGTTGCCATGGGCGACGATATGCCGGAAAGACAGTGAAATATGGGCCGCATGGCCGTGGAAGGCCGGATCGTCGAATACATGATCCTCGCCGAAAAATCGTGATAAGCTGAACGCCCTATTCCCGCCGCTTGGCGTCCGCGACCGCTGCCGCGCCGACGGCCGCGCCCTGCATTTCGAATTCGGAGGCGCGGGTCTGGGCGGATTTGGCCATGAAGGAGCGCGCGGCGCGTTGCGATTCGGGCTTGGCAGCCTCGCGCAGTTCATCGATTGCGAGCCGTTCCCGTTCGAACTGTCGGAAGGCGGCGAATTTCGCCGAGCCGTACTGGTCGGGCCAGGGCATGCCTTCATAGCCGTAATGGGCGGCGGCATGCTGGGTGAAGTACGGGTTGTACAAATGCGCCCGCGCCAGGGCGACCAGGTCGGACCGGCCCGACGCCACGATGGTGTTGACCTGGTCCCAGGTGAAGATATTGCCGGCGACGATGGTCGGGATATCGGCCTCGAGACGGATCTGTTCAGAAAACGGCGTCTGGAACATGCGGCCATAGACCGGCTGTTCGGCGGAGTCGGTCTGGCCGGTCGAGACATTGACCAGATCGCAGCCATGGGCTTTGAAGGCGCGCGCGATTTCCAGCGCGTCGTCGCCCGTGGTGCCGCCGGGCACCCAGTCATGGGCCGAGATACGCACCGACATGGGGCGCTCGGCGGGCCAGATTTCGCGGCAGGCTTCGAATACCTCGAGCGGGTAGCGCAGCCGGTTCTCCAATGATCCGCCATATTCGTCGTTGCGCTTGTTGGTGGCCGGCGACAGGAAGCCTGCCAGCAGATAGCCGTGGGCGCCATGCAGTTCCGCCATGTCGATGCCGATCTCGGCGGCGCGCTTGAAGGCGGCGATGAAATCGGCTTTCACCCGGTCCATGTCATCGCGGGTCATTTCGCGCGGAACCTGCGAATTCACCAGATAGGGCAAAGACGACGGGGCGATGATGTCCCACCCACCGGACTCGAGCGGCTGGTCGATGCCTTCCCAGGCCAGCTGGGTCGCGCCCTTGCGCCCGGCATGGCCGATCTGCATGGCGATTTTCGACGGGGTCTGTTCGTGGATGAAATCTATCGTGCGTTTCCACGCCGCCGCCTGCTCGTCGGACCAGATACCGACGCAGCCCGGTGTGATGCGGGCGTCTTCCGAGATGCAGCTCATTTCGGTCATCACCAGACCGGCGCCGCCCATGGCGCGGCTGGTCAAATGCACATGATGCCATTCGCCGGGCATGCCGTCCTCGGCGCAGTACTGGCACATCGGCGCGACCACCACCCGGTTGGCGAGCCGCATGTTGCGCAGCTGGAACGGGGCGAACATCGGCGGCGCGGGATTTTTCGCCAGCTCGGGCGCGCCCAAAATATCTGGGAATTTTTCCGCCACGTCTTTCGAAAACCAGGCATCGACCTGGTCGATGAAGTCGCCGTCGCGCAGCCGGAGATTGTCATAGGTGATCGCCTTGGAGCGCGACATCAGGCTAAAAGCGAACTGGGTCGGATCCATGTCCCAGTAGCGCCGCAGCTTTTCGAACCAGACCAGCGAGACCTCGGCGGCGTGCACGATGCGCCCGACCTCGTCATGCCGGTTGGCGTCATAGCCCGCCAGCGTGTCCTTGACGTTGTCGTGGGCGATGGATTCCTCATACAGCGCGATAGCGTCTTCCATGGCGAGCTTGGTGCCCGACCCGATGGAGAAATGCGCCGTGTGGGCGGCGTCGCCCACGATCACCATGTTGTCGTGGACGAAGCTTTCCAGCTTGATGGTCGGAAAGTTGCGCCACAGCGACCGGTTCTTGATCAGCGGATGACCGTCGAGCAGATCCTTATAAAGCTCGGTGCAATAGGCCACGGTCTCGTCCTCGGTCGCATCTTCCAGCCCGGCCTTTTGCCATGTCTCGCCGGTCGTCTCGATGATCATGGTCGCCATTTCGTCGTTATATTGATAGGCGTGCAGGTTCCAGATGCCGGAATCGTTCTCGCGGAAATCGAAGGTGAAGGCGTCGAGCGGCTTGGTGCTGCCGAGCCAGACGAATTTGTTGGGCCGCCAGTCGGTGCTCGGCCTGAAGCTGTCGGCATAGGCGTCCCGGATCCAGCTGTTTATGCCGTTGGCGGCAACAATCAGATCGGCATCACGGGCGATCTGATCGAGCGAGGTGATGTCGGTTTCAAAATGCATCACGACGCCGAGTTCGCGGCATCGGTCCTGCAGAATCAGTAGCAGTTCCTTACGCGACATACCGCAAAATCCATTGCCGCGGGTGGTGATTTTCTCGCCCTTGAAATAGGTTTGAATATCGTCCCAATAGGCAAAGGTCTCGCGCATCCGGTCATAGGTGACGTCGTCGTAATCGCGGAAATGGCCCAGGGTCTCGGCCGAAAACACCACACCGAACCCGAACGTGTCGTCATGCCGGTTGAGCTCGTAAATCGTGATTTCGTGGGACGAGTCGTGCCTTTTCATCAACAGGGAATAGTAAAGTCCCGCCGGCCCACCGCCGATCACCTCGATTTTCATGACAAACCCTCCTCAACTGCTCCCGCGCCAAATTAGTTTACACCTAAACCTTTTGTGAAGCAGAGTCAAAATGTTTTAGGCTTAAAACATTTTGGAATTTGAACGAAATTCCAATCAACTGTTGGAAAGGGCCGGGCAAGCGTCACTTACCCCAGCTCCAGTCATCCAGACGTCTGTTTACATCAGTAATATACCGCGTTTCCGGCGCCACCGTTCGGGACCAACAGCTCGCCCGTCAAGGCGCGCGCCTGATTGGAGGCCAGGAAAACCGCGACATAGGCGATTTCCGAGGGATCCACCATGCGCCCGATGGCGTTGCCGCCGGGGGCGCCTTCGGCATAGTCCCGCCTTTCAATTTCCTTGGGCGGGAGGCCGAGTTTCTTGGACCGTTCGGCCAGCTGGGCGACCCTGCGTTCGGTTCGGGTGGCATCGGGATGAATGCAATTCACGGTAATGCCGTCCCGTCCGAGTTGCAGCGCCAGCGTCCGCGTGAAATGTACCAGTGAGGTATTGCGCGCGCCGCTGGTCAGATTGCCCGGCGTACGGGCGTTGAGCCGCTGATCGTGATGATGCGGCCCCAACCCGCCTTCTTCAAGTGCGGGATGGCGGCCCGGGTGAGACGCAGGGCGCCCATGTATTTCGTGTCGAAATCGCTCAGAAAGTCTTCATCGACGATCGTCTCAATCCGCCCGACCGCGCCCGGTGATCCGCCCGGCGCCGCCGCGCTGTTGATTAGGATATTCAGCCCGCCCAGCGCGTCGGCCGCCTGATTGACCGTTTCGTCCACTGCCTTGCGGTTCAACGCGTCACAGGCAAAGGCGACGACCTTGCGGCCGGTCTCGCCTGCGATCTACTTCGCGATTTCCTCGAGCGGGCCGAGGGTGCGCGCTGTCAGCGCCAAGTCGACGC
>JAYZAW010000072.1:0-4844 GCA_036339495.1 Pseudomonadota bacterium | reverse complement strand
ATTCATCGGTGCCGTCGCAATCTCTGCCATCTAAATTTACTGGTTTTGAGTCCTGAGCCTAGGGGACGGTCCAGGAAAACTACGACCACAACGCATGTTTTTCCTTCGTGGACCACGTGAACCTTGGGTCCGTGACCGTGGAGAATCCGGTCGCAAGATATTGGGCGGCCGAGTGTATCACGTTGAAGAGATTGCCCAACGTTGTGGTTTGCCCGGTCCGCTTGCTCTCCACGTCATCTATCAGGCTTTCGAGCACGCCATCGATATGTATACGCTTGTGCAAGCCTGTATTTTTCAAACCGGATCGGCGCCTTTTCGGACTCGACCCAAGTGGCGACGAATTGCGAGAGGATGTTCCAGGGGCCGCCGACCCCGCCCCCGAGGATTTGCTCCAACGCGGCGGATTGATCCCCGTCAACCGAGTCGTCCAGATAAAGCTTCATGACCCGATCCCCTTCGTGCATCTTGGGAGGGGATTCGTACAGAACCACGGCGTTCTGTTGATCCAGGACGAGTTTTCCAAACCGTCTCTTGTTCACGTGGACGCCCCAATAGCCCAAACACATTTCACCTTTGCAGGCCTGTTTGAAGGATACATGCGCGGGACACAAAAGCTGACAGGTGCAGTTTCGTAGAGGATGCCGTTCACCCACCACGGATCCGGTTCAGTCATGGCAGTCCACCCGTGTCAAAAAGCAACCGATTTTATGATCGAAATATGGTTTAAGCCAGGAAATTCCGCACCAATCCAAGGAAACCCGCGCGGTTGTCGATTTCGATGAGATGCCCGGCGTCCTCGACGAAAACCAGGCGCGCGCTCGGGACTTGTTCGGCCAGGAATTCGACGCTGTCGGGCGCCAGCACGCCGTCCAGCGCACCCTGCAAAATCAGCAACTCACAGGTGATTTCGCCGAGCCGGTCGATCATGTCCTGATCGCGGAACTGGGACTGGACGATGCCCTTGCCGGGGGTGTGATAGCGGTGCCCGGCGGTGCGGTTGGCGGCGACCACCTCGGGCGAGCGGTTTTCGTCCGGCACCCGGTCGGCGTGGGTCACCACGCGGGCGGTATATTGCGCGTCGGTGATGGTGCGGTCTTGGGTGCGCAGCCCGGACGGACACTGGCAGATAACCTTACCCGCCTTGTCGCCGTGCAGAATGGCGGTCCAGATCACCAGCCGGCCGCCCATGGCGTGGCCGTTGATCGGGCACGGCGTTCCGATATGGGTATCGGCGAAATCGGCCAGCATATCGGCCAGTTCGGGAAATGAATTCAGGTCCTCATGGGCCGGGGTGTCGTCGAACCCGGGGACGAGTGGCATGAAAACCCGGTGGGTCTCGGTCAGTTCCTGCAGGGCGCTGCTGACGCGCAACCCGCCGGCGCCGTGAACGTGAAGAAAAGGGGGCCCGTCCCCTCCCACAAAGTAGCTGAGCGGCCCGGTCGGCATATCGATCTCGCATCTGTCGAATTTGCCGCCGGTGTTATGTCGAATGCCGCTCAACACGGACCCCCTTTTCATGAGTTCGGTTCCGGCCTGGCCGGAACCGGTTTAACCAAGGAAGTTCTACCTGGTCCCGCGCGACGCCTTGATGATCTTGGCGTATTTGACCACCAGCCGGCGCTGGTTTTTCATGCGCCAGTCGAGCGGCACCCGGTACACCTTGCGGTTCTTGGTGTATTTGTACAGCTTGGAGGTCTTGGTGCTGACCAGTGAATAGCCGCGCACCCGTTCCAGGGTTTTCTGGCCTTCCGGCGACACCGCCCAATTTCCCCAGAGCTTCCCGGCGGCCTGGTTTTTGCTGTCGGCGAGAATAAAACCGCCCGCCGAATTGACCACGACCGCATCGAGATTGGCGTGCCGCACCGGCGCGCCCTTGGCGATATCATTGAAAGAGTCGGTCGCCATGCCGATGGCGAACTCGCCCGAAACGACGCGGGCGCGCACATCGTGGTAACGCGGCAGCAGCTTAACCTTCTGGTTGGCGAGCAGCCCGGTCAGTGTCTTTGTCGCGGTCTCCACGCCATAGGCATAGGCGAACAGGAACCACGGGAACGGCGAGCGCGGAATTGCGATTTTGCCCTTCCATTTCGGGTTCAGCAGCCCCTGGTAATTCTTCGGGCCCTCGCCGGCTTTGACCAGATCCGTATTCAGCGTCATGAACAGCGACGTCGAATGATGGGTCTTGATCCCGTACTTGCCCATCTGAAGCGATTTTTCGATGCCGAATTCCTTGGCCCAATCCACCGCCGTCAGGGCATTCGCGTCGATCAGCGATTTGGGAACCGGCGTCCAGAACACATCGACCCCCGTGGGCACGCCCTTCTTGAAAGCGAACGCCATCTGCTTGGCCTTGATATCCTGGCGGCCGCCCTTATGGGTCAAATCGATGCTGGTCCCGTAATAGGCGTTGAAGTCTTTTTTCATTGCCGCGATCTGACGCGGGTTCAGCGTCGTGCCCCAAACCAGCAGCGAGCCCTGCTTTTCCGCCGCCGGCACCAGCGCTTTCACCGATGCGGGCAGGTCGGCGGCCATTGCCGAACCGGTGGCAAAAACGAACGATAGCGCGGCAGCGCCCGCAATAGCCGCTATCCCAATCGATTTGTCGTGAAGTTTTGTCGTCATGATTATTCCTCCCAGAATGAAACCCTCTCCGAATGCCGGAGCCCGGCGCCACTTGCAGAAATTCAATAGGCGCCGATATAACTTGAGAATTATGACTGACAAAATCGCGATTGACCAGCAACGACGTCCGGTTCATGATTATTTTTAACAGGTACCGATATATCGTCGGCATGTTTTTCACGGGCTCTAATTAGAGAGAATGGATGATGATCGGCGTATTCGGCGGCACAGGCAAAATCGGCGGGGAGGTTTTCAAGGCGCTCCGCGAAAAAGGCGCTCCCTTCAAGTGCATCGTGCGCGACCCGGCGGCGGCGGCCGAGATACTTGGCGACGATGTCGCCTTGACGCCGGGCGACCTGTCCGACATCGACGGTCTCGTTGCGGCGTTCGAAGGTCTCGACAAGGTTTTTCTAGTCTGTGGATTGAATCCGGATCTTGCCCGGCTGGAGATCAACGCCATCGAAGCCGCGAAGCGGTCGGGCGTGTTTGGAATCGTCAAATTATCGGCGGCCGAACCAATGATCGACGCGAACAGCCCAACTCCGGTCGGACGTCAGCATCTGGCCGTGGAGCAGGCGCTTCGGAAAAGCGGGCTGAACTGGACGATCCTGCGCCCGACATTTCTGATGCAGAATTCGCTGTCCCAGCGCGTGCGGGTCGCCACCGAACACAGGCTCGACATGCCGGTCCCGCCGGATGCGCAGGTCAGCATGATCGACACGCGGGATATCGCGGCCTGTGCGGCGGCTGCGTTGACGGAAGACGGCCATGACGGCAAAACCTATACGCTGACCGGCGTCAGGCATTCGCTCGGTGAAGCCATCAATATCTTCAGCCGCGTGCTGGGGCGCGAGATTGAGTATGCTTTCGTCCCAAGGGAGACCGCCATTGCAAACATGGCCAGGATGGGCATTCCGGACTGGATGCGGGAACATTTTCTGGGCATCGGTCAATTGCTGAGCGAGGAAAGGCTGATCGAACTGACCGACGATTTTCATCGGATCACCGGCCGTGAACCACATGACTATGCATCATATGTGTCGAACAACGCCGAGGCGTTCGGCGGCAAAAGCTAAAAGGAAATCTGCCATGAATAAATTGCGATTGACCTGCGCGGGGCTGGATTACTGGGACCGTTCGAGGGGCTTGCTGGACGGTTCGGTTTCGCCAACCGGGATCGATCTCAACTATCTGATCGTTCCGCCCGGCGAATTGTTCCGCCGTACGGCGCAGTTCGCCGAATTCGAAGTTTCGGAATTCTCCATGTCGACCTATACCGCGCTTTATGCGCGGGGCGACCGCCGTTTTGTGGCCATACCGATCTTTCCGTCGCGCAATTTTCGCCACGGCTATCTGTGGATCAACACCAGGGCCGGGATCGACAAACCCAAAGACCTGAAAGGCAAGCGCATCGGCGTGCCCGAATATCAAATGACGGCGGCGCTGTGGATACGCGCCGTGCTGGAACATGACTACGGCGTGAAACCGTCGGACATGCACTGGTTCACCGGCGGATTGTGGTCGCCCGGCTATGAGGAACGCGCCGAGCTCGATCTGCCCGACGACGTGGAGCTGACCATCATTCCGGAACATCGTTATCTAGAGGAAATGTTGGACGCCGGCGATATCGACGCTTTGTTCTCGCCGGCTCGGCCGGGTTCGTTCGTGGCGGGCGAGGATAAGGTCAAACGCCTGTTTCCCAATTTCCGCGAGGTCGAAAAGGATTATTTCAAGCGCACCGGATTTTTCCCGATCATGCACACGGTGGTGATCCGGCGTGAAATCTATGAAGCCAACCGGTGGGTCGCCATGAGCCTGTACGAGGCCTATGAAAACGTCAAGCGGCGCGCCCGTCAGCGCTTTATTTCCACCGGCTCTTTGACGGTGTCGCTGCCCTGGCTGGCCGACGATCTCGACGAGATCGAAGAAACGTTCGGCGGCCAGGATCCGTTCATCTACGGCATCGATCCAAACCGTAAAATTTTGGAAACCATGATCGACTATTCGGTGCATCAGGGTCTCGCGACCCGGAAAGTGGAGCTGGAGGAATTGTTTGCCGAAGAATGCTTCGGCACACTCGAGTCCAAGCCGCACCCCGGTTTTTCGCCCAACTAGTGGTAATGTGGAAATTAAATAGAACCGGGCGAGCCGCCGATTTTCCCCTCTCCCCTTGCGGGAGAGGGAGGGGGCCCGCGTCGCGATAGCGGCGTGGGAGGGTGAGG
>JAYZAW010000071.1:0-3712 GCA_036339495.1 Pseudomonadota bacterium | reverse complement strand
TCATTACTTTTTTTTACTAAACATACCAGTAAATTCCCGAATATCAGAGCGATCAAAAGCTCGAGTATGCGTAGTAAGGGGTATTGGGATGTTAAACAAAGCGGTTCGCGCAATTGCACGGTCTTCTTCAAAACACGTCATGTATCTGGTGACCGGATACGTGTTTGTGTTGGGCCTCATGCTGACGCTGGGCAGCGCCTAAAAATACAATAAGGCCCTTCAGGAAATCCGCTCCGCCAGCACGGAGAACAGCGGATCCGTTTCGCCCGGGAACGGCGAGATGTCCTCAAATACCGGCTCTTCGAAACCGCCGGCTTCGGTAAAATAATATCCGACAAGACGGGCGTGATCCTCATCGCCGAGGGCGCGCCATACCGCGATCGCCTTGGTCGGGAACATCCGGTTTGAAAATGTGACCGCGCAGGGCGCGCCCGGCCGGAGTACTCGGGCAATTTCACTGAAAATGGCGATCGGCTGGATCAGATATTGGATCGACACCGAAATCACGCAGCCATCGAACGCGGCGTCCGCAAACGGCAGCGTCGGATTCTGATTGAGATCGGCGATCACGGCGGAGGTAAGCTGCGGGTTGGTCATGAGTTCGACTTCATTCATGCCAAGCCCGACGACGCCATGATAATCGACCTCGACCGGCAAATGGGACACACAACTCGACATCAGATCGAGGATTTCGCCCCCGTCCGGCAATAACCGGCCGTAATATTCCGCCAGGACGGCGCAGGCCGCTTCGTCGATATGGGTCACCAGCCGCGGCGTGTCATAGAAACGCCGGTCGCCGGCCGTGTCTTCGCGTACGAAATGTTCCGGATTTAGTCCCTGATCGGCCATGTTTTATAGGGCCGCCAGGGTCGCGCGTTCGAAGCCGCGATAGTTTTGCTCATCAAGGCCACGAATGCCGGGCAGGACTTCCGACGTAAACAGCCGGATGCTTTTTTCCGTGAGATCCGCCGGCAGGGTCCCGAACTGCATCATGCAAACCAGGTTCTGGAACCCGGCGCGGCGGTGCCGGTCCGCGATGGTTTTGCGCACCGTGTCGGGACCGCCGCAAATCACGATGCCCCGGTCGATCATGTCTTGAATGGTCTGGCCGCCGCGCGACGCCCGCTTATGGGCGAAAATGTTTTTCATGGAACCGGCCGACATATAGCCTGGTGGAAAAAACATCATCTGGGAAATCTTCGGCAGGAATGTGTTGAACAATGATTCCATATGGCGGCCGGCCTCGGCGATCGCGGCCTCATCGGTTTCACCGACATAGAGCGGCGTGCTCCAGGCGATTTGTTCCGACGACGCGGTATAACCGTAAAGCCGTTCCGCCGACTCGCGATAGAGGTCGAGATAGCGCTGTACAGATTCGAACGGGCTGTAGGCCTGCAGATAGGTATATTTGCGGTCGGGATGGGCGGCCCATTCGATGGTTTCCACGCTGCCCTGGGACGGGCACCAGATCGGCGGGTGCGGTTTTTGGTGCGGGCGCGGCCAGACATTGACGTACTCGAAATGATAATGCTTGCCCTCGAACGCGAACGGTCCGGTTTCGGTCCAGGCCCGGATCACCAGATCATGGGCTTCCTGGTGGCGTTCCAACGAGAACGACGGGTTGACGCCCATTGAAAAATATTCACTCCCCACGCCGCGCACAAAACCGGTGATAAGCCGGCCGCCGGTGATGCAATCGATCATCGCGTGTTCCTCGGCCAGCGTCAGCGGGTGTTCGCGCAGGCAGAACGCATTGCCGAGAATGGCGATTTTGACATCGCGGGTGCGCCGCGCCAGCGCCGACGCCATCACCACCGGCGACGGCATCAGCCCGTAGGCGTTCTGGTGATGTTCATTGACGCAAATGCCGTCGAAGCCGAGTTCGGCCCCGAGTTCCAGTTCATCGAGATATCTGTTGTACAGCGCGTGGCCTTTTTCCGGGTCGAAATAGCTGTTCGGCAGGGTCAGCCAGACCGAATTGTATTGTTCACGATAGCCCATATCGAGATCGGCGTAGGGCATCAGATGAAACATATGAACCTTGAGCGGGTGATCGGTCATATGGCCATTGCCTCCGCGGGGTCGAACCCCTGATATTCTTTGTCCGACAAGTGTTGCAGCGCCGGCATGACCTCGCCGGCGAACAGGCGCAGGCTGTTTTCAGTGAGGTCCGCCGGCAGGGTGCCGAATTGCAGCAGACAAAGGAAATGCTGGAAACCGGCTTGCCGATGGGCGTCGGTGATTTTGCGTCTGACCGTGTCGGGGCCGCCGCAGATCACGATGCCGCGCTCGAGCAATTCCTCGAAGGTGATCTCGCCGCGCACACTTTTATTGTGGCCCACAAACCGCCGGTAGGATTCCGTGGTCACGTAACCGGGCGGGGAAAACATGGCAAGCGAGATCTTCGGCAGGAAGACATTGAACATGGCCTCGAAATGGGGTTTGGCCTCCCGATGCGCCGCCTCGTCGGTCTCGCCGACATAGACCGGCAGGCACCAGCCGAGCTGATCCGATGACGCCTCATAGCCGTGCCGGTTCCGCGCCAGCCCGCGAAATACGTTGTGAAATTTCAAAGTCGAATCGAACGGCGTGAATGCGTGCAGATACACGTACTTTCGGTCCGGATGAACCGCCCACTCGATGGTTTCCATGCTGCCCATGGACGGACACCAGATCGGCGGGTGCGGTTTCTGGTACGGGCGCGGCCAGACATTGACGTACTCGAAATGATAATGCTTGCCTTCGAAGGCGAACGGCCCGGTTTCGGTCCAGGCGCGCACCACCAGATCATGGGCTTCTTCGTGCCGTTCGCGCGATTTGGCCGGGTTCACCCCCATGGCGAAATATTCCGCGCCAATGCCGCGCACGAAGCCGGAAATCAGCCGTCCGCCGGTGATGCAATCGATCATCGCGTGTTCCTCGGCGAGCGTCAGCGGGTGCTCGCGCAGACAGAATGCATTGCCCAGGATCGCGATCTTGGCGTCGCCGGTGCGCCGCGCCAGGGCCGACGCCATGACGATGGGCGACGGCATCAGCCCATAGGCATTCTGGTGATGTTCATTGACCGCCACGCCGTCGAAGCCGAGCTCGGCGGCGAGTTCGAGCTCATCGAGATAGCGGTTATAGAGATCATGGCCGATTTTCGGATCGAAATAGCTGTTCGGCAGTTTGAGCCACACCGAGTTATGAAATTCGCGGTGTCCCATATCCAGATCCCCATAGGGCATCAGGTGGAAGAAATAAATTTTCATCGCGCTTGCTCCCTGCGGGCGGCGGCGTCCTCGGCGCATGAATCCTAACCGGGCGGGGCAAAAATACCAAGGATCGCCGATACAAAGCCCGGTCAATCTCTTCTTAACCAACCCGAAGCACTTGCGAAGTCATAATGTCGGGATGAACGCGCGACCGATCAGAAATGCATCATGAGGTTGGGCCGGCTATGGGGTCTGCTGCCGCTGGCGCTGCTTGCCCTGGCGGTCGCCATCCGGATTTTGGACCCGACGCCGATCCAGCGCATGCGGCTGGTCACTTTCGACGAATTCCAGCCGCGCGCGCCGCGGGTCTGGACCGATGCGCCGGTCCGCATAATCGATGTCGACGACGCCAGCCTGGAACGGCTCAACCAATTGCAGTGGCCGTGCACCCGGATCGCGGAGCTGATCGACCGCCTGCGTGACCGCCGCGCCGCGGCCGTGGTGTTCGATGTTCTGTT
>JAYZAW010000070.1:0-7185 GCA_036339495.1 Pseudomonadota bacterium | reverse complement strand
CGGCTTCAGGGCGGAAAGGGTCATCGGCGAATGGATCGAATTCTACAATGCCGAGCGGCCCCATTCCGCCCTGGCCGGTCGGACACCGGCCGAGGCGTATGGTTGCGACCGGCCCGTGGATATGATGGATAAGCCTGACGGCTTACCCACATCTCCACCGGCTCAACAACAACGGCGGGGTGTGATAAACAGGGTATTGGCAGCTTGGTCGAAGAACGGAATACACCTTAGCAACGCTGCCAAACTGTCCAACAATGTCGGACCACCTCAATCGTCGCGCCGGCATGCTTGCGATCGGTGTGTATTTCTTTGTACCAATGCCGATCAGCTATTTTCATTGGCTCTAAGAATTCCGGTGCGCGATTAGAGTCAATTTGCGCAAAATATGGTTGCTTTTTCGTTGACGTTCGATGAAATGGTTTGAATTTGGCCGTTTATGAGTGCTTCAAGCTACAAATTGGGCCAACAATTTGGCATAATTAGACCGTCGAGGCCGGTGTTTATCGCGCGAACGACCTATAATTGAAGGATGAAGCGGATGGCAGAACCGAAAGTAACCGCGCTACGGAGCGTTGATATTGGCGTTCCCGATGTGAGTGCCAACGCGAAATTTTACTCGGATACCTGGGGGCTGGACCCGGTGGTGACCGGCGGCGGTTCGGTTTATCTGCGCGGGACCGGATCCTATCACCATATTCTTGCCCTGCATCCCGCTGCGCGCGCGGAACTATTACGCGTCAACCTGGCCGCTAGCAACAAGTCAGAGGTGGACGGTCTATATGAAAAGGCAAAAGGCTTTGGCATCACGGATCTGCAGGCGCCAACCGCGATAACAGAGCCTGGCGGCGGTTACGGGTTTTCATTGAAAGATCGCGAAGGGCGCGTGCTCAGGATCATTTCGGGCGATAGTGGGCAGGCGGAATCAGATGATGTCGCCGTCAGACCCCGTAAGCTTGCTCACGCGGTTTTCAATTCGGCGGAAGTAGAGCAGTCGACGGAATTTTTCGCGGACGTTCTTGGGTTTAAGCTTTCGGATCGAACCAGAATTATGAATTTCGTTCGATGCAATTCGGACCACCACAGTGTGGCCTTTGCCCATGGTGAAGCGTCAACTCTTAACCACATTGCCTATGAAATGCCCGATCTGGATTCAGTCATGCGGGGCGCCGGGCGGATGTCCGATGAAGGGTATGCGATTGAATGGGGCGTTGGCCGACATGGGCCCGGCAGCAATGTATTCGCCTATTTCGTGGGCCCGGACGATTTGGTTATCGAATATACCGGGGAGGTGGAACAGGTCGATGACAATTACAAAACCGGCCAGCCGGAAGACTGGACCTGGCCACCTGGGCGGGTTGATCGTTGGGGGATTTCTACACCGCCATCTGATCGGATCAAGGAAGCCCAACAACAAATCAGATTCGCGGACTCACTGTTTAATCCGGCTTAATTCTGCCGTCCAAGCAGGTAAACAACGTCATGAGATTCGATGATCTAATTGATCGAATTCTGACCTATTTGAAAGATCTCAGTCTTTGCCTGGGCCGTATTACGGTGATTCCGGCGCCCCGCGAGACGGCTGCGGATCGACCGCCGGCGCGAAGCCAGTGGGCCTATCCGGTGATAGGCGCGTTTCTTGGCGCGGTTGGCGGCGTGGTCTACGCCATCGCGCTGGGCTTGGGGCTGACGCCATTACTGGCGGCGGTTCTTGCAATCGCATGCCTGTTGGGCATTACAGGCGCAATGCATGAAAGCGCATTTGCCGGAATGATGGATCGACTGGCCGAATTATTCGGCCGATCCGGATCGAATGCATATGAGACTTCCGGCGGGATGGGCATTGCCGGTGTCTTGACCATCATATTAGCTCTTGGTGCGAGGGTCGGCGCATTGGCGGCAATCGGCGATGCGGTAAACGTTGCGGCGGCGCTTGTTGCCGCGTTGGCGCTTAGCCTTTCCGCCGTCGTCGTGGTGGGCTATTCGACCCCCAGTGATTTCGATGACGAATTTTCCGATCTATCCGATCGTCCTGGGACGGGCGTCGTGCTTGTATCAGCGGTTTTCGCAATTGTATTGTCTTTGCTTGCCCTGCCATTTGGCGCGGGCACTGCAATTATCGGGGCATGCCTGTGTGGCGCTGGTATGTCTTATGCGGCTTGGCGTCAATTGGATTTGGACAGCGGCCAATTGGTCGTCGCCGCGCAACCGATTACGGAAATCGTTGTCCTGCTGATCCTGGCGGCTTCAGTGACATGAGTTTTCATGTCTCGTTGTGGGTAATGGCGATCAGCTGGGCGCGTTCATCGACGCTGTCTCCCGGTTGATAATAAATTGCGTCAACCACGCCACCGACGGCGGCTCTAATAGTATGTTCGACTTTCATGGCCTCGATGACCATCAACGCGTCGCCCTTGGCTACATCGCCACCGATTTCCACCAGCACCGACACGACAATACCCGGCATCGGCGCTAGCGGGATTTCTTCTCCGATGTCTCCGGCGTGGGCTTCCGCGTTTTCCAGGACATTGAATATTTGAAATCGACTGGATTCGCCATTGCAGAAAATAGTAACGAAACTGTTATGTATAACGATGTTCCCTTGCAACTCAACGCCGTCAATGATCGCCGTCAAATTGTTGTCGTTCCTGAACTGGACTGAAAACTGTTTGGTTTGCCCGGAAATTGATATCTCATCCCGTGAAATAATGACGGCGATATATTGATCTCCATCGACCAACACGATGGATTCCGACGGCGCCTGATTGATCCGCCAGCCTCTTGCCGTGCGCCATGGGGACAAAGCGTCCGCCTCGATCTTTATATTACGTTCCCTGTGGCGCGCGACCGCGATTGCGCCAAGGGCCCGCCGAGCTTCGGCGCCGCCTTGATTGATTGTATTGAGTGTTTCTATTTGTTGATCAATAAAGCTTGTATTGACGCCCCCCACGGCGAATTCCGCATGGGATAGAGATTTCAACAAAAATGCCGCATTGACCGTGGGACCCGCCACACGGACCTCCGATACTGCGGATTGGAGTTTCTTCAAGGCATCAACGCGACTTGGGCCATGGGCAATAATTTTGGCGACCATCGGATCGTAATATGGCGTGACGTCATCGCCTTCACGAATGCCGCTATCGATCCTAATTCCGCCGCTTTCATCGGGCATGCGCAGGTATTCAATATGGCCCACCGAAGGAATAAATTCATGCGTGGGGTCTTCCGCATAAAGACGCGCTTCAATTGCGTGGCCCTTCATGGCGATTTGATCCTGGCGTTTTGGTAAATCCTGACCCGAAGCCACTAAAATCTGCCATTCGACGAGATCTTCCCCCGTAATCATTTCCGTCACCGGGTGTTCGACCTGCAGCCGGGTGTTCATTTCCATGAAATAGAACCCTCCGTCTTGATCGAGCAGGAATTCGACCGTTCCCGCCCCTTCATATGTGACGGCCTGGGTTGCCGCTATTGCGGCAGCGGTCATCGCGTGTCTCTGATCATCGTCAAGTCCCGGAGCGGGTGCTTCTTCAATAATTTTTTGGTGCCGCCTCTGAACTGAACAGTCACGTTCAAAAAAATGGACGATATTGCCCGACCGGTCGGCAAATACCTGAACTTCAATATGGCGCGTTGCCGCCAGGTATTTTTCGATCAACAAGTGCCCATCGCCGAAAGACGATATGGCCTCTCGCTTGGCGCTTCCAATCGCCGCGTTCATCTCAGCCGGGCGTTCGACCAGCCGCATGCCGCGCCCGCCGCCACCGGCGGCGGGTTTCACCAATATCGGATAACCGATGTCTTCGGCCGATTTTTGCAAAGTCGCCAAATCCTGCTGGTTGCCGTGATAGCCGGGCAAGATTGGCACGCCGGCGGCTTCCATCAGGGCCTTGGCGGCGCTTTTGGAGCCCATGGCGCGAATTGCCGCCGGTGGCGGACCGATAAAGACAATGTTTGCCTGCGCGCAGGCTTCGGCAAATTCTGCATTTTCCGACAGAAATCCATATCCGGGATGAATGGCGTCGACTCGGGATTGCTTCGCAGTTTCCAATACCGCGGCAATATTTAAATAACTGTCCGTCGCCGCGGCGCCGCCGATGGATATGGCTTCATCGGCCATTGATACATGACGGGCGCTGATATCCGGCTCGGAATGAACGGCGACCGACCGGATTCCCATCAAACGGCAGGTGTGGATAATGCGGCACGCGATCTCACCGCGATTGGCGATCAGAATGCTGGTGAACATCCGCGCCACGTCACATTCTGAACACGCCGAATTTGGTCTCTTCGATCGGTGCGTTCAGAGCTGCTGAGATCGAAAGGCCGAGTACGGTTCTGGTCTGGGTGGGGGCGATGACTCCGTCGTCCCATAACCGGGCGCTCGCGTAATATGGGTGACCTTGAACCTCATATTGATCGCGGATCGGCGCCTTGAAGGATTCTTCGTCTTCGTTCGACCATTGGTCACCTTTTGCCTCAAGGGCGTCGCGCCTGATCTGCCCCAGCACATTGGCGGCTTGCTCGCCGCCCATCACCGATATGCGCGCATTGGGCCACATATACAGAAAGCGCGGCTCATAACCCCGACCGCACATGCCGTAATTTCCCGCGCCGAAGCTGCCGCCGATGATTACGGTAAATTTCGGAACCCGCGCACACGCCACGGCGGTGACCATCTTTGCGCCGTCCTTGGCGATGCCGCCGGCTTCGTATTTTTGGCCCACCATAAAGCCGGTGATGTTTTGCAAAAACACGAGGGGAATACCCCGCTGACAGCAGAGCTCGATAAAATGCGCGCCTTTCTGCGCGGACTCAGAGAACAAGATGCCGTTATTGGCGAGAATGCCGACGGGATAACCAAAGATATGCGCAAAACCGCAAACCAGGGTCGTTCCATATAGCGCCTTGAACTCATCGAATTCACTGCCGTCCACGATGCGGGCGATGACTTCGCGCACGTCATAGGGCTTTCGATAATCCGGCGATACGATACCGAGAATTTCATTCGGGTCGAGTTCCGGGTCGCGTGTTTCACGAAGTTCAAGGTCGATATTTTTGACCCGGTTTAGGTTTGCGATACAGCGCCGGACGATGGCAAGCGCATGGGCGTCGTTTTCGGCGTAGTGATCAGTTACGCCCGACGTTCGCGAATGGAGATCCGCGCCGCCAAGTTCTTCCGCCGTTACCACTTCGCCCGTCGCGGCTTTGACCAATGGGGGACCGCCGAGGAAGATCGTGCCCTGTTCCTTGACAATCACGCTTTCGTCGGACATGGCGGGCACATAGGCCCCACCCGCGGTACAGGATCCCATGACCGCTGCAATCTGGGGAATACCGGCGGCGGATAAGTTCGCCTGGTTAAAAAATATCCGGCCGAAATGATCCCGGTCGGGAAAGACCTCATCCTGCATGGGCAGATTTGCGCCGCCTGAATCCACCAGATAAATACAGGGTAAGTTGTTTTGCTTTGCGATTTCCTGGGCGCGGATATGTTTCTTTACCGTTAGCGGGAAATAGCTTCCTCCTTTCACCGTAGCGTCATTGGCGACGATGACGCATTCACGGCCGGATACCGGACCGATCCCCGTAATGATTCCCGCGGACGGTATCTCTTCCTCATAAACCCCATGGGCCGCAAGCTGAGATAGTTCCAGGAACGGAGCCCCGGGGTCGATCAGCGCATCGATACGTTGGCGGGGCAACATTTTGCCCCGGGCCAAGTGACGTTCCCGCGCCGTTGCGCCGCCACCTTCAAGGGTTTTCGCGGTCACTGCATTAAGGTCATCGACCAATGCAGCCATCGATTTGGCATTGGTTTTGAATTCATCGGATTTCGTGTTGATTTGGGAATTGAAATTCGGCATGGGGTCAGGTCGACTCCCGAAACAGTTCCCGGCCGATCAGCATGCGGCGGATCTCGCTGGTGCCGGCCCCGATCTCATACAGTTTGGCATCGCGGAGCAGCCGGCCGGTTGCGTAGTCATTGATATAGCCATTCCCTCCCAAAATCTGGATTGCTTTCAACGCCATTTGGGTTGCGGCCTCGGCGGAAAACAATATCGCTCCGGCGGCATCCTTGCGCGTGGTCTGTCCGCGGTCACATGCCTTGGCGACGGCATAGACATAAGCCTTTGAGGCGTTCATGGCAGTATACATGTCGGCCAGCATTCCCTGGATCAGTTGGAATTCGCCGATCGGTTGGTCGAATTGTTTCCGTTCATGCACATAGGGCACCACTTCATCGAGACAAGCCTGCATGATGCCGATCGGGCCGCCGGAAAGCACCGCGCGCTCATAATCAAGGCCGCTCATCAACACTTCGACCCCGCCATCGACGCGCCCGAGAACATTTTCCGCCGGGACTTCGCAATCTTCAAACACCAGTTCGCAGGTGTTTGATCCGCGCATGCCGAGCTTGTCTAGTTTTTGCGCGGTCGAAAATCCCTTGAAGCCCTTTTCGATAAGAAACGCCGTTATCCCGCGTGACCTGGCGTCCGGATTGGTTTTTGCATAAACCACTAACGTATCCGCGTCCGGTCCGTTGGTGATCCACATCTTGGTGCCGTTCAAAATATAACGGTCACCCTTTTTCTCGGCGCGGGTGCGCATGGAAACCACATCGGAGCCCGCGCCCGATTCGCTCATGGCAAGCGCCCCGACCTGCTCGCCGGACACCAGCTTGGGCAGATAGCGCTGACGCTGTTCCGCCGATCCATTGCGTTGGATCTGGTTGACGCAAAGATTGGAATGGGCGCCGTAGGACAAGCCTACCGACGCTGACGCGCGGCTGATTTCCTCCACCGCGACGACATGTTCAAGATAACCCATCCCCGCACCGCCATAGTCGTCTTCCACGGTGATTCCGAGAACGCCCAATTCGCCCATCTTTTGCCATAGATCATTGGGAAATTCGTTGCTGTGGTCGATTTCGGCGGCGCGCGGCGCGATTTCTTCCGCGGCAAAACTCGCCACCGTGTCCCGCAACATATCCGCCGTCTCGCCCAGATCAAAATCGAGGCTGGGATAGGCGTTCCGGATCATATTGCGGCTCTCCCGAATTTGTTCACTCAGCGGATTCCTGGTCACGCTTTGCTGATTCAGCGCCGGCCCGCAATATTGAAATGGTTTCCCGGGTTGTGCGAACGTCTCCGAATCCCTGCGCAATGGTAACCATGGACGCAAGAT
>JAYZAW010000069.1:0-7766 GCA_036339495.1 Pseudomonadota bacterium | reverse complement strand
TCTGAAACCGCCTCTTGACGCGTTTCCCCTTTGTTCGTTTCACGACCAAAGCCTGATCCTCTCCCACAAGAGGAGAGGGAACCTTTTTGTTGTATCCATGACCTCGCCTGCCACGTCGTCGCCACCGTCATCCCGCGCGCTCAATACCGCCTACGTCCATGCATTGTTCAGCATGGGCATGATGGACGTGCTGGTGATCCTGGTGCCGCTCTGTGCGGTGAACCTCGGCATACTCAATGATGATAAGTCCCAGATTATCGCATTCAATTCAAATACTGCCATTTACCGCAAGCACCACTTCCGAACGCGGGTCTCGGCTAGAAGCGAACAGAGATACCAGCCATGATGTTTGAGCTTTACCCGGCACTCATAAATATCGAATATCTGGAATTTTGAACCAAAATTTCGAAATTTCTTGACAGAACTGTGGCCTTCCCGTTTCCTGCCCCTAATTAACGCGCCATGCCGTCCCAAATTTCCGTGGGGCGGCCAGGGCGCTGAAAACAGGCGATGGACGAGGAGGCTCGACAATGATCAATGCGGCGATTGTGGGACTCGGCTGGTGGGGCAAGACCCTGGTGGAATCGGTTGCTGACGGCAGCGACGATATCCGCTTTGTCGCCGGCGCGACCCGCACTAGGACCCCCGAGGTAGAAGATTTCGCCAGAGACCAGAATTTCGATCTGCGCCAGAGTTATGACGATCTGCTGGCCGATGATGGAATCGACGCCGTGGTGCTGGCCACGCCCCATTCCATGCATACCGATCAGATCGTCGCGGCGGCCGCGGCCGGCAAGCACGTGTTCTGCGAAAAGCCGTTCGCGCTCAGTAAGGCCGATGCCGCCACTGCCGTCGCCGCCACCGAAAAGGCCGGGGTGACGCTGGGACTCGGCTATAACCGGCGTCTGCATCCGGAAATGACCAAGCTGCGCGCCATGATCAATTCGGGCGATCTCGGGACAGTTTTACATGTCGAAGCCACCATGACCTTCCCCAACGCGCTCTATCTGAAGCAGGACCAATGGCGCGCCGACAAGAACGAGACGCCGTGCGGCGGCTTGATGCCCATGGGGGTTCACGCGGTCGATGCGATGATCGATCTGTGCGGTGAAATCGATGAGGTGTTCTGCATGAGCAACCATCGGGTGGTCGAGATCGACGCGGACGACACCACGGCGATCCTGTTCCGCATGAAAGACGGCATGTCGGGCTACCTCGGCACCATGACGGCGACCGGTGGCGGGTTCAGCTTCCAGGTCTTCGGCTCCAAGGGGTTCGTGCGGCTCGAAGGCATGACCCATGTCGCCGGCGCGCCGTCGGAAGAACGTCGCATGAAGCTGTTCGGCCGCTGCCTCCATCAGCCGGTCGGCGGACCGCTCAATGTCTGGGACGCGGAGGGCATCGATCTGTCCCGCGCGTCGCTCGAAGCCTTCGCCCAGGCCTGTCGGGGCGGCCCCGAATTTCCGATCCCGCTCAGCGAAATGGTCCACGGCGCGGCGGTGACCGAAACCATCGTCAAATCGGCCTCGACCGGAAAAATGGAACAAATTATCTGACGCTGAACCGCGCGTCGCACCAAATTAAACGATTACAGATTAAGGAGACGGATTGTGAGAGTCGGCACACACGGCATGATGCAGGTGGATTACGAGCAGCGGATCGATTTCGACCGCATGCGGGAATACCGGGTCGGTCGCATCAAGAAATACATGGAAGAATTCGAAATCGAATGTCTGCTGCTGTTCGAAAGCGGCAACAAGCGATACTCGACGTCGACCGCGGTCGCGTCGCCCGAAGTCGACAATATGGGGCGCTATGCCATCGTGCCCCATAACGGCTATCCGCATATTTTCGGGTTCGGTTCCGAAGTCGCGGCCGAAAAACTGTACTGCCCCTGGATCAAGGACACCACCTTCCCGGCCCACGGCACCATGCACGGCGCGCTGCCCATGGAGTGGAAATGCTATGAAAACTTCCTGGCCGATCTCGACATGGTGCTGGAAAATCACGGGCTCGACAAATCCCAGGTTCGCATCGGGATCGATATTGTCGAGGTTCAGATCGTGCTCGCCCTGATCAATGGCGGCTACACCATCGCCGACGGCCAGGGCGTGATGCAGCATGCCCGCGCGATCAAGAATGAGGACGAGATCATGTGCCTCAAGCACGGCGCGGCCATTGTCGACGCGGCTTTCCACAAGATCGCCCAGACCATTCAGCCGGGCATGAAGGAGAACGATCTTCAGGCCGTCGCGGCGCATGAAATGCATCGGCTCGGCGCGCAATGGGTGATCAATGTCCAGGTCACCAGCGGCAACCGCACCCAGCCCCACCCGCATCTCAGCTCGGACCGGCTGCTCCAGCCGGGCGATCTGATCTTCATGGACATCGTGATGCTGTTCAACGGCTATCACACCTGCGTCTATCGATGTTTCTGCTGCGGCGAGCCGACCGAGGCGCAGAAGGACGTCCACAAGATCTGTCTCGAATACCAGACCGCCGGTCTGGAGGCGATCAAGCCCGGCGTGTCGACCACCGATGTGGTCCAGGGTTGGCCGACCGCCGAAAAAATGGGCTACAAATCGGAAGCCGAGGTGTTCGGCCTGCAATATGGCCACGGCATTGGCGTCGGTTTGTGGGAATTCCCGATCATTTCCCGCATGTACAGTTTCGACCATCCGGTGGAAATCTTGCCAGGCATGGTGTTCGCGGCCGAAACCTATGCCGGCGAAGGTGCGAACGGCGTGCGTCTGGAAGACGAAGTGGTGGTCACCGAGACCGGCACCGAAATCATCACCAAGTTCCCGACCGACGTGCTGATCGGCTGCGGGATGAGCTACTAGGTTCCAGGGGGAGATCAGACGCCATGAAAGTCGGGTTTATCGGGCTCGGACGGATGGGCCAGGGCATCGCCGGCAATGTGCTGCGCGGTGGGAACGATCTGGCGGTCTATAACCGCACCGCCGCCAAGGCCGACGCGCTGGTCGCCGACGGCGCCGCATTGGCGGGCTCGATCGTCGATGTCTGCGCCGGGGCCGAGGTGGTGATCACCATGCTGGCCCATGACGCGGCCCTGCTGGACGTGCTCCACGCCAGTGATGGCCTGTTGCAATCCCTGCTCGACGGAACCATCCACATGGCCATGGGCACCCACAGCGTGGCCGTCACCGGCGATGTCGCCGCCGCCCATGAGAGCGCGGGCAGACTGTTCGTGGCGTGTCCGGTGCTGGGTCGGCCCGACGTGGCGGCGGCGGGTCAGCTTGGTCTAGTGCCGGGTGGGCGCGGCGATCTGGTCGATCGCTGCCGGCCGCTCCTGGACGCGATCGGGCGGCGCACTTTCGAAGCCGGCGAAAACCCGGCCTCGGCGGCGGCCATTAAGGTAACCAATAATTTTGTGCTCGGCTGCGCCATCGAAGCCATGGGCGAGGGCTTTTCCCTGACCCGAAAATACGGCGTTGATCCCGCCGTATTCTATGACGTGCTGGCCGACGGCATGTTCAACTGCCCGGCCTATAAGATCTATGGCGACATCATCGCCAAGGAGGATTACGACCGGGTCGGCATCACCGCCATCCTCGGTCTGAAGGATGCCAATCTCGCGCTCCAGGCCGGCGAAGCGGTCGGCGTGCCACTGCCCAGCGGCAATGCCTGGCGCGACCGCCTGGTCGGCGCGGTCGCGCACGGCGACGGCGACAGGGACTGGGCCGTGGTCGCCCGCGAACAAGCCCGCGCCAGCGCCATCGAATAGCCCGGCCGGGGCGCCGGCCCGCTTAGTTTGCGCCTCGCTTTACGCCACGCTCATGTAGTCGAGGTCCCGGATCACGGAGCTCGGGCCGCCGCGCAGCAGCTCTTCGTCGAGCCGGGGCAGCGTCCTGGGGCCGAATTCGCCGTCTTCCTTGAGATGGGGAAGAACCTGCGTCGGGTTGGAATAGCCGCGCTTGTTGAGCGTGCCCTGAAGACTGCGCACCGCGTCGGGAATGTTGGAATTGGCGGCTTTGGCGCCGAGATCATCCGCCACAACCTTGCGCCCATAAGATTGAGAAGATCGCGTTCGATCATTGGTGCTATCGGCATAAAACAAATCCCGCCATATTTGAAATATTTCAAATCCTGGCAGGGTTCGACAGGTCAAAATCGAAATTTGTGGCGGCCCGGGAGGCCGCAGACGCCTATCCGACGCCGAGCCCCTTGGTCAGGGCGTCGGCCAGGCGGCGCGAGAAGGCGGCCGGGTCGGAGAGCTTTTCGCCTTCCAGGATGCGGGCCTGGTCGAGTACCAGCCACGCGGTGTCGTCGAATTTGGTCGCCGCGCCGTCTTCGCCGAGCTGGTCGGCGAGCGCGCGCATCAGCTTGTGCTTGGGGTTGATTTCCAGGATGCGCTTGACCCCGGCCGCATCGAGCTGGTTGTGCTGTTTCAGCAGTTGTTCGAGATGGATATCCATGTCGCCGTCATCGGCCACCAGACAGGCGGCGCTGTCGGTCAGCCGGTCCGACAGGCGGACATCCTTGACCTCGTCGGCCAGGGCGAGCTTGAACATGGCGACCAGGCTGTCGAGCCTGCCGGCATCGGGTTTGTCTTCCTCGCTATCGTCCGCCGTGCCGTCCGCGTCGTCGGACAGCGGAATGTCGCTGAGATCGGCCCCGGCGCGGGTCGCAGATTTAAGCGGTTTTTCCTCGAAAATGCCGACCGCCGGAATCCAGAACTCATCGACCGGGTCGGTCAGCAGCAGCACCTCGATACCGCGCGCAACGAATCCCTCAAGCTGCGGGCTGCGGCGCAACGCGTCGAGCTCTTCGCCGGTGATGTAATAGATCGCTTGCTGGCCGTCCTTCATGCGCCTGGTATACTCGGCCAGGTTGGTCAGCCCGTCGCCGGACATGGTCGATTTGAACCGCGCCAGCTTGACCAATTCGTCGCGATGGTCGGAATCTTCATACAAGCCTTCCTTCAGCACGGCGCCGAAATTTTCCCAGAACGCCGCATATTCCTCAGCCGCGTCATCGGCTTTCTTGCCGAGCTCGCTCAGCACGCGCTTGACGATGGCGCCACGCATGCGGGCGACCATGGGATTGTTCTGCAGCATTTCCCGGCTGACATTGAGCTGCAAATCTTCCGAATCCACCACGCCGTGTAGAAACCGGAGCCAGTTCGGAACCAGTCCCTCGCAGTCATCCGCGATAAAGACCCGTTTCACATAGAGCTTGAGATGATGCTTGCGGTCCGGGTGGAACAGATCGAACGGCTTGGCCGATGGCACGAAAATCAGATTGCTGTATTCCAGCGTGCCTTCGGCGCGCCAGTGCAGCGTCAGCCACGGTTCATCATAGGCATGGCCGACATGGTGATAGAACTCGGTATATTGTTCCGGCGTGATGTCCTTGGCGGGCCGGGTCCAGAGCGCCGACGCCTGGTTCAGGGTGTCGTCATCGCCGTTCGGGACCGCCAGCACGATGGGCAGGGCGACATGGTCGGAATAGGTGCGCACGATATGGCGGATCCGTTGGTCTTCCAGGAATTCGCCCTGGTCTTCGTGCATATGCAGCGTGATGGTGGAGCCGCGGCCGTCTTTTTCGGCTTCCTCGACGGTAAACTCGCCGGCGCCGTCCGACTTCCACAGCCAGGCCTGATCTTCACCGGCGCGCAATGTCAGCACCTCGACCCGGTCGGCGACCATGAAGGCGGAATAGAACCCGACGCCGAACTGCCCGATCAGCTCCATATCGCCCTTGGCGTCGCCCGACAGACCGTCGACAAAGGCCGTCGTGCCCGACCGCGCGATGGTGCCGAGATCGTCGATCAGCGCTTCCCGGTTCATGCCAATTCCGTTATCGGCGATCTCCAGCGTGCGCGCGCTCCCGTCCAGAGTCAGCCGGACCCGGAATTCGGGATCGTCGGCGATCAGTTCGGGGCTGGTGATGGCCATATAGCGCAACCGGTCGCAGGCGTCCGACGCATTGGAGATCAGCTCGCGCAGGAAGACCTGCTTTTCGCTGTATAGCGAGTTGGCGACAATCTGCAGCAGTCTTGAGACTTCCGCCTGGAACCCAAGCTTTTCCACGGCCATTTCAACGTTACTCCCACATATCCAATTTCGGCAAAGATATGTGCATGTTTCCCCCAATACGCAAGACCTTCGATGCTTGCAACGAAGCAATTTAAGGACAATTCTATTCCCATGTCCTCTTTCGACTCTCGTCCTCGCGTAACCGCTGTCCTGGGGCCGACCAACACCGGCAAGACCTACCTCGCGATTGAGCGCATGCTCGATCATGAAACCGGCATGATCGGGTTCCCGTTGCGGCTGTTGGCGCGGGAAAACTACGACAAGGTGGTCAAGATCAAGGGGCGCAGGCATGTCGCCCTGGTCACCGGCGAGGAAAAAATCCTGCCGCCAAGCGCGAAATATTTCATCTGCACGGTGGAATCCATGCCGCTCGACCGCGAGGTCCAGTTCCTCGCCGTCGATGAAGTCCAGATGTGCGCCGATCCGGAACGGGGCCATGTTTTTACCGACCGGATGCTGCATGCGCGCGGATCGGTCCTGACCATGCTGCTGGGCGCCGACACCATGCGGCGTCTGCTGCGCAAGATGGTCCCCGAGGCCGAATTCATCAGCCGGCCGCGCTTGTCGCAATTGGCCTATGTCGGGCCGCGCAAGATTTCCCGCCTGCTCCGGCGTTCCGCCATCGTGGCGTTCTCCGCCAACGAGGTTTACGCCATCGCCGAATTGCTGCGCCGACAGCGGGGCGGATCGGCGGTGGTGCTGGGCGCGTTGAGCCCACGCACAAGAAACGCCCAGGTCGCGATGTATCAGGCCGGCGAGGTTGATTATCTGGTCGCGACCGACGCCATCGGCATGGGGCTGAACATGAATGTCGACCACGTGGCGTTCCGGTCGTTGAAAAAGTTCGACGGCCGCGTTCACCGCCGGTTGACCACATCCGAAATGGCCCAGATCGCGGGGCGCGCCGGGCGCCATTTGTCGAATGGCAGTTTCGGGCCCCTGGCTGAACTCGGACCGTTCGACGAGGATGTGGTGGAGGCGATTGAAAATCATCAATTCCCGCCGCTGACCTCGCTGCAGTGGCGCAATGCGCGGCTCGATTTCAATTCCCTGCGCGCGCTGCGCAACAGCCTCGATCAAAGTCCGCCCCGGCCCGAGCTCATTCGCGCCAGAATTGCCGATGATCACCGTTCGCTGACCGCCTTGGCGCGCAATGCGGAAATTGCCGCTTTGGCGGTTCATCCTGAAGCCATCCGCATTTTGTGGGACGTTTGCCAAATCCCCGATTTCCGCAAGACCATTGATGAAGCCCACACGCGATTGCTGGCCCGGATCTATACCTATCTGATGCGTCCGCAAGCCCGCTTGCCGACTGACTGGATCGCCGACCAGATGGCCCGGCTCGACCGGCCCGACGGCGATATCGATACACTGATGGCGCGCATTGCCCATGTCCGCACCTGGACCTATGTGTCCCACCGCGCCGACTGGATCGACGATGCGGCGCATTGGCAGGACCGCGCGCGAACCATCGAAAACCGTTTGTCCGACGCCTTGCATGAACGGCTGACCCAGCGCTTTGTCGACCGTCGCGCGACGGCCCTGATCCGGGCGCGCGGCAAGCAAGATCTCTTTGCCGTGGTGGAGCCGGATGGAAGCCTGTCGGTCGAGGGTCAGCATGTCGGGCGTCTCGAAGGCTTGCGGTTCCACCCCGATGAAACCGGCACCGGCGAAGAGCGCAAAGCCCTGATGGCGGCCGCCAAC
>JAYZAW010000068.1:0-14796 GCA_036339495.1 Pseudomonadota bacterium | reverse complement strand
TGGCGGAACCTGCATTGCGGCGCGCGTGTCTCTGGGCGCGGTCGCGCCCCAAATTGTTGGGGTGGAAGAAGCCGCCGCCACATTGATCGGCCCGCAACTGGACGATGCCGCGTTGGACAATCTGTCCAAGGCGGCCTCCGCCGCGTGCAACCCGATCGACGACAAGCGCGGAACCGTTGAATTCCGTATCGACGTTGCCGGCGTATTGGCCCGGCGCGTGGCTCTGAATGCACTCGAACGAGCGAGACAAAACTGATGGCGAGAACTCATATTACGACCACCGTGAACGGTGATGAATACGAAGTCCTGTGCGAGGTTGAACAGACGCTGCTCGACGTGCTGCGCGATGAACTGCAGCTGACCGGCACCAAGGAAGGCTGCAGTTCGGGCGATTGCGGCGCGTGCAGCGTGATGGTCGATGGCCGGCTGATGTGCGCCTGCCTTGTCCTGGGCGTGGAAGCCGACGGCAAATCGATCGATACCATCGAAGGCATGGCGGACGGCGAGGAACTGCATCCCTTGCAGCGCAATTTTCTCGAGCTCAACGGCCTGCAATGCGGCATCTGTACGCCGGGAATTCTCGTGGCGGCGAAAAACCAGCTCGAGAGAAATGCAAATCCGACGGAAACCGAAATCCGTTTCTGGTTGGCGGGCAATCTGTGCCGCTGCACCGGCTATGACAAGATTATCCGGTCCGTCCAGGCGGCGGCCGAACAAATGAGGGGGAACTGACCATGGCGACGATACTGGAACAACCCGGCTTCAATCCCGACCAGGACCTCAAGGTGGTCGGCACCAATCCGGTGAAGCATGACGGACCCGACAAGGTGACCGGGCGCGCCAAATTCGGCGCCGATATGTATCTGCCGGGCATGCTGTACGGCAAAATCCTGCGCAGGCCCCATGCCCATGCGGTGTTGAAATCAATCGATATTTCGGCGGCGGAAGCCATGCCGGGGGTGAACGCGGTCGTGACCCGGGACGATTTTCCCGAACTGCCCCCTGGAACGCCCGGTGGCGATCTCAGCCGCAATGTCATGGCCCGCGAGAAGGTGCTGTATGACGGCCACCCGGTCGCGGCGGTGGCGGCGACCAGCGAATCCATCGCGCGGCGAGCCTTGAAACTGATCAAGGTGGAATATGAAATTCTGCCCCATGTCATTGATCCGGTCAAAGCCATGGCCGCGGATGCGCCGATCCTGCACAGCCATATCCGGACCAAGGGCGTCGACGGCGCGGAAAATACGGAGACCAACGTCACCGAGCGGATGGTGTCCGAAATGGGCGATGTCGATAAGGGGTTTGCCGAGGCGGATATCATCGTCGAAAGTGAATTCGACAGCAAGCCCATGCACCAATCCTATATCGAACCGCAAGGCTGCGTCGCGTCCACGTCCCAGGACGGTCAGCTCGACCTGTATTGCTGCACCCAGGGCATCCACGTTTTCCGCGACCGTATCGCGGACATTCTGGAAATGGACTCGGCGAAAATCCGGGTTTCCCAATCCGAGATGGGCGGCGGCTTCGGCGGCAAGACCAGCCCGTACGGCGAACCCGTTGCGGCGCTGCTGTCCAAGAAATCCGCCCGGCCGGTCAAGATCGTGCTGACCCGGAACGAAGTCTTCCGTTGCACTGGCCCGGTGGCGGCGACCCAGTCGAAAATCAAGATGGGCTGCACCAAGGACGGCAAGATCACCGCCGCATGGGCCGACCTGGTATTCCAGACCGGCGCGTTTACCGGCTCCATGTTCTTTAACGGCCCATGGGCGATGTTTACCCGCTATGATTTGGAAAACATCCATGTGACGGCGTGCGAGGTGGTATCGAACCGGCCGAAGGTGAATGCGTTCCGGGCGCCCTGCGTGCCGCAGATCGTGTTCGGCGTCGAAGCGCTGATCACCGAGATGGCGCAAAAAGTCGGCATGGACGAGCTCGAATTCCGGCTCAAGAATGCGGCCACGGAAGGCTATACCACCGTGTTCGGCCAGACCTTCGAAGCCATCGGTTTCGTCGAAACCCTGGAAGCCGCCATGGAAACCGACCATTACAAATCCGAACTCCCCGAAGGTTGGGGGCGCGGCGTTTCGACCGGTTTCTGGTTCAATCGGGACGGCGACACCACGGCGTCGCTGACCATTACCCCCGGCGGTTCGGTGACTATCATGGCCGGCACGTCGGATGTCGCCGGCTCGCGTATTGCGCTTTCCATGATGGCGGCCGAGGAACTCGGCGTGCCGGTCGACAAGGTCCGCGCGATTTTGTCCGACACCTCCATGATGGGTAATAACCGGGTTACCGCGGGTAGCCGGACAACCTATTCGGCGGGCATGGTGATCATCGATTCCGCCCGCAAGGCAATCGCTGAAATGTGCAGCCGCGCGGCCGAAATCTGGGATGTGCCGGTCGAGGGCGTGGAATTCATCGACGGCGAATGCCGCCCGTCGAGCTCCAATGTCGGTGAGTTTGATCCGCTGTCGATCGCCGACATCGCGGCCAAGACCAGCGTGTCGCACGGCGCCATTTCCGGTCATTCGGAAATGAACGTCACCGGCGCCGGTCCGGGCTTCGGCGTGCATCTGGTCGATTGCGAAGTCGACCGGGGCACCGGCCGGGTCGACATCAAGCGCTATACCGTGATCGAGGACGCCGGCAAGGCGATCCACCCGCTCCAGGTCGAAGGCCAGTATCAGGGCGGCGCCGTGCAAGGCGTCGGCTGGGCCCTGAACGAGGAGTATATCTATGGCGAGGACGGCCGGCTGCAAAATCCTGGTTTCCTGGATTACCGCATCCCGGTGGCGTCGGACGTGCCCATGATCGACACGGTGATCGTGGAAGTTCCCAACCCGCGTCACCCCTATGGGCTGCGCGGCGTCGGCGAAGTGCCCGTCACGCCGACCCTGGCTGCGGTCGGCAACGCCATTGGCGACGCCATCGGCATCCGGCCCAAGTCGCTGCCCATGTCGCCACCCAAGGTGCTCAAGCTGATGAAGGACGCGGGGATCAATACCAAGTAAATCCCGCTTTCGATAAAATCGACCAACCGACCGGCCCCCGCGAAAGCAGGGGCCGGTTTTGTTTTTGAGAGTGGGTAATTTGAAGGTAGTTCAAACGAACAAATGTTTGCGAGTTATTCTTGGCGCGGAGGATACTAAAAATTTAGGGCCGTTGAAAATTTCAACGGCCCAATCGGATAAGCGTTTTCGAACTTGTGAGTAAACCACTGATTATGTATGCATGTCTTTGACGGGGAATATTAGGGTCAGACGATTTTCTTGATCGGATTTCACGAATTTTATTTACGGCAAGAAGTGCTAATGCATCGCCTCGTCCTAAGTCTTCTCGTAGTTGAGTTCCTTTTTTCATATACGCATGATATCTTTCATCTTCAGTTGCGTATTTTAAATCATTTCTGTATTGATCAATCAAAAGAAGAAGTTCGCTCAATTTTACTTCGTCCGAATTATAGTTAATCTTTTTTATTTCATCTTCTAGGACATTAATTACAAGTTCCAAATCGCAACCAATTGGTCCGATTAATCCTATGACTAATTCAGGAGCTCCCTCAGCGCCTAATGGATCTTCGATTGGAGTTAATAGTTCAGATTTTGAATTCATTTTCTACCGATATCACGAATCATTGCAGCGGTCAGTTTGATACATTTCTGAGCGGCACAACTTTGTTTTGAGTGGAACGTACAAAAACCTTCCTTAAGCATCTTCCCAGACATCGTGGGCGACTTCGACGATGCGGGCGAGCTTGGCTTCCTGCTCGGCCTCGGTCATGGGGTTGCCCTTGATCGAGCTGGCGAAACCGCATTGGGTGGTAAGCGCGAGCCGGTCGATCGGGGTGAATTTGGCGGCTTGCTCGATGCGGCGTTTCAGGGCGTCGGCGGACTCCAGTTCGGGCGTCTTGGTCGAGACCAGCCCGAGCGCCACCACCTTGCCGTCAGGCACGAAGCGCAGCGGTTCGAACCCGCCGGCCCGTTCGGTGTCGTATTCCAGAAAATAGCCGTCCACGTCGATTTCGTTGAACATGATCTCGGCGACAAAATCATACCCGCCCTCGGCGGCCCAGAGCCCTTCGCGGTTGCCGCGGCATTGATGCAGGGTGACGGTGACGTCGTCGGGCAGTCCGGCGACCACCTGGTTGATGCGCCTGGCGTACTCCTTGAGCGCTTCTTCCGGCTCCTGACCGAGACCGCGCACCACATCCTGCAAAAGCGGATCGCACAGGAAAGCGATTGCGGTGTCGTCGAGTTGGATATATGTCGCGCCGGCCTCGACCAAAGTGTCGAGTTCCTTGCGATAGGCGGCCACGAGATCATTCCAGAACGCGTCGACATCGCCGTACCAGGAGTCGCGCACCGCCTTGTCGCCGCCCATGAAGCAATGCACCACCTGTGGCGCGGGGATCGTGACCTTGGCGGTCACGCCATCGCTGGTGGTCTCCGCCAGGAACTCGAGCGCCTTGGCGACGGCGCTGCGCCGCCAGCTGATCCTCTGGTCGATCCAGAGGGATGAGAAATCCTGCTGCGGGCCGTTCTCGTTGCGCCACTTGAACGGCGATGACGCCGATTGCCGGTTCGCAGTGAAACCATCCCAGGTCATGATCAGTTCGAGCCACCAGCTGCGCCGGCGGAATTCGCCGTCGGTGGCGAGCCGCAACCCGACCCGCTCCTGCAGGGCGACCACTTCGCGGACATGACGGTCCTCGATATCGGCCAGATCGAGATTGAAATGGGGTCCGAGATGGTCTTGCGCCGTCTGCTCTCCGAGCAATAGGTCGCGGGCGTCCTTGAGCGCCCGCGGCCGCAACAGGCTGCCGACATGGTCGGCGCGAAACGGCGGCTTGGTGCGTAAGGTCATTAAATCGTATGGCGGCCGGGATCGAACGGGTTCATCACGGTATTTTTAACCAGCTTGACCTTGCGGGTGGGCGGCGGCGTGTTGCGGCTATGGCCGACATAGCGCGGCACGCCTTCGGTGAAGCACGCGGCGATGGCCGGGTAATCGCCGTGCTTGATGGCAGCGAGCGCGGTTCGCTGGGTGCCGCCGAGCGGCGCATCGATCAGCAGCACATCGGCGATCCGGCCGCGCTTGAGGTATCCGGTATTGATCCGATAGGTCGTTGCCACGTTGCCGGTCGCCGCCGCGATCATCATTTCCGCCGAAAACTCCGTAAGACACGCCATTTCCACCACCGATTTAATCATGCCGAGCGGCATCACCCCGGTGCCGGTCGGCGTGTCGGTGGCGATCAGGAACCGGTCATACTGATCCGCCGCCACGGCCAGGTTGAGGCAGAGCAATGCCGTACGGATGTTGCCCGCCTGACAGATCTGCAGGGCGATCTTGCTTTCATTGATGATGCGCGGGAAGTCCTTGTCCGGCATGGCGACCGGGCCGCCGTTTATATGGAACGAGACATCCGGCATCATGTCGAGCAGATGATCGCCGGTGATGGCGGACGATCCCGGAATCGACGCGCCGCCGGTATGGACGTTGACGATCATTCCCGCCTTTTGCGCCATGCGCACCATGGGCGAATATTCATAGGGCGTTTTGACCCTGCCGAAGCCCGCCTTGGCGATCCAGACGCCCTTGGCCGCGACCTCGTTGAAATCCTTCTGGCGCAGCCCCGGCTCCAGAATGATCGCCCCGGCGTGGACCCGCATTCCGCCGGGCTGATAATTGTCGAAACTTTTCTTCGCGGTCACGGCCAGCGCCTTGACCCCTTCCACATCGGTCGGCCGGCCGGGCACATGCACTTCCGAGGCGGTGATCGAAGTGGTCACGCCGCCATGGAGATAGCTTTCCAAAAACCCGATGGTGCGCTGGCGCGGCGTGTAATCGCCGAACGCCACATGGACCTGGGAATCGATCAGACCCGGAATCGCGGTCATGCCGCCGCCATCCAGCACCACGTCGCAGCCTTTAAGGTCGTTGGCGGAAACCGTGCCGACCTTGGTGATCTTTCCCTTGTTCATGAGGATCGCGTCGCCCTTGGCGAAGGGCTTGCGCCAGTCGCCGGTCACGATGGTCTTGATATTGACGATGGCCGTTTTCATTGTGTGTCCCCCAAACCGAATTCAGTTGAGCCCGTCTTCGCCCGTGATGTCTTCCTTGCGCGGTCCGCCGACCCGGTGGTTCAGCCGGCCGCGATTTGCAAAGCAGCAGATGATCGCGATTTCATCGGGCAGGGGCGCATCGGGCACCATCACCGTCATGCCGTCGTAGTGGGACCGCACATAAAGCGCGTCCTTGTGGGCCAGCGGGATATCGATGATTTCGCCCGGCCGCGCCCGTTTGGTCAGGGACGACACCCAGGCCTTGCCGCCGCCGACCGCGTTCCGCATGGCATTGCCGTAGACCGTGGTCAGCATGGCGACGCCGTGTTCCTGTTCGCCGTTGAGACCGATCAGTGCCGCCTTGCCGTAGCTGTCGACCGTATAGGGTTTCATCTGCTCCACTGCCATGGAGGCAATTTTTTCGCCGATCGCGGTGCTGGCCTCGGTCAGGTCGGAAAGATCCTCCACGTAGCCTTTTCCCGCATGCGGATTGGCGACCACGGCGACCACGGCCACCTTGCGCAACGGTTCGTCCCGCAACTGTCCCATTTCGGTGAAGGTTTCCTCCACGCAGCTATATAGTTTTCGTATTTCCATCTGTCCCGGATCCTGATTTTCGGTACGGTCATTGTTGCGTATGGGGGGGCGTCACATCAATCTCCATCACGGGCCGCGGTGAAAAGATGCGCTCCTTGGTATAAAATTGCCATTCATGCGTTTTCGCGCAAAAATCCATGACATTTCGTGAAATTGTGGATTTCTTTTGGAGTAGGGAATGCAAGGCCGTACGATTCTTTTTTCAGAAATGATGCCGGATATAGATTGGGAGGATCGGTTTAACAAATGGAATGATTCCCATTTGGTGCCGTCGCGGTTGGGGGCGCCCGGATTTATCAGCGCCCAACGGTACAAACATGCCGACCGGGAAACCTATCTTGCCGTTTATGAAGCAGAGGATGAAAGCGCGCTGAAATCGGATGAATTTCTATCGCTTGAGGATTATCCCAATACGGAAACCAAGTGGATGGTGTCGAACATCATTGACTATTCCAGCTATTACGGTGGTCAGATCACCGATCTGCGCGGCGCCAATGTGGATGGCGACCCGATGGACGCGCCGATCCTGTATTCGGTGTTTTTCAGCGTGCCCGACGACCGGGAGGACGATTTCAATGCCTGGTACTCTGAAGAACATGTCCCGATGTTGTTGAAATGCGACGATTGGCTGATGTGTCGGCGTTTCCTGATCGAGGACGGCGAACCTCAGCCGTGGACACACCTCGCATTGCATTATCTAAATGACATGTCGGCTTTCGATTCGCCGGAGCGCGAAGCGGCGCGATCAACCGGCTGGTTCAATAAACTGCTGGAAGAACAATGGTTTCAAGGCAGTACCACGGTTTATGAAAAACACGGCGAGCGATTTGTGAGGCCGACATGAATAATTTCGGCGGAAATTACAGAGCAATATCCGCTAAGTTGGTGTAATGTTGTTGAGGCTTTACTCTAATAGACGCGTTACTATTTTAAAGATAGGTGGCGAATAACACTGGGAAGCCAGGTAAGCAGATGAACCAGGCGCAGAATATTCTCAATGTTGAAGACGATGTCGATATACGTTCGCAGCTTGACGAATATATGACCCAAGCTGGATTCAGGACGGTTGCGGTCGAAAACGTCGAAAATGCCCGCCGGGCCATCAGGCGGGAAGATATCGCGCTGGTGTTGCTGGATCTGGGGCTTCCCGGAGAAGACGGGCTGTCGCTCGCGCGCGAAATCAAGAATGAATATAAATCAGGACTGATTATTCTGAACGGCCGCGGCGAGGTCGTCGACCGGGTGGTTGGACTGGAACTCGGCGCGGATGATTATATCGCCAAGCCCTATCATCTCAGGGAAGTACTCGCGAGATCGCGGAGCGTCTTGCGGCGGCTGGAGGTTGGGACCCAATCCGACGAGAAAGAGTCCAAAGTCAAATTTGGTCGCTGGAATTTTGATTTGATGCGTAGGACTTTGGTCTCTACGTCGGATAATCAGGAAATTCGACTCACAACGCTCGAATTCCAGCTGCTGGAGGCGTTTTTGCAGAACCATTCAAGGGTCCTGTCGCGCGAGCGTCTGCTGGATTTTGTAACCGGTCGAAAATGGGACCCCTATGACCGCGCCATCGACGTTCAAGTGGCGCGTCTCAGACGTAAAATCGAGGATGATCCGAGAAAGCCGGAACTGACCCGAAACTGAAATTCCGAGTTTGATCGCCTACTGGGCTTCGACGATCTGGCGGTGCGTTTCCAGATCCAGCGTAACCTCGTGCAAGACCTGGAGCATTGGACCGAGATCCTCGGCTACTTCTGGAGCTTCGATCATCACTGCACCGATTTTCGAACGCACATATGACATCAAGGAGAGCGAGATTTCCAACATTGTCTCATAGGAAGTTTCTCGACTGACATTTTCAGTTTCGATGCAGGCGCTTATGGTAGCGCTGGCGATCGGACGGCACGACCGCGCCAATTCGTCGAATTTGTCGCTGTTCTTGGCCATGACGTACATCCTCCCAGTTCCGTCACGCATGAATACCGCCGACCAGAATTCCGATTTAGAACTATGCTGGGGGGAACCTGACTACTCTGTTCGGTTGGCCAGCGGGATCCACACAAACTCTCTGCTGAAAAGCGGAGAGCGATACTGCAAGAAGTATACAACTCATGTTGTTCAATAACATTTCTGGCGGGTAAAACTGTGTAACGATTTGTTACGCTTGCGTTACATCACACCCAAATTGCGAAGCCGATTCCGCAGCCGGTTCCGGCGCGTGTACGGTAGCAGGGTTCGTAATGTTGCCAGGCCGGCGTCAGCGAGTCGGCGGCCGCCGCGACGGCGATCCAGTTGCGGATTTCCGAATTGCCTGAATTCAGCTTGCGGCGGGGAATGGCGCGCAGGGCGTCGCCGTCGCGGCCGCGGATCGCCGACATGATTCCCCGGTCGAGTTCTTCATCCACGGTGTAATGGCTCAATCCGCCCGACGCCACGATGGCCACCCGGGCATCGTCATCCCAATCCGCGACGGTATTGGCGATCGCCTTACCTAGTTCGTGACAGCGTTCCGGGGTCGGTTGGTTCGGTGGGAAATAGGTGTTCAGCACCACGGGGATGATGGGAATCGGCGTCTCGCCCATCAGGCGTCTATGTACGAAGCCGAAGGCGTGACCTTCGCCGCGCGTCCGGGGCAGGGTCCGCGAATGGCTGACATCGAAACCGCGATCGATCAGCCCCTCGATCAGCTTCAACCCGTGTTGGGCATCGACGGGATAGGACCGGCGCGCGTCTTCTTCGTGAAATTGCGATCGCGCGCGCTTCCAATAAGCCGGCGCGTCGGCCGCCAGGGGCAGCACGTCGTTCTCGATCGTGTCGCCCCAATAGACCAGCATGGAAGGCATGTTGTCTTCCAGGAACTGTTCCTGCTGGTCGTCGCCGACGATCAACAGCACATCCGGCGCGGCTTCTTCCAGGGCCGCCGCCACTTTGGCGATACCCCGCTGACAGGCCTCGACCCGGCGCGCGATGACATCGGGCTCCAATTCCTGGTCGAACGCCCCGCCGGCGGCGGCGAGCAAATCGTCATAGCCGCAGGGCCGGCCCTCTTTGTCGAGATGGCGCGGATTGTTCTTGTCGCGCTCGCCATGCAGCGTGAAATCCTCCGCCACGCTGCCCAGGATCGGGCTATGTGATGTTGCGAGCGCGAGGACCAGTTCCGCCATTTCTTCCTAGCTCCAGAGCTCGCTGCTGGCGATTTTTGCGCCTTCGACCAGCGCTTCCAGCTTGGCCCACATGATCGACGGATGGACCCGGCGGTGGAACGGCCCCTGGGCGAAGCCGCAATCGGTGCCGGCGATGACATTTTCGCGCCCCACCAGTTCGGCGAGCCGCACGATGCGCTCGGCGACCAGTTCCGGATGCTCGACGATATTGGTCGCGTGGCTGATCACGCCGGGGATCAGAACCTTGCCGTCAGGCAGCTTGACGTCCTTCCAGACGCGCCATTCATGTTCGTGGCGCGGGTTGGCGCCCTCGATCACATAGGCCCCGGCATTCACTTTCAGAACCAGATCGACAATGTCTTTCAGCGGCACGTCGGTGGTATGCGGCCCGGGCCAGCTGCCCCAGCACACGTGATAGCGCACCCGGTCGGCGGGTATGCCGTCGAGCGCAACGTTGAGCGCATCCATGTGCATGTCGACCCATTTGCGGTAATCGTCCATGGTCGCCGGCGGCACCATGCGATCGAAGGTCACCGCGGCGCGCGCGTCGTCGATTTGGACGATGAACCCGGCATCGACAATTGCCTTATATTCGTCATGCATGGCTTCGGCGATGGCGAACACCAGCTCCTCGTCGTGTTTGTAATATTCATTCTTGCGGTCCGGGATCACGCTGGCCGGCGCCGCCACCGGCAGAAAGGCTTCTTCCACATCGACCTTACCGAGGGCTGCCTTGAAATTGGCAATATCGCGTTGCACCGCCTCCTGGCCGACATAGGTGATCGGCCCGACGCAGATCGAATCCGCCTTGACCACGCCGCCGTCGCCGCTCAGCGTGCCGGCGTCGGCCGCGTCGCTTTCCGCGTAAAACTCGGCAAACCGCACCCGGTCGGCGCCCTGGGCGAACGGGTCGTCGTCTTCTACCGTCAGAACCCGCCTTTCAAATCCGCCGAGCCGTTCCAGCGCATATTGCGACCAGCTGATGGATTTGCCGAACTCGCCGTCGCTGACCACGTCAACGCCGATCTCGGCCTGCTGGCGCACGATGTTGCCGACCGTTTCGACCAGGCAGGCATGATGGGCCGTCTCGTCGTACACCCCGCCGATGCGTTTTGCGTGAAGATGTTCCTGCAGCGCCTTGGGTCGGATCAGGCTGCCCACATGGGTCGTGAGGATGCGGTCGGTACTCTGTTTCATGATCAAATTCCTAGAAAACTAAATTATCGGTGAACGTGGGTCGGCGTTCAATGGCCCCAGGTGCTGTCATAATCGCGTTGTGCGTCTTCGGTGAGGAAATTTTCCTCCAGCTCGCGGATTTTCTCCGCACCGTGCAGCAACTGGGCGTCTGCGCGGCCCCAGCGGCTCTCCGAGCAGGACTTGTTCCAATCGTCGAGCGCCGGCGTGCCGCGTTCTTTCAGATCGTTCATCACCTGCCAGCTTGCCTCAAGGCCGGCCTTGGCCGCGACCACCGGGTAGAGCGCAATGCGCACGCCGAGCGCCTCATATTCCTCCAGGGTGGGGGCCGGCGCGCCGCCGCCCCACAGCGCCAGCACCGGGGCCGGAATGCGTTCGCAGGCCTCGGCGAGCTGTTCGCGGGTTTCCACCGAACCGAGCCAGACGAAATCCGCGCCGCCATTCTCGACGAAGGCGATGCAGCGTTCGACCGCCTGTTCATAGCCGCCGCCTTCCGACCCAATCAGATCGGTGCGGGCGCAGATTACGAAGTCGGGCGCGATCTCGTCTCGCGCCGCCACGGCAGCGCGGATCTTGCCAACCGCCTCTTCCGTGCCGATGCAGCGCCGGCCGGCGCTGGTGCCGGATTTCTTGGGCGCTTCCTGATCCTCGATCTGTAGACCCGCGACGCCGGATCGGATGATTTCCTGCACCGCGTAGTGGACATTGACCGCATTGCCGAACCCTGTATCGGCATCTAGGAAAATCGGAATGTCCGTGCGCGCCGCCACGTGGCGCGCGTGGTCGACGATATCACGCAACCCCATGATCCCCGTATCGGGCACGCCATACAGAAAGCTCGACATCTGCGAGCCCGCGACGAAATAGCATTCAAACCCGATCACCTCCGCCATGCGGGCATAAAGCGGGCTGAACCCGCCCGGCATCACGGTGAGCCCATCGCGCGCCAATATGTCGCGGAAGGCGAGCCGCGCGGCGCGGACCCGGTCGGGCTGGTTTTCGGTCATGCGCTGTTCTCCTGAATTACGGCAGCTTGAAGCGGATGAGATAATCGTTCCGCCGTTCGGCCACGCGGTCGCGGATGTTGCCGCCGAACACGGCCATCTCATCGAGTTCGGCCGGGGTGACCACATCGGCGATGGCGCGGATCACGCCCGGCTGCGTTTTTACCCGTTGCCACCATGCTTTTGTCAGCGGACGGTCGGCCGCCCAGATATCGAGCAATCCGAGATAATCGAGCCGCGCCACATAGGGCGCAAGGTTCGCCTCCACCAGGCTAAAGGCTCCGCCGGCGAGCCAGTCGCTTCCATCGGCAAGGGCTGCTTCCAGGTCCCGGAACGCGATCTCGTAATCGGCGATGGCGCGAAACACGAAGGGCGAGTTCACGCCGTGTTCGAAGGACGATTCAAAGCGCGCGCGCCGCGCCGGGTCGCCGATATTGAGGAAGCGTCGCTCGCGGACATCGTCGGGCATGGTCTTCATCCGTTCGCGGAACATGGCGGAAAAGCTGATCATGGTGACGCCGACATGCAGCCCGTCATCGACCGCCTTGCTCCACTGACGCATGTGGGCGCGCTCGTGGGGTTCGGCCGGGCGCAGGGGAAGGTCCGGAAAGGCGTCCTCAAGATACTCGCAGATCAGGGTCGATTCACCGACCGCCTTGCCGTCATGGACCAGCGTCGGCACGTAGCCCTTCCGATTCAGCTTCAGATATTCCAGTGAGAATTGCTCGCTTTCGAACAGCGCCACTTCGCGCGTCTCAAACTCAAGGTTCTTCGAGTGCAGCACGATGCGCGCCTTCTGAGAGGCGACGGAATTGACGTAATGATAAAGCGTCAGCATGTGCAAAATTCTATTGCCGGCGATCCGCTGAGTCCATCGCGCCGAAACTGGCGTCGCGCCGGAGGATCGCCTAGACTTCGCCGTAATATCCATTCAGGAGGGAACCAGATGGCGATCCAGCGGGTTGAAAGCGTTGTTTACAGGGCCAATGATGTGGAAGCGGGCATTCGATATTTTGACGATTGGGGGCTTGAGACCATCGAGTCCGGAGTCTCGGGGGCAGTGTTCCGCACGCCCGAAAACCAGTTCATCCATCTGCGCGGCACCGGCGACGACACCCTGGCGGACTCGCCCGAAGCCGGCCCGACGATCTGCGAGACGGTCTGGGGCGTCGACGACAAGGCGGGGCTGGCCGCGATCGGAGCGGAATTGTCAAAGGATCGCGAGGTTACGGCGGATACCGACGGCGTGTTGCATTCCAAGGACGAAACCGGGTTTTCCATCGCCTTTCAGGTTTCCGACCGCACGGTGATGGAGCTCGATGCGCCGGAATTCAATCTCAATGAATCCTATACCCGGCTCAATGTTCCAATCGACCCCGAACAGCGCGTGCGCCCGATCCGCATCGGCCATGTGGTGTTCAATATCCCAACACAGGGCTGGGAGGAAGCGGCTGCGTTCTACATGGACCGGCTGGGCTTCCGGCTGTCCGACCGGGCCAATGACACAGGAAGTTTCATGCGCTGCGAGGGAGGGCGCGATCACCATAATCTGTTCCTCGCCCACCGCCAGGATCGCGCCGGCGTCAACCACACGGCATATGAAGTGCGCGATTTCGATGAGATCATGCTCGGCGGCAAATTCATGAAAACCCAGGGCTGGACGCCCAACACCACGCCTGGCCGCCACATCATGGGCTCGAACCTGTTCTGGTATTTCAAGAACCCGTCGGGCGGCGCCACCGAATATTTCGCCGACATGGACCGCATGGACGACGATTGGGAACCCCGCATCTGGGAAGACAATCCGGGCTTCGCCATGTGGATGTTCGACGACGATTGATCGTGTAAACTGGCCGATTTCCTCCGAGGTCGACGTTACCGGATTTCAGCGGCGATTTTTTCGGCCAGCATCAGGGTGGGAATGTTCGTATTGCCGCGCGGCACCCATGGCATGATCGACGCATCAACCACCCGCAAACCCTCAACGCCGTAAATCCGGCCCGCGGGATCGACGACGGCATCAGGGTCTTCGGCGGAGCCCATGCGGCAGGTTCCCACATGGTGAGCCGGGCCGCTGACGCTTTCCCGAACGAATTCAGAAAGAGCGTCGTCATCCTCGACAAGCTTGATGATGTCGATTCCGGATTTGGTCAGCGTGCTCATGATCGGACGGCTTGCCGCGGGGATAAGGTCAAGCAGCGTCGCCGCCGCGCGTGCGCGGATGGCGTTTGCGGTGGAGATTCTGTTGAATTGGCGCACCCGGTCGTTGCGGGCGATCGGAACGGCTGTATGCCAGAGGGGCCGCACTTCCGGAGACAACAGCATTCCGGCGGCGCGGCGGACCGCGTCCATGTGCCTCACCCGGTCACGGTCGTCGGAATGATAGTCGAATTCGATCAGCGGCCGCGGGCCGGCTTCACCGCCAATGAGCGAGATGCGCCCCCGCGATAAAGGCTTGGCGACGGTTGGCGTTAAAGCGCTCAACCGCCGGCCAAGCGCGTGCCAGCCGGTATTGGCGACAAACGGGATATACATATCCTTGGCCGGGCAACCCTCAACATTCGAGGAATAGCGGAGCATCGACGTCGTATGGCCGCGCGCGCCACCGGGTGGTCGCGCAATGCGGCGTAAGTGGAACACCAGCATCAGCAAATGGTGATTGTGTAGATTTCCGCCAACGCCTGGTCGGTCGGCGATGACCTCCACGTCGGCCCGCTTGAGCCCGCCCGCCGGTCCCACGCCCGCGCGCAACAGCATCACGGGCGATTG
>JAYZAW010000067.1:0-6523 GCA_036339495.1 Pseudomonadota bacterium | reverse complement strand
CGCCGGCTTTTGGTGTGCTTGGCCTGTTTCAGTCGATTTCGTGACCTTCACCATCGTCCGATACGCGTGGCCGTACTAAGACGATTATTTGCGGATTTAAGGAGCTACCGACCGTGCCGTTTTACGAGAATGTTTATATCGCGAGACCGGATATTTCGGCCGCCCAGGTAGAGGCGTTGACCGAATCCCTGACGGCGATCATCGCCGAAAACGGCGGACAGGTCACAAAGGACGAGTATTGGGGTCTCAAGAACCTTGCCTACCGGATCAAAAAGAACCGCAAGGGGCATTATTCGCTGATGAATATCGATGCGCCCGCCGAAGCGCTGCATGAGTTGGAGCGCAATATGCGCATCAATGAGGATATATTGCGCTATATGAGCATCAAGATGGATGAGTTGGATCCCGAACCCTCAGTCATGATGCAAAGCCGCAGCTCGCGTGACGATCGCGGCGGAAGGCCCAGAAGCGGTGGTTACGGCGGCGGCGACCGGCCGGCGCCCGCGGCAGCGGCATCAGCACCGGCGGAATCGGCGCCCGCGGCGACCGAAACCGCGAGCGCGGCCCCGGCCGATAGCGAGGCCGCGCCCAAAGGAGAAGACGCATGAGCCGCCGGCCCTTTTTCAGACGCCCGAAATCATGCCCGTTCTCCGGCGCCAACGCCCCCAAGATCGATTTCAAGGACGTCAAGCTGCTGCAGCGGTTTGTTTCCGAACGCGGCAAGATTGTCCCGAGCCGCATCACCGCCGTTTCGACCAAGAAACAGCGGGTCCTCGCCAGGGCGATCAAGCGGGCGCGCAACATGGCGCTGCTGCCCTATCTGATTAAATAGCGGGAAACGCGCCCCGACCGGCGATGTCCAGGACATTATTTTTAGCGGGTGGCGCGGGCGCTGTCTCGGCGCTGTTTTGGGTGACGCTCGGTTCAACCATGCCAGGCGCCCTGATTCTGGTGCAAGTTCCGCTATTCGCCACCGGCCTTGCCGGCGGCATGGTTCCGACCGCGATCGCTTGCGCAACGGCATTTTTTATGCTGTTGGCGGCGACGGCCGTGACGAGTTCGGAAATGTTCGCATTGATCGCGATCGTCCCGGTTCTGACGCTGCTTTACTTCGCGCTGCAATCCCGGCAAGGGACCGATGGCAGCGTGGAATGGTATCCGATCGGTTTCATTGCCGCTTGGCTGAGCGCCCTCGCCCTCGGCTACCTCTTGGCGGCGGGGTTTTATTTTTGGGGCGTCGACGGAGGACTCGAAGCCGCGTCTTCGGAGTTTCTAAGATCGCGGTTAAGCGCGATCCTGGTCGAGTTTCCGGCCGATAAAATCAATGCGGTGGTCAGCGTGGTGACGCAATTTTTCCCCGCCACGGCGCTGGGAATTTGGCAGATCATGGTCGTATTCGCGGGCACTCTGGCCCAGGGGCTTGTATCGCGCTTCCGACGCAATATCCGCCGTTTCACGCCATTTTCCGAATTCATTTTGCCGCAATGGATCGGATTTGCGCTGATCGCCTGCATAATTGCCTCCCTGGCGACGGGTCAAATCGGATATATGGGGCGAAATGGCGCAATTCTTGTCGCGATTCCCTTTTTCTTTTTGGGCCTGTCGGTTATACATGCGGTCTCGCGCGGCTGGCGAGGCCGTCAAATCGGTCTGTCGCTGCTGTATTTGTTAATGATGTTTTTAGGTTGGCCCGCGCTGATTGTCGCGGGGCTGGGTTTTGTGGAGCAATGGTTCGGACTGCGGCGGCGTTATGCCGCACGGTCCACGGACCAGGAGGAAGAGTAATGGAAATAATTCTTCTCGAGCGGGTGGAAAAACTCGGTCAGATGGGCGACGTGGTCAATGTCAAGCCGGGCTTCGCCCGCAACTACCTGTTGCCCAAGAACAAGGCGCGGCGCGCGACCAAGGCGAATATCGCGCAGTTCGACACACAGCGCACGCAGTTCGAGGCCGCCAACCTCCAGAAGAAGGATGAGGCGGAATCGATCGGGACGAGGCTCGACGGCCTGTCCATCGTTCTGGTGCGCCAGGCGAGCGATAGCGATCAACTGTACGGATCGGTTACGACCCGCGATATCTCGGCGCAAATCTCCGAGGCGGGCTTTACCATCGACAAAAATCAGGTTCAGCTCGATCAACCGATCAAGACCGTCGGCCTCCATTCGGTGACCGTTCGCCTGCACCCGGAAGTTTTCGTATCGGTGACCGCCAATGTCGCGCGGACCGAGGAGGAAGCCGAGGCCCAGGCGCGCGGCGAACGCCCCGGCAGGGTGGATGACGACGAAGTCGCCGTCGAAGCCGTTGAAATTCCGGACCCGGTCGAACTCTCGGAAGAAGCCCAGGATATGCTCGAACACCCGGTGGAACCGGAAGAACCGGAAGAACCGGAAGAACTGGAAGAACCGGAAGAACCGGAAGAACCGGAAGAACCGGAAGCCGGGTCCGACGAAGATCCGCCCGAAGCCTAATCAAACAAAGCGAATGGCATGGCGTATGAGCGCGTAGGTTTCGTTGCGGGCCCGTCGGAAGCGGCGCAACGGGCGCTGCTGCGCCTTCGTGAACGCTATGACGGCGTCCCGGCGGACGAAGCCGACGTGATTGTCGCGCTCGGTGGCGACGGGCTGATGCTGGAAACCCTGCATCGTTTCATGGAAAGGCGGGTTCCGATTTTCGGCATGAACCGCGGCACCGTCGGTTTCCTGATGAATAGTTACAGGGAACGCGGGCTGGCCAAGCGGCTGGCCAACGCCCAAACCGTTGAATTGCGCCCGTTGAGCATGAAGGCGCGCACCGTGGACGGCGAAAGCTATGAAGCGATTTCGATCAATGAAGTCTCGTTTTTGCGTGAAACCCGCCAAGCCGGAAAGCTGAAAATTTCGGTCGACGGCACGGTCCGGATCGGCGAATTGATCTGCGACGGCGTGCTGGTGGCCACGCCGGCGGGCAGCACGGCCTATAACCTTTCCGCCCATGGCCCCATCATTCCGCTCGGCGCGCAGCTACTGGCCCTGACGCCGATCAGCGCGTTCCGTCCACGCCGCTGGCGCGGCGCGCTGCTGCCGTCCTCCGCCAAGGTGACCATCGAAGTGTTGGAGCCGCGCAAACGGCCGGTCAGCGCGGTCGCCGATTACACTGAAATCCGCGGGGTCAAAAAGGTCACGATACGCGAACATAAAAAAATGACGCTGCGGCTGCTGTTCGACCCTGAACACAATCTCGAAGACCGAATTCTGAACGAACAATTCACCCCCTGATATTTATCCCTTCACGATCACCCGGTAATCGGGGGTGATGTTCAGCGGGCAGGAATAGAGATATTCGCCGGCATCGAGAGTCACTGCGTAATCCTGGGTCTTGCCGGTGACGAGACCGCCACCCGAAACGCTGGTTTTCGTAATGCGGTGCAGCGGATTACGCCAGTCGTAACCCTTGCTGCGGAGCCAGAATCCCAACTCATAGGGCACATTCTTGTTGGTAACCCGAAAGACATATTTTCCGGGTTTGAGTTTAAATATCCTGGCCTTCGCCAATCGCGCGGCCCCGGTACTCTTAATGATTGCTTCGCAATCGGCCTTCTTGCCGGATTTAAACCGGTGATCGACTCCTTTCTCGGATTCGATGAACTGGCATGGCGTCTGGGTCAGCACGATGATTTCGGCGTCTTTCGCGGCGGCATTTACCCCTCGACAGAGGTCAAAACGGCCGAAGTAACAACAAAACCGGCAATGCTAAACCGATAAACAATGCTCCAACGGCGCTTTAATAGCTTCATCCGGGCCTCCTCTCGGGACAAGCGGCTCTTAAGATATTTAGGTTTTCCGCGCATTTTAGCCAAGAGCAGCGGCAAACACTAAAACTTGAAGAATGATTAATTTAATTTCACCATTTGATTTACACTTTTTTTGCACCTGCCGATTTAAAAATCACCTTCAGAGGACTCCAGTCATCAAGCTGGGTGCCCGGCAAATTATTCGAGTGAAGCCTTTGATCGACCACGACGAAATCAAGAAAATCCTGAAAAAAGCACTAGCTGCTCGTCTCCGGACGACGGGAAGGCCAGCGGGCCAATCTCACATCGAGGGATTTGTCGGGTCTTAATCTCAGTGGCGTCAATCTTCAGACGCTCATCGCGCCGGGCGCGGACTTTTCCCGTTGTTCCCTGGTCGATGCCAATTTCACGGATGCCGACCTTTTTACGGCGAATTTCGACAGCTCGAATTGCGAAAACGCCAATTTTCTGCACGCCGATATTCGCGGCGCTTCGTTCAATAACGCGAAACTTTCCGGCGTCAATTTCGAAGGCGCGGATATGCGCCCCGGCCGTCTGGCGACGATGAGCAAGAACAGCGAGGGCAAGACCGATCTGTCGCAGACCGATATCAGGGGCGTCGAAATCGACGAACCGCGCGAGGAAGTCGCCCCGACCACCCGCATTATCCTAAAGCGCCACAAGATGTGGCTCGACTCCAACGGCGCGGAGGGAACCTGCGCCGATTTTTCCGGGGCCGATCTCAGTAATCTGGATTTCGCCGGCTACGATCTCAGCGCGGCCAATTTCTCCGGCGCCAATCTCGCCGGCGCACGGCTGGTGCGCTGCAAAATGAGCATGGCGATCATGGTCGGCGCCGATTTATCGGATACCGATCTCATGGCATCGGATATGCGCGGCATCAATTTGATGAAGGCGGTCATCCGCAACGCCAATATGCGCTGGGTCAATATGAGCGGGCTGATCCTCAAGGATAAGGAAGGCAACGACACCGGCAAGGTCTGGCAGTCCGATTTGACTAATGCGGATTTAACCACGGTCATCCTGACCAACACCAATATGCGGGATGCAAAATTCGAGGGCGCGGATTTCACCGATGGCATATTCATCAACACCGATCTGATCGGCTGCAAAATCGAGCTGGCGACGCTCGACAACGCGACCATGAAGTCCGTCAAATTAAAAGCGGGTTCGAAACCGAAAGCCAAACCGGCCCCGATGCGGGCCGCCGGATAAATTGTCGTAGGTTTGACCGACACCGGACCGCCGGGCAATATGGCGGTCGACGATCCGCTTCTCCAGCCGAAAGAAATGACATGACCGATGCGCCCACCGCGCAGTTTGTCGACGCGCCAACCGGCATTTTCGTCGACGCGCCGACCGGCCCGCTGGCGGGCGCTAAGGTATTGGAACTCGCACAGGTCGTCGCCGGCCCGACCTGCGGCTTCATGCTGGCCGATCTCGGCGCCGAGGTGATAAAGATCGAGCGCGTTCCCGGTGGCGACGACACGCGGCGCATGACGCCGCCCGAAATCGACGGCGAATCCGCCGCCTTCATGATGCTGAACCGCAACAAGAGGGGCATCGCGCTCAATCTGAAGAACCCGGAAGGCAAGGAAGTCTTCCTGAAGCTGGCGCGCGGCTCGGACGTGGTGATCGAAAATTTCCGCAAGGGCGCCATGGACCGTCTCGGGCTGGGATATGAGGCGTTGGCGAAGGAAAACCCGGCGCTGATCTACGCCGCGATCTCCGGCTTTGGGCGCTCCGGCCCCTATGCCGAACGCGGCGGCTACGACCTGGTGGCTCAGGCGATGAGCGGCCTGATGTCGATCACCGGCGAAGGCCCGGGCCGCGCGCCGGTAAAAATCGGCTCGCCGGTCTGCGATTACAATGCCGGCGTGCTGACCGCGCTCGGCATCGTGTCCGCCTATGTCCATCGCCTGAAATCCGGCCAGGGACAGTTTCTCGACACTTCCCTGTTCGAAGCCGGCATTTCGGCGACGTTCCATCAAAGCGCCATGTATTTCGCCACCGGCGTCACGCCCGCCCCGCTCGGATCGGGCCACCCGTTGAGCGCGCCGTACCAGGCCTATGAAACAAGCGATGGCTGGATCACGGTCGGCGCGGGCAACCAGGCCAACTGGGCGCGGCTGTGCAAGGCGCTCGGCGCGCCCGAACTGGTGGAAGATGCCCGCTTCGCCACCAATGACGACCGCATGGCCAATCTGGACGCCATGAATTCGGAACTCGATCCGCTGTTCGCAAAACACACCATTGATCAGTTGATGGATGCGTTCGAACAAGAAGGCGTGCCGGCCGGGCCGGTTCTCGACATCGCGGAAATGTCCGAGGATCCGCAAGCCATCGCACGCGAGATGACGCCCGAGGTCACCCATGCAAGGCTCGGACCGGTGCGTACGCTTGGCAGCCCGATTAAATTTTCCGGAACCCCCACCAATCTCCGCTCCGGCGCGCCGATCCTCGGCCAGCACACGGCGGAAATCATGCGCGATCTGGGCTATTCAGATGCGGACATCGATCGGCTGGCCGGGGACGGCGCGGTGATCGTCGGTTAGCCGAGGCAACCGCGCTCAGTTAAGGCCATCGCGGAATTTTGGCGTGGGGCCAGCAATGTGGACTCCGACAATTCTAGTACATAGATATTTGCTCCCCACGCGTGTACGGGATAAATCTGTGGTCGAGGAACCTGTCCAGAGGAGACTTGCGGCGATTATGGCGGCGGACGTGGTCGGC
>JAYZAW010000066.1:0-2536 GCA_036339495.1 Pseudomonadota bacterium | reverse complement strand
ACCTACATTCTTTATTTCAGACTGCACTATAACACAGAATGAACTATTCTTTGAAAGAAATTATGTGATCAGGAATAAATATTTTTAAATATAAATCATTTATATAAAGTTTTATTTTAATTTTATTCTATATTTATATTTATCAAACCTCCTCGAATACATTGGCCCAATCTTCTAGCATTGAAGCATGGCCATGGCGGATATGGGGCGCGAACTGGCTGTATCCAGCCGATTTTAGCGCCCGCACGCCGTCGCGCAATTCAGGCGCCGTCCCGGTAAAGCTCAGCATCCGGATCATTTCTCCGCTGATATTGGACTCTTCCTCGGGCCGCAGAAACATTAGATGGCCGCGGTGATTTTGCAGATAGCGCGCATCCGCCGGCTCATAGCTCCGATAGATTTCGCAATAGGTCTCAAATTGCGCCTGTAGGGGCGGCGGAACGGGATAGCCAATCGACCCCAGCTCAGCCGCCTCGGCAAGATTGTGGAAGATCATCGAGGCATGGGGTCCGGCTTGCGCCTTGACGCGTGGAGAGTCCGCCGCCTCGCCCTCGCCCAGGACGCAGCCGCCGGCGATCGCCGAACAGTACAGCGTGTCCACGTTCCGACCGGCGTCGCGCCAGGCGTCCTTCATGGCGTTCAGCGCGGCGATGGCTTCATCCACATTGCGCATGGTGGTCATCCAGTTCGCGCCCAACTCGGCGGTCAGCCGCCGTCCGCGCGGCCCCAAAGCGGAAATATGGGTCGGGATCGGGTCATCGATATTGATCTGGCCGAGATCAGGATTGAGAAAACGGATCTTGCGGTTCGCGCCCTCGGTTTCCCATTCCACTGTTTCGCCCGCCAGCAGACCCTCCACCACGCGGATGTGGTCGCGCATCTCGGCCAGTGTGATCGCCGGCAGGCCCATGGACCGCCGCGCGGTAAACCCCGTCGATACCCCGAAATCGATCCGGCCCGGCGCGAGCTTGTTGAGCGAGGCGAGCGCGTTTGCGGTCACCGCCGGTATGCGATTGGACGGGATCAGCACGCCGGTGCCGAGACGGATTTTGGTCGTCTTCATGGCGGCCGCGGCCATGGCGACGAACACATCGGCGCTGAGCAGCTGGGTGTCGTAGAACCAGGCATGGCTGTATCCAAGTTCCTCGGCGCGCTGGACCACGCGCCAGGAATCGGACGACGTTGCGATGTTGATGCCGTAATCCATGTGTTCATCCCCCGAAAACCAACCAATGCATGAGAGTGCCATCACATTTCGGCGAATGCCAGCCGGGACAATTAGGTGTTTGTCCGGCGCGGGCAAAGCGTTAGCCTTCCGACATCGTCAATATATCGAAGGGAACGCCCCGAATGTCGGGTATCGACCACGCGAACGGCCATCGTCCGGACGGGCTCTTGGACATGATCCACCCATTGCTGCAGGCCGCGCCCAGGCCTGACCCGGATACGCTGTCCTACGATCTGGACCGGGTCCTGAAGGCCGTCGTCAAGCTCTATGCCGAAGTGCCAAGCGACGCATACACGGCGGCAAATCTCGGCACTGAGCGCGAAGGCAGCGGGCTGGTTCTTGATTCGAACGGGTTGGTTCTGACCATCGGCTATCTCATGAGCGAAGCGAATCACGTTATCCTCACAATCAACGGTGGTCGGGAAGTCGCCGCCGAGCCGATCGCCTATGATCATGAAACCGGTTTCGGCATGGTGCAGGCGGTCGAGCCGATGGATGTCGAGCCGTTGGACATCGGCGATTCGGACACCATGACCATGGGGGATTCGGTGGTGATCGCATCCTATGGCGGGCTCAGCCATTCGATCGACGGGCGGGTGATGTCGGTCCGCGAATTCGCCGGGTCGTGGGAATATCTGCTCGACGAGGCGATCTACACCATGCCGGTCCACCCCTATTGGGGCGGCGGCGCGTTGATCGACAGCCGGGGCAAGCTGGTCGGCGTGGGCTCGCTGTATGTCGAACAGGCGGTCGGTGAGACCGAACGGCTGCCGGGCAACATGTTCGTTCCGATCAATCTGCTGAAACCGATCCGCGACGCCATGTTGCTGACCGGTCGCGCGGACCGGCCGAAACGGCCCTGGCTCGCCATGCACACCGCCGACACCACTGAGCGATTGTTCGTCACCGGAATCGGCCCCGACGGGCCGGCCGACAGGGCGGGCGTCGAACCCGGCGATATCGTGTTGAGCGTCGAAGGCGTGGCGGTGACAGACCTCGCTCACATGTACCGCACCATCTGGGGCGCCGGGCCGCCGGGCACCGAAATCAGGCTGACGATGCTGCGCGACGACGATGTCCTGTCGATTCGGGTGCGGTCGTCGGACCGCTATAACCGCATGAACCTGCCGCGCCGGCATTAGGACCAGAGGACAGCTTTATGACGACTTATGTTCTCGTCCACGGCGCCTGGCATGGTGGCTGGTGCTGGCGCCGGGTCGCCGGCCGGCTGCGCGATGCGGGGCACGAGGTTTTCACCCCGACCATGACCGGGCTCGGCGAGCGGGCCCATCTCGGATCGCCGGACGT
>JAYZAW010000065.1:0-4448 GCA_036339495.1 Pseudomonadota bacterium | reverse complement strand
CGAGGGCGCCAATCTCGGCATCACCCAGTTCGGCCGGATCGAATACGCGCTCGCCGGCGGCCGGATCAGCGCCGACTTCATCGACAACTCGGCCGGGGTCGGGTCATCGGATCACGAAGTCAATATCAAGATTCTGCTGGGCGAGGTGATTGCGGCCGGCGATATCACCCGGCCGCAACGCGACAAGCTTCTGGCCCGGATGACGGACGAACTGGCCGATCATGTTTTGATGGATAATTATCGCCAGAGCATGGCGCTGACCCATTGCGAATTCGACCCGAAGGGTTTGCTCGACGAATCGATCCGCTTCATGCGGGGCCTGGAACGGGCCGGGGGGCTTGATCGGAGCGTGGAGTTCCTGCCCGATGACGAAACCCTTGGAGAACGCCGCGCCGCCGGCTTCGGCCTGACCCGCCCGGAGGTCGCCGTGCTGCTCGCTTACGCGAAAATGACGCTCTATGATCAGGTCCTTGACAGCGAAGTGCCTGATGATCCTTTCCTGGCGCAGGATGTCGGTCTCTATTTTCCCAAGCCGCTGCGCGACAAATTCGGCGGATTTATCCCCGGACATCGGCTGCGCCGTGAAATCAGCGCGACCTATATCACCAACAGTCTGATCAACCGCGCCGGCCCGACATTTATCAATGAGATGCGGGAAAAGACCGGCGCATCGCCCGCTGAAATCACCAAGGCCTATCTGATCACGCGGCAGGTATTCGGGATGCATGTTTTATGGAGCCGGATTGAGGCCCTTGATAATAAAATTCCCGCCAAAACTCAAACCGCGATGAATATGGATATCCTGCGTCTGACCCGGCGTGGCACATTGTGGATGCTGCGTCACGGGCGACAGCCGCTCGATGTTTCGCGGGCGATCCAACGATACGAGCCGGGCATCCAGGAGCTGGTCAAATGCCTCGATGCGCGGATTTCCCCCGACCTCAAGGCGATGATCGCCGACAGCGCCGAAGTGTATATCGCGCAAGGCGCGCCCAGGGACCTGGCCGCGCAGATTGCCGGTCTCGATGCGATGTTCTCCGGTTATGACATCGTGCGCATCGCCCGCGGCGGCGGTCCGCGCGTGGCCGACGTGGCGCGGGTTTATTTCACCATCGGCGAACGTTTCGGCCTCGATTGGCTGCGCGATTCAGCCGAATCCCTCAACACCGAGACCGAGTGGCAGGTGATGGCGGTTTCGGCCATCATCGATGATCTCTACGCACAGCAAATGGCGTTGTCGACCAAGGTCGTTCATGAAGCCGGCAGCGCCGCCGCCGCCGATGCGGTAATCGATGCCTGGGCCGCCGCCAATGACCATCGCGTCACGCGGGCGGAAAACATTGTCGAGGAACTTAAATCCTCAGCCGCGGTCGATCTCGCCATGCTCGCCGTCGCCAACCGGGAAATCCGCTCGCTGCTGGCGCGGTGACTTATTAGTGCCGGAAATGTCGTATGCCGGTGAACACCATGGCGAGCCCGGCCGCGTCGGCGGCGGCGATCACTTCGTCGTCGCGGATCGATCCGCCGGGTTGGATGACCGCCGTGGCGCCGGCGTCGGCCGCCGCCAACAATCCGTCGGCGAATGGAAAAAACGCATCGGACGCGACCACCGACCCCTTGGCGAGCGGTTCGGGTAGCCCGGCCGCCTCGGCCGCCTCGGCGGATTTGCGGGCCGCGATGCGTGACGAATCGACCCGGCTCATTTGCCCCGCGCCGATCCCCACCGTGGCGCCGTCCTTGGCGTAGACGATGGCGTTGGATTTCACATGCTTGGCGATTGTGAAAGCAAACACCAGATCGTTGATTTCGCGTTCGTCCGGCAGCCGCTTGGTGACCATTTGCAGCGCGTCCGGGTCGATGATGACGGCGTCGCGATTCTGCATCAGGAACCCGCCCGCGATCATCCGGATGTTCAGGGCGCTTGCCGTCGGGTCCGGCCTGGCGCCGGTTTCAAGCACCCGCAGATTTTTTTTCGCGGCCAGAATTTCACGCGCGGCGGCGTCTATTTCCGGCGCGATCACGACCTCGGCGAACAACTCCGCGATAAGCGCGGCGGTGGCCGCGTCCAAACGCCGGTTGACGGCGATGATGCCGCCGAACGCGCTGACCGGATCGCAGCGCAAGGCCAGCGGATAGGCTTCGGCCAGGGTATCGCCCTGCGCCACGCCGCACGGGTTGGCGTGTTTGATGATGGCCACGGCCGGGTGGTCGAACTCGGCGACCAGCTCGAACGCGGCATCGGTATCGTTGAGATTATTGTAGCTCAGCTCTTTGCCCTGAATCTGGGTCGCGGTCACGACGCCGGGCCGCGCGTCGCGCGTGCGGTAGAACGCGGCATTTTGGTGAGGATTCTCGCCATAGCGGAGCGTATCGACCACCGTTCCTGAAACCGTCGCTCGCCGCGGAAAATCCTCGCCCGTCTGGCCCGCGAACCATGTGGAAATGGCGGCGTCATAGGCGGCGGTCCGGGCATATGCCGCGCCGGCCAGAAGCTGTCGCAGCGCCGATGTGGTCGCGCCGCCATGGGTTTTCATTTCGGCAATGACGGTATCGTAATCACCGGAATCGGTGATTACCGTCACAGAGGCATGGTTCTTGGCCGCGGCGCGGATCAAGGCGGGGCCGCCAATATCGATATTCTCGATACAGGTTTCAAAATCCGCCCCGGAAGCGACGGTGCTTTCGAACGGATAGAGATTGACCACCACCAGATCGATCGGCGCGATGGCGTGGGCCGTCATGGCGTCTTGATGGGCCGCGTCATCCCGCCGCGCCAGAATGCCGCCATGGATGGTCGGATGCAGGGTCTTGACCCTGCCATCCATGATTTCGGGAAACCCGGTGTGATCGCTTACCTCGGTCACCGTCACGCCGGCGTCCCGCAACGCTGCCGCCGATCCGCCGGTCGACAGAATTTCAACGCCTTGCGCGCCCAGGAATGCGCCGAGCGCCGCAAGCCCGGTCTTGTCGGAAACGGAAATCAGGGCGCGACTTATAGCCGCCCCATTGTTATCGGTCATGATCCACTACCCTCGATCTCTAACCTTTGGAATTCGCGGCTTCGCGCGACGCGTCGTGTTCGGGCGGTTGGTATTCCGGAACCAGCCGCCGGATTAACGCCACGATTTCGTCAATCTTGCCGTTGCGCGCCAGGGCTTCCAGCTCATCCAGACCACGCGCCAACAATGCCTCATCGGTAACCCTTGGAGCGGCCAGCAGAATGCCGCCATATTCGGTCTCCCGGGGCGGTTCGGAATCGTGCAGAACTTCTTCATAAAGCTTTTCACCCGGGCGCGGACCGGAAATCTCGATGCGGATATCGCGTTCCGGCTCAAACCCCGCCAGCAGGATCATCTGCCGCGCCAGATCTATGATGCGCACGGGTTCGCCCATGTCGAGCACGTAAATCTTGCCCTCGCCGCCGCGCTCGCGCGATCCCAGGACCGATGCTTCCAGCACCAGCTCGACGGCCTCGCACACGGTCATGAAAAACCGTTTCATGTCGGGGTGGGTTACCGTCAGCGGTCCGCCATTGGCGAGCTGACGCTGGAACAGCGGCACCACCGACCCGGTCGACCCCAGCACGTTGCCAAACCGCACCGTCACGAAGCGCGTGCGGGTCGGTTTGTTGCGTTCGGTAATGTCGAGCGCCTGACAATAGGTTTCCGCGATCCGCTTGGTGGCGCCCATCAGGCTTGATGGGTTGACCGCCTTGTCGGTTGAAATCTGCACCATGGTCTGGACGTCATTGGCGCGGCAGGCATCGGCGACGATACGGGTGCCGATGGCATTGGTCAGCACGCCCTCATCGGGAAAGTCTTCGACCACCGGCACATGTTTCAGCGCCGCGGCGTGAAACACAAGCTCCGGCATTTCGGCCGCAAACAGTCCGTTGATCCGGCCGCGGTCGCGAATATCGGCCAGAATGGCGCGCCGGTTCACATCGGGATGGTTTTCACGCAGTTCCAGATCGATTTCGTAAAGCAGATATTCCGAATTATCGATCAGGGTGATGCGCGCCGGCTCGAACTTGGCGATTTGGCGCGTCAATTCACTGCCTATGGTGCCGCCGGCGCCGGTCACCAGCACGCGCTTGCCGTGCACCAGCGCGCTCATGCTGGCACGGTCCAGCATGGTCTGCGGACGGCCCAGCAAATCCTCGATGGCGATGGGGCGGATATTGTGGACGTCGTCGACGTTATCTCGAAAATCGGTCAGCCTGGGCAGACGCGCCAGGGTGATGCCGAGGGATTCGGCGCATTCCAGCAGGGACCGCACCACCGCGCCATCGATTTTTTCCTTGGTCAGGATCAGCCGTTGCGGCCGCTGGCCCTGGCGTTCGAGCCGCTCCACCACCAGGGTGATGCCGGCAATATCGCCCAGCACATGAACGCCATGAATATTGCGCCCGACCAGCGAGCCCTTCTCATCGACCAGCCCGACGGCAA
>JAYZAW010000064.1:0-13801 GCA_036339495.1 Pseudomonadota bacterium | reverse complement strand
GGCGGGATCGACGTAAAGCTCTATGACGGTTTCGAGGGCGCGGCGCAAAGCGGCCATGATTTTATCGCGCGCATGGTCAACCGGGCGGCGGAAAAGGGCATTGTCTCAGGCGAAGAGGCGGCGGCGTCCATCGCAAGGCTGAAAATCGTCGATAGCCTGGAAGGTCTGGCCGGCGTCAATCTGGTGATTGAGGCCGTTATCGAGGATCTCGACATCAAGAAGGGTCTCTTTGCGCAATTGGAAAAGATTGTGTCGGCCGACTGCATTCTGGCGTCCAACACATCGTCTCTGTCGGTCACCGCGATCGCCGCCGGGTGCGACAAGCCGGGCCGGGTCGCGGGTTATCATTTTTTCAATCCGGTGCCGCTGTTGAAAGTGGTCGAGGTCATCGCCGGCGTGCTCACCGACGGCTGGGTCGGCGACGCGCTCGACAAGATCGCGCTGCGCTGCGGGCATGAGCCGGTGCGGACCCAGGATTCACCGGGATTTCTGGTCAATCACGCCGGACGCGGTTTTTATACCGAAGGTCTGCGCATCGCCCAGGAGAAAATTGCGGCATTTTCCGATATCGACGACGTGCTGCGCGACGGCGCCGCTGGGTTCCGCATGGGACCGTTCGAGTTGATGGACACTACCGGGCTTGATGTGTCGGGCGTGGTGATGGAATCCATATACCAGCAGTTTTACGAAGAACCGAGATTCCGGCCGGTCGCCTTTACCCGCCAGCGCATGGCCGCCGGGCTTTATGGCCGTAAAACGGGCCGCGGCTATTACGTCTATGAAGACAACAGGAAAATCGCACCCGATCCCGCGCCGGTCCCCGATGCGCGGCCCGACAGCGTCTGGATCGATCCTTCCAATGCGGAAGGCCGCGCCGCATTGACGGCATTTTTGAAAGACCACATTGAGATCGATACGGGCGCGAAACCCGGCGCCCGAAGCGTCTGTATCGTCACGCCGCTCGGCAAGGACGCGACCACGGTGGCTCTGGAAGCCGGGATCGAAGCCGAACGCACGGTCGCCGTCGACACGATGCTCGGGCTCGAACGCCGCCGTACGCTGATGACCACCCCCGTGACCGACCCCGATGTGCGCGATCAGGTGCACGGTTTGCTGGCCCATGACGGCGTCGGCGTGACGGTGATCCACGACAGCCCCGGCTTTATTGCCCAGCGGGTGATCGCCGCGATCGTCAATATCGGCTGCGAGATCGCCCAGCAGGGCATCGCAACGCCGGACGATATCAACAAGGCGGTGCGGCTCGGCCTCAACTATCCCAAGGGACCGATCGAGTTCGGCGATTTTATTGGCCCGTCGCGCATTCTCGCGATCCTGAATGCCCTGCATGACGCCTATCTCGACCCGCGCTACCGGCCCAGCGCATGGCTCAGCCGGCGCGCGCGGCTCGGCGTTCCACTCGATACGCCGGAAGGTTAGAGATTCTCTTTCCTTTCGGCCCGATTCGGCCTGAAAATACTTGCATCAATCGAGAGCGCGCGACAGATTGCACTGCGTTGTCGAGTCGGAGACTCGCACCCTTAAAGCGTGGCAATTCCGCGCCCCATTTAGTACGAAAGCCCGAATATGGTAGTTGATCATAATGCGCTGGCGAACGCGATCCGGGCGCTGTCCATGGATGCGGTGCAGCAGGCCAAATCCGGCCATCCCGGCATGCCCATGGGCGCCGCCGATATGGCGACCGTGCTGTTCCGGGATTTTCTGAAATTCGATCCATCGCAACCCGACTGGCCCGACCGCGACCGCTTCGTGCTGTCCGCCGGTCACGGCTCGATGCTGCTCTATTCGCTGCTCCATCTGACCGGCTACGCCGATATCACGATGGATGAAATCCGCAATTTCCGCCAGCTCGGCAGCCGCACCGCCGGTCATCCCGAATACGGCCACGCCGCCGGGATTGAGACCACTACCGGACCGCTGGGTCAGGGCATCGCCACCGCCGTCGGCATGGCGCTGGCCGAACGCATGATGGCGGCGCGCCACGGCGACGATATCGTCGATCATCACACCTATGTCATTGCCGGCGACGGCGATCTCATGGAAGGCATCAGCCACGAGGCCATTTCGCTGGCCGGACGGTATAAGCTCGGCAAGCTGATCGTGCTCTACGACGATAACGAGATTACCATCGACGGCGGTACCGGGCTGTCGGTCGCCGATGATCAGATCGCGCGCTTCCAGGCCTGCCAGTGGGACGCGGTCCGGGTCGACGGGCACGATGCCGACGCCATTCAAGGTGCGATCGAGAACGCTGGATCCACGTCGACGCCGTCCCTGATCGCCTGCCGCACCACGATCGGCTATGGCGCGCCGACCAAGGCCGGCACGTCCGGTGCGCACGGCGCGCCGCTGGGCGACGATGAAATCGCCGGGGCCCGTGAAAAGCTGGGTTGGGACTCGCCGCCGTTTGAAGTTCCGGACAATATCCTGGCGGCGTGGCGCGAAATCGGCGCGCGCGGCGCCTCGGCCCGGGCGGCTTGGGACGCAAGACTGGCCGGACTCAATGAAAAGGCGAGGGACAACTTCGTGCGCGGCGAAAAGGGCGAATTGCCCGACGGATGGCGGTCTTCCATTACCCGGATCAAACAACAGTTTTCCGACGACGCGCCCAAGATGGCGACCCGGCAATCGTCGGGCGCGGTGCTGGAGGCCCTGACCAAGGCGGCGCCCGAAATGGTCGGCGGGTCGGCCGATCTCACCGGGTCGAACAACACCCGACCCAAGGATTTCATTGCCATCGAAGTTGCCCAGGGCAACGGCGCCATCGAACCGGCACAGGGCGATATCGACGTGGGTTATGCCGGCCGCTACATCAATTACGGCGTGCGCGAACACGGCATGGCGGCGGCCATGAACGGCATGGCGCTGCATGGCGGGTTGATCCCCTATGCCGGCACTTTCCTGATATTCGCCGATTACCTGCGCCCGGCGCTGCGGCTTTCGGCCCTGATGGGGCAGCGGGTGATCCATGTGCTGACCCATGATTCCATTGGCCTCGGCGAGGACGGCCCGACCCATCAACCGGTCGAAACCCTGGCCAGCCTGCGCGCCATCCCCAATGTAAATGTCTTCCGGCCGGCCGATGCGGTCGAGGTGGCGGAATGCTGGGAACTGGCGGTCGGCAACGCGTCCGGCCCGTCGGTGCTGGCCCTGACTCGCCAGGGGCTGCCCACGTTCCGCACCACGGACAGCGTCGGAAATCTGTCGGCGCGCGGCGGCTATGTGCTGTCGCCCAGTGACGGGGCGGCCCAGGCCACATTACTCGCCACCGGGTCGGAGGTTGAGATTGCCATGGCGGCCCAGGCCCAGCTCGCCGGACAGGGCGTCGCGTCGTCGGTGGTATCCATGCCGTGCTGGGAATTGTTCAATGCCCAGACCGACGATTACCGCGCCTCGGTGCTCGGCGAAAACACGGTGCGCGTGGCGGTCGAAGCCGCCATCCGCATGGGGTGGGATCAGTATATCGGGCCGGATGGCGGGTTTGTCGGCATGACCGGTTTCGGCGCCTCGGCGCCGGCGGGCGATCTTTACAAACATTTCGGCATTACGGCGGATGCTGTCACGGCGGAAGTCCAAGCCCGCCTCGGAAAATAAGTCTCGTCTCGGAAAATAACGGAGGGAATACCCATGGCAGTACGTGTTGCAATCAACGGCTTCGGCCGGATCGGGCGGCTGGCGCTGCGCGCCGCCTATGAGGCAAACCGCAAGGATCTGGAATTCGTCGCGATCAATGATCTCGGCTCGGTCGAAATGAATGCCATGCTGTTGCAGCATGATTCGTCGCACGGTCCCTTCCCCGGCAAGGTCAAGGTCACCAAGACCGGCATCAATCTCGGCCGCGGCAATATTAAAGTGATCGCGGTGCGCGACCCGGCCAAGCTGCCCTGGGGCAAGATGAATATCGATGTGGTGCTGGAATGCACCGGCATCTTCACCTCGCGGGAAGCGGCCGGCAAGCATCTCGAAGCCGGCGCCCAGCGGGTGCTGATTTCCGCGCCGAGCACCGGTGAAGACATCATGGTGGTCTATGGCGTCAATGACGACAAGCTGCGCAAGAAGCACAAGCTGGTCTCGAACGCATCCTGCACCACCAACTGCCTGGCCCCGGTGGCCGCCGTGCTCGACAAGGCGGTCGGCATTTCGGCGGGCTACATGACCACCGTGCATAGCTATACCGGCGATCAGAGAATTCTCGATACGCTGCATAGCGACCCGCGGCGCGCACGCGCCGCCGGGCAATCATTGATCCCGACCTCGACCGGCGGGGCCAAGGCGGTCGGCAAGGTGCTGCCCCAACTCAACGGCAAGCTCGACGGCACCGCGATCCGGGTGCCGACGGTCAATGTGTCGATGATCGATTTCCACTTCACCGCCAAGCGCAAAACTTCGGTGGAGGAAATCAACGCCGCCATTATCAAGGCGTCAAACAACAAGCGCCTGAAGGGCATCCTGACGACCAACGATGAGCCCCTGGTATCGATCGATTTCAATCACAATGACGCCAGCTCGGTGTTTGATCTGACCCAGACCCAGGTCATGGAAGGCCGGCTGTGCCGCGTGCTGTCCTGGTACGACAATGAATGGGGCTTTTCCAACCGCATGCTCGATACGGCGGCGGCGCTGGGCAAACTTGGATAAATGGCGAAATCCATTGACGATCTGGATGTCGCGGGCAAGCGGGTCCTGGTTCGCGGCGATCTGAACGTGCCCATGCGGGATGGTGCGGTCAGCGACGCCACGCGCATTGACCGGCTGGTCCCGACCCTGACCGAGCTGGCGGATCGCGGCGCGGCGGTCATCTTGATGTCTCATTTCGGAAGGCCCAAGGGCAAGCGCGACTTGTCCATGTCGCTGCAGCCGCTGGCGGGGCCTTTGCGCGCCGCGCTCGGCGGGCCGGAACTGGTGTTCGTCGATGATTGCGTTGGGAAAGCGGCCGAAGCCGCGGTTGCCTCGCTCCAACCCGGTCAGATCGCGCTGCTGGAAAATCTGCGATTTTATCCCGGCGAGGAAGCCAACGATCCGTCCTTCGCTGCATCTTTGGCGGCACTTGGCGATCTCTACGTCAATGATGCGTTTTCGGCGGCCCATCGCGCCCATGCCTCGACCGAGGCCATCGTCCATCTGCTGCCGTGCGCCGCCGGGCGGTTGATGCAGGCCGAACTCGAAGCGCTGGCCAAGGCGCTGGAGACGCCCGCCCATCCGGTCGCGGCCATCGTCGGCGGGGCCAAGGTGTCGACCAAGCTCGATCTGCTGGGCAATCTGATCCACAAGGTCGACATGCTGGTGATCGGCGGCGCCATGGCCAACACGTTTCTCCATGCGCTCGGCACGGATGTAGGCAAGTCGCTGTGCGAAACCGCCATGGCCGACACCGCGCGCAACGTGCTGGCGCAGGCGGACGCGGCCGATTGCGAGATCGTCCTGCCCGGCGACGCGGTGATCGCGCGCGAATTCAAGGCGGGCGCGGCGTCGGAAATCGTGCCCATCGCCGCCGTGCCCGATGACGCCATGATCCTCGATATCGGGCCGGGCGCCGCGGCCGCGCTGGCCGACCGGCTGGTCGATTGCCGCACCCTGGTGTGGAACGGCCCACTCGGCGCGTTCGAGATCCCGCCATTTGACGCCGCCACGGTCGCGGTCGCGAAAGCCGCCGCTGAACTGACGAAATCCGGCGCGCTGGTCACCGTGGCGGGCGGCGGCGATACGGTCGCGGCCCTGTCTCACGCCGGCGTGGCCAATGATTTCACCTATATCTCGACCGCCGGCGGCGCGTTTCTTGAATGGCTTGAAGGTAAGGAATTGCCCGGCGTCAAGGCGCTGAATTAACCTCGGCGAAGGATTCGAAAGCGATAATGGCGGTCTGATGGGAGCTCGCCGCGAAATTCTAAAGCGAATAATTATCCCCCTGTTGATCGCGTTGGCCCTGACCAGCCAGGCGTCCGCGCAACAAATGCCCCATGGCCAGGGCGTATTGTGGCAAATCCAGACGCCGTCGGGCGGAAAGACGAATTTTCTGTTCGGCACCATGCATTCGACCGACCCCGGAATCACCACGCTTCCCGAACCGGTAAAACAGGCTTTTGCCCGGGCGGGCAGCCTGACCGTCGAAGTGGTGGCGACCAAGGACATGCCGGTCCGGATGGCGCGGCGCATGATGCTGCCGCCCCGGCAAAGCCTGGATCAAATCGCCGGCGCGGCTCTGTTCAAGCAGTTTGCGGCGGTCGGACGGCGCATGGGATATCCCCTCGCCACATTGCGGAGGCTGAAACCTTGGGCGGCCTCGGCGGCGATCAGTTTCCCGCCCGAGGAACGCGCCGGCCAGGCCGCCGGACGCCTGCCGCTCGACCAGGCCCTGCAACGGGCCGCGACCAAGCGCGGAATTCCGGTCTTCGGCCTCGAATCAATCGATGAGCAGCTCAATCTGATGGATGGTCTTTCCGTGGGGGATCAGATCAAGCTGCTACGTCAGGCGGTCGAGGACAGCGCCCACGTTTCCCAATTGGTCGCGACCATGAAAAAATTCTATCTGGCCCGGGATATCAGCGGGTTGTTCACCTGGATGCGACGCCAGGCCGCCGGCCAGGACCCGAGGCTGATGCAGATATTCCAGGACCGCATGATCAATGCTCGCAACCGTCTGATGGCGGGGCGCATGATTGCGCGGCTGAAAGCCGGCGGCGCGTTTGTCGCCGTCGGCGCGGCCCATCTGCCCGGAAAACGCGGTATTCTCAGCCTGCTCGTCCGCCAGGGTTATCGTATTTCCAGAGTGTATTAATTTACGCGTCCACCGGGGCCAGCCCCATTAATTCCAGGAACGGCGCGATCAGCGGGCTGGCGGCATTGGCCATGTCTTCGGCGATGGAAAAATGGTGGCGGTCCTGCATCTCGGCGTAATGGACCTTATGGCCGGCGGCCTCCCAGGCTTCGGCGAATTCACGGGTCTGGCGGCGGAATTCATCGCTTTCCAGCGACCCGACGGATGCGACGATCGGGCAGGCCATGGCCGGGATGCGGTGGATCGGGCTGTTGCGCCTTGCCGTGGCTTCGTCAAGCTTCAGCGTGTCGTTGCGGAAGGTCAGCCGCACCGGTTCCAGATCGTACATTCCGCTGATTGCCAGCCCGCCCTTGATGACGTCGCGGGGCAGGCCGTTGGTTTCCCGCCAATCGGTGGTCAGCATCATGCCGGTGACATGGCCGCCGGATGATTTGCCCATGATGTAAATTCGGTCGGGGTCGCCGCTGAACGACGCCGCATTGCGGTAAATCCAGGCGATTGCGTTGCGGCATTGCGTGATCAGGCCGTCCATGTCGATATTGGGGATCAGGGTGAAATTGACCGAGACGAAATGCGCGCCGGACCGGTTGATCGCTTCGGCGCATTCGCAGTTGCTGGTCTTGTCGCCCATGCTCCAGCGGCCGCCATGGAAGAATACGATGATCGGCGCGGAACCGGCCTCCGTTGCGCCCGCGGCGAAATAGATATCGAGGGTCTCGTCCTCGTGATCGCCGAACGAAACGTCGAACCGCCCCGTGGCGGCCGCGCGCACGCGCGCGCTTTCGGCGCGGGACCGGGCGGTGAATTCCTCCACATTGGAAACGATATTCCGGTGTTCGTATTGAACGTCCAGCGCTTCCTGATCGTAATCGAGATAGACGGCCATGGGATTTTCCTTCTTCTGATCTTCAAATCGTCGCAATTATTCCAAAGCATTGCCACCCCGTATCGCGCCGTGCCTGATCCTGGTCACGATATATCGGAGACGATCACCAGAACAGTACGGGACTGGCCGCGATTGACCAGGGTCAGTTCGGCCTGGTTGCCGATGCCGACCTTGCCGAGCTCGGTGGCGAATTGGGCGATGCCGCGCACCGGGATACCGTTCACATGGGTGATCACGTCGCCGAAGCTTCTGCGATCGAAATCCGCCGCCCGGATGCCGGCGCGTGACGCCGATGATCCCGGCAGAACCCGCTGGATAACCAACCCGTTGACGCCGAGCCGCGCGGTGGAGTCTTCCGCCAGCACCACGATCCCGATGCCGGGCCGCGGCACGCTGCCTTTGTCGATCAATTGGGGCACGATGCTGTTGACGATATCGACCGGCACCGCGAACCCGATCCCCGCCGATGCGCCGCCGGGCGAGATGATCGCCGTGTTAACGCCGATCAGCCGGCCCGCCGAATCAAGCAGCGGCCCGCCGGAATTGCCGGGATTGATCGCGGCGTCGGTCTGGATGACGCCGGCGACCTCGCGGTTGTTGGCGGTCGGCAGCCGGCGGTCGAGCGCGCTGATGATTCCGGTGGTGAGCGTGCGCGTCAGGCCGAACGGGTTGCCGATGGCGAACACCGACTGGCCGACCTTGAGGTTGCGCGATTTGCCGATCGGGATCGGGCGCAACACCGCGCGTAGATCCTGCAGCCGCACCACGGCCAGATCATAATCCGGCGCCGTGCCGATCACGGTGGCGCGCACCGCCTCGCCGTCATTCATGCGGACCAGAACTTCCCGGGAACCCTTGACCACATGGTTATTTGTCACCACGTGCCCGACGCTGTCCCAGATGAAGCCAGAGCCCGCCCCGCCGCCCTTCTTGCCGTTTCGGGTGAAGATATAGACCACCGACGGCGCGGATTGTTCGAACAGCTTTATGCTGGTCTGCTCGGATTCGGCCAATGTCCCCCGCGCCGTGACCGCGCGTGGCGCATCCGCCGTCAAATAGACGTCGCGCACGAACCTATCCCCAATATAGATCGTCGCCAGGATCAATACCCAGATCAGGATGTAAATACCGGTGCGTTTGCCGCTCATGTAGAAGGCTCCATAGTCTACCATTTATTATATATGGATTTGTCCCATTGATTGCGCGCCCGGCCACAAATAAGATCGTTGTTTAATCACAAAATTCCAAAAAAGGGAGAACGGCAATGTCGAGATTCGATGGACGTGTGGCGATTATCACGGGCGCGGGGCGCGGTATCGGCCAAGCCTACGCCAAATCGCTGGCGGAAGAGGGCGCGAAGATTTGCGTCACCGACATCATCGACACGGACAATACGGTCAATATAATCAAACAGGCCGGCGGCGACGCCATTGGCGTCCAGGCCAACGTTCTCGACAAGGACCAGATCGACGCCATGGTCGCGACGACAATCGAGACCTATGGCAAGGTGGATATCATGGTCACCAATGCGGCGTTATTTGCGGACCTCGAGCAGAAATCCTTCATGGATATTTCAGAAGACGAATGGGACCGGGTGATGCAGGTCAATACGCGCGGCGTCTTCACCTGCGCCAAGGCCGTGGTGCCGGAAATGCGCAAAAACCGATATGGCAAGATCGTCAATATCGCGTCGGGCACCGTGTTCAAGGGCACGCCCATGCTGCTGCATTATGTCAGCTCCAAGGGCGCGATGATTGCGTTCACCCGCGCGCTGGCGCGTGAGCTGGGCGACGACAATATTTGCGTCAATGCGCTGGCCCCCGGACTGACCATGAGCGAAAAAGTCATCGGCCAGGAGCAGTGGGAATCGATCAAGGACGCTAACGCGGCCAGCCGCGCCATCAAGCGCGCCGAACTGCCGGAAGATTTGGTTGGCGCGATGAAATTTCTGTGCTCGTCCGACAGCGACTTCATGACCGGCCAGACCATGCTGGTCGATGGCGGCTCCGCGATGCATTGACCGGAAATCCGGGCGTGGCGATGTCGGAATACCGACGCATTGACGACATCCTCCGCGCCCGCGCCGCCGCCGCGCCCCTTGATCCGGCGCTGATCGAGGGCGCAGCGGTTCTGGCATATGGTGAACTGGAGACGGCGGTCGATTTTACGTCCGGGTGGCTCGAAAGCCTGGGTGTTCGGCCCGGCGACCGGATCATGGTGGTGTGTGAAAATTCAATCGCCGCCGTCATTCTGATTTATGCGGCCTTGCGCCGTGACGCTTGGGCCGTTCCGGTAAATGCCCGGCTGTCGGCGCGGGAAATCGATATCATCCGCGATCACTGCGCCCCCAGGCGAATATTCTATACCAGTCGCGTGTCGCCCGAAGCGGCGGATCACGGCGCGCGCCACGGCGCGGAAACCGTGGATTTTGAGCCGATTGGAACCGTCGCGGTTTCAAAGCCCGGGACGGGCGCCGCCGAGCCCTGTTTCGACGATCCCGCCCGACAGGCTGCAATCCTGATGTACACTTCGGGCACCACCGGCGCGCCCAAGGGCGTGATGCTGAGCCATGCCAGCATGCTGTTCATGGCGCACATCTGGGTCGAGATGCGGGCCGCGAAACCAAATGACCGGCTGTACTGCGTGTTGCCGATCACCCATATTTACGGGCTGGCAAACGGCGTGTTCGGCGCCATCGCGGCGGGCGCCGGCGTCGAGCTGGAAGCCCGGTTCGACCCGGTCAGGCTTTATCGGGCGCTCGGCGCGGGAACCACCCTGTTGCAGGGCGTACCCGCGATGTATGCGAAACTGCTGGAACATATGGATGCAGAGGGATTGGCCCTTGATGCGCCCGATCTCCGTTACGTGTCCGGCGGCGGGGCGTTCGTCGATCTCGATCTCAAGCGCCGCATGGAAAGCGTGACCGGCCTGCCGTTCATCAACGGCTATGGCCTGACCGAAGCCGCGCCGACGGTTTCCGTCATGCGGGTCGATGATCCCCATGACAACGAATCCGCCGGTCCCGCTGTGCCGGAGACCGAATTGAGACTGATCGACCCGGCAAGCGGCAGCGAGGTCGAAGCGGGCGGGACCGGTGAACTCTGGGTGCGCGGGCCGCAGATCATGCTGGGCTATTACAACGACAAGGCGGCTACCGATGCGGTGCTGCGCCCGGACGGATGGCTCAATACGGGCGATCTGGCGCGGATCGACGATGCGGGATCGCTGTGGATCGTCGGGCGCACCCGCGAACTGATCATCCGGTCCGGCTTCAATGTTTTCCCGGCCGAGGTGGAGAGCGTTCTGCTGGCCCATCCCGCCGTGACGTTGTGTGGCGTGGTCGGGCGCAAGACCGACGGCAATGAGGAAGTCATCGCCTTCGTTCAGCCCGCGCCGGGGGCCGACGTGACGTCCGAACAGCTTGCTGAGTGGGCGTTTGAACGGCTCGCATCCTACAAGATGCCGAGCCGGATCATTCTTGATAAGGCTCTCCCCGCGACCAATAGCGGAAAGGTGCGCAAGCATGAGCTATTGGAGCGGGCGATAAATCTATAGCACCAGCATCAAAAGGAGCGGCAGGGTCACGAACGAAATCCCAGTCGAGACCAGCACCATGCCGGCGACCTCCTCCGGCTCCCGCTTGTAGAGCTGGGCGAACAGATAGCTCGATACCGCGACCGGCATGGCGCTCTGCAGGACAACCACGGCGCGGGCGGTTCCGCTCAACCCAAACAGCTCCGCAACCGCCAGCCCGACCAGGACGCCCATGCCGAGCCGGAGCGCGGCCAGCGAGACGCTGCGCCCCATGCTCGAGACCTTGAGGCCGGCGAGCGCGACCCCGAGCGCGATGAGCTGGGTCGGGATCACGATATCGCCCAGCAGGTCGGTGGTATTGAACGCCCATTGCGGCAGTTCGGTTCCGGTGATTTCCAGGATGACGGCCACTATCACCGCATAGATCGCCGGCGTGCGCAAAAGCGTCGCGAGCGAGAATTTGCCGGCCGCGACGGTCACGCCGATGGTGAAAATCCCGATGATGCCGATCACGAAAAATACCAGCGCCAATGCCAGCCCGTCCGGCCCGAAGGCAAACAGGCAGACCGGCAGGCCCATGGAGCCGGTTAGGGGGAACATCAGCGCCGGCAGATAGGCCGACGGCGCAAGCCGCGCGAATTTGAGTACGGCGAGGCCGATGACGCCAAACGCCGCATAGGCGGCCAGCGCCGCGCCCGCCAGTTCGGCCAGCGCGGTGGGCGATAATTCGACCTTGGCGAAGGTGGCGAGGATCAGCGCCGGCGCCCCGATATTGAATACCAGCGAGGTGACGATTTCGTTGTTGAACGGAAATTTCAGTTTTGCCCAGGCGAACCCGATTGCGGCGCAGAGAAACACCGGCAGGACCACGTCGGAAAGCTCGGCGATCATACCCATCACAACACAAACCACAATAGCGCCGGCAGCGTCACATAGGCCATCGCGGTCGAAATTAGAACCATGCCGGCTATTTCCGACGAATTGCGATCGAAACGCTCGGCAAACAGATAATTGTGCATCGCCACGGGCATCGAACAGACCAGGATGATAACGCCGCGCTCGGCGCCAATTAGACCGAAACTTTCCGCGATGCCGACGCCGAGCGCAAACCCCAACATCAGCTTGACCGCGGATAGCATGATGCCGCGGGCCAATCGTTGGACCTTGATGCGCGACACCGCGACGCCGAGCGAAATGATCATAAAAGAGATCGACATCCCGCCGAGGATTTCCGTGACATTGGCCAGCCAACGGGGTGGCTGAAGACCGGCGGCCATGAAGAGCAACGCCGCCAGGATGCCGTATATCGGCGGGTTGCGATACACCACGTCGAAAGATGTCCGGCCGGAGAAAATTGCGGGCCCGATCGTGAGGCCGCAGATCGAGGAAATCACAAAAATACAGATACCGAGGGCAAGGCCTTCCTCGCCGAATGTAAAGAGCGACAACGGCAAACCCATGTTTCCCGCGTTGGAAAACGCCAATACCGGCACATAGGTGCGCGGATCGATTCGAAATATCCTGCAAAACCCATAGCCGAAGATCAGCGCGCACAGGGTGGCGATGAAGTATATGCCGCCGATGCGCAGAAAGGCGTCGATTGGGACCTCAAGCTTGGTCAGGGTCGAGAATATCAGCGCCGGTATGCCTAAATTGAGCGACAGCATGGTGACCATTCGGGAATCGAACGGCTTGTCGAACCGGCCCCAGAAAAAGCCAACGCAGGCACAAAGGAAAATCGGCGCTATGATGGAGGCGATCTGGGCGAGCACGGCGGCTGTCGGCTTGTGTTATTTCGGGAATAAGTAGAGCGCCGTTATATCAGATCGAGCGACGACAATGCATCAAGATCGTCGGTCATGCGGCGCCGGCGATCGGCGCCGAGCTCCGCGACGATGCGGTCCTGCGCGCCACGCCACAGGGGTTTGGCGCGCGCCATGACGGCGATGCCTTTAGGGGTTGCGGCGACCCGTCGTTCCCGCTTGTCCCGGCCGGGGGATATGTCGATCAATCCAATTTTGTGCAGGGTTTTTAGGTTGCGGGTCAAGGTGGTGCGGTCGAGTTCCATTAGAAGCGCGAGTTCGCTGACCGGGGCCGGGCCCGTGGCCTCAATTGCGCCCAGCAGGGAAAACTGATTGATCCGCAATCCGCTGGGCTCCAGCGTGTCGTCATATATCTGGCTGATCGCGCGCGCCGCACGGCGCACATTAAAACATGTGCACTGCCAGGCGACCCGTCCCTTGGGCGTATTGCCGAAATTTTGTTGTGGCATTTAACTTGTATATACACGTAAAATTCAAATGGCAATGATAATGAACGGGCTTTACTTGCGCCTTGCCGCAAAAGCTGGCACAGATTTTTCATGCTGAATGCCACCCTCCTTCTTCGCGCCTATGCGCGCCGCAGGTTGCGCCATCTGGCACGCGCCGCGCCGGCGGAAATGCAGACCCGGGAATTGCTGGCGCTGGCAGCCAAGGCGCGCGATACAAAATTCGGCCGCGACCACGATTTCGCGAGTATCCGTAGCGTGCGCGATTTTCAGGACCGGGTCCCGCTACGCCGTTTCGAGGATTTCTGGTCCGACTACT
>JAYZAW010000063.1:0-9392 GCA_036339495.1 Pseudomonadota bacterium | reverse complement strand
TATCAATCGTGGTGCAGTTCAGAGATTTCTACAGGTCGCATAGGTGACACGAAATCGGTGCTGAAAATCCACAGAATACACCCTTGAAAATAAACGATATTTTCGAGTGTCCGTATGCAGATATCAGGGTTTCCCCGATATGCGTCATTCACCAGTTTGCACAGTTCGTCATAGGACATCGTTACATCGAGATTCCTCTGATATTGGGATCGACCTTGGTGTTCCCTTCGATATCGTCTGGGAGTGTCTGGGGTTCAGAGATTGGTTCGATTACGTGGAGACAGGGGAAGACTGAATGGAAATCGTCGGTCTAATCATTTTGGGATGGTGTATCTGGATGTTAGTCCGTCACCCTCTCAAATCTATGTCCTTCCTGTTCAAGATCGGATTTCTACTCATTCTGGGATTTGGTGCGTTTCTCGCACTCTATGGGGGATTCCTCTATCTCATATCAGGATGAAGACCCTACCCCCAAAATGTGACAACCAAATCCTAAGTTTCCAGTTTCCTTCGGATCATCCGGAAGACGTCGTGAAACATGGATTCGGTCAGCCGGCCCGTATTGGTGTTGTAGCGCGAGCAGTGATAGCTGTCGGCGAAGACCAATCCACCCGGCAGGCGATGCAGCGCGCCATGACCGAATTTCCAGGCCGAACGTTTCTCGCCGAGCGTGGCCAGGGTCGTGCCATGGGACAGGGTTCCCAACGCCAGGATCACGCGCAGATTTTTCATGGCCGCGATTTCGGCCGCCAGGAATGGCCGGCAGGCATTGATCTCCGCGCCGACCGGCTTGTTTTCGGGCGGAACGCAGCGCACGCCGTTGGTGATGCGGCAGTCGTCGAGGGTCAAGCCGTCTTCGGAATGGGAGCCATATTGGCCTTTGGCAAAGCCGAATTCAGTCAGTGTCGCATAGAGCAGATCGCCGGCGAAATCCCCCGTAAAAGGCCGCCCGGTGCGATTGGCGCCCCTGAGCCCCGGGGCGAGCCCAATGATCAGGAGCCGCGCATCGAGAGACCCGAAAGATTTCACTGGCCCATTGTGCCAGTCGTCGTGCGCCGCCCTGTTCGCATCGCGAAACGCAGCCAGCCGCGGGCATAATCGGCAATCATGATCCGGAATAAGTTCGACGACGGTCCCCTGCATCGGGCGGGTTCGGCTCAGTCCACTTCCACGAACTCGTCGTCGAATTCAGGCTGGGCCGGGGTCGGCGTCTGGGCGTCGTCGTGTGCCATCGATTCCGGCGCCGGACGAGCTGATTTTCGGGCAATTTTCGGGGCGATGTCCTGCAGTTCAACAAAATGGTCGGCCTGGCGGCGCAGTTCGTCGGCGACCATCGGAGGAGAGGACCGGAAGGTGCTGACCACCGTGACCCGGGTTCCCTTGCGTTGGACGGCTTCGACGAGACGGCGGAAATCACCGTCGCCGGAAAACAGCACGATATGATCGAGGCGGTCTGCCATTTCCAGCATGTCGACCGCGAGCTCGATATCCATGTTGCCCTTAATTTTGCGTCGTCCGTTGGAGTCGGTAAATTCCTTGGCCGGTTTGGTCACCATGGTGTATCCGTTATAGTCGAGCCAGTCGACCAATGGACGGATCGGAGAATAGTCCTGATCTTCGAGAATTGCCGTATAGTAAAAAGCCCGGATCAGCTTTCCGCTGTCTGAAAAAAGCTGTAACAGATTTTTGTAATCGATATCGAAACCAAGCCCCTTGGCGGCGGCGTATAAATTAGAACCATCTATAAACAGCGCAATTCTTTCATCGGAGTAAAACTTCATGTCTTTATTCTTTCTAAGAAAATAGAGTCAGCGCCAATCGGCGCAAAATTCATAGTATTGTCGTCGCGTAGAATATGTATTGGCGTAAAATCGTCAAGAGTTTAAATCGCCACGGTAATTCGTTCTATGACAACTGTCGATGTCGGACAAATAGGGATATATTGGGCCGTCATGATTTTAGTGGCGCTGGGCGCAAATTTATCGGATCCCAAAATCGGTTCTCCGCTCGATGCCTGCGAGAGAGCGCTTGAGCGTCTCTCCGCCCGGGGCGTTGCCGTCAATAATCGGTCCCGATGGTATCGCAGCGCGCCGGTGCCGCGGTCGGCGCAACCGGATTTCGTCAATGGCGTGGCGTCGGTCTCTTCGGACCTTTCGCCAACCGGTCTTCTCGCGATATTGCAAGAGATAGAAACGGAACTGGGACGAACGCGCGATCTCGTCGACCAGGCCCGCGTGATCGATCTCGATTTGCTCGCCCATGGCGATCAGGTCATCGGCTGGCCGGATTCAGCGTCCTTGGGCGGCAATTCGGACCAAGACCCTTCCGGAAATTTGATTGTGCCGCATCCGAGGCTTCATCTTCGGGCCTTTGTCCTCATGCCGCTGCGCGACGTGGCTCCGCACTGGCGTCACCCGGTGACCGGCCAGGATATCGAGACCATGATGAAGGCGATTTCCATCGGTTCCCGGACCAAGGTTGGATTCCACGACCAAATCTGCGAGCCGCTAATATGAGATTTGCCCGGTTTATCGGCGCAACTCCCTCATTTTCCTTGTATTTTCAGGATTGCGTCTCTATATAAACGGTCCAATCAAATTCTGGAGAATATGCTATGGCCCGCGTGACGGTTGAAGACTGTATTGTCAAGATTCCCAACCGCTTTGAGCTCGTCATGATAGCCGCGCAGCGTTCGCGCGAGCTGTCTGTCGGCGGCGAATTGACCGTCGAGCGCGACAATGATAAGAATCCAGTGGTGGCGTTGCGTGAAATCGCCGAGGAAACGGTCGATCTGGACGAGTTGGGGACTGCCGTTATTCAGGGTCTGCAGAAGCATGTCGATGTCGATGAGCCGATGGACGAAAATGAGGAATTGCTCGCGGTCGAGGACGCAATCAGCGAACTTGCGGGCTTTGGCGGCGCCACGCCGACCGAAGCCGGCGCGGGCGTATTCTCCGGCATGACAGTCGGATTTGAAGACGTATCCGGGAAAGAAGCCGCCGCGGACGCGGAACCAAAGGCCGACGAGCAGCCTGACGCGGACGTCTAGCGGCCCGGCCCCCATATTCCCGCCGCAATCGTCCGACGGATGGTCGGCGGCATGACCAGGTAGCGACCATGATACGTCAGTTCGAGCTGGTTGAGCGGGTCAAAAGCTACGACGAATCCACCGACGAAGACGCGTTGAACCGCGCCTATGTGTTTTCCATGAAGGCGCATGGATCGCAAAAGCGCGCCTCGGGCGATCCCTATTTTTCCCATCCCCTCGAAGTCGCCGGAATTCTGTCGGAATTCAAGCTCGACTGTTCCTCCATCATCACCGGGCTTTTGCATGACACGGTGGAGGATACCGTCGCCACGCTCGATCAAATCGATGCGATGTTCGGGTCCGAGGTTTCCCGGCTGGTCGACGGCGTGACCAAACTGTCCCAGCTCGAACTCCAATCCGACGACACGCAGCAGGCGGAAAATTTTCGCAAGCTCCTATTGGCGATGTCGCAGGACATCCGCGTTCTTTTGGTCAAACTCGCCGACAGAATGCACAATATGCGCACGCTCGGTTATATCTCGTCGGCCGAAAAACGCCTTCAGATCGCACGCGAAACGCTGGAAATCTATGCACCCCTGGCTGAGCGCATCGGCATTCATCAGATGAAAGACGAGCTCGAGGATCTGGCGTTTGATGAAATCTACCCCGACGCCGCGGCATCGATCCGCAACCGGCTGAGTTTTCTCCAGGAACAGGGCGGCGTTCTGGTCCCCAAGATCGTCGACAGCCTGAAAGAGACCCTCGCCGAACATGGCATTGAGGCCATAATCCATGGCAGGGAAAAGCGGGTCTGTTCCATCTGGCGCAAGATGCAGCGCAAGAATGTCGATTTCGAACAATTGACCGACATTATTGCGTTTCGGGTTCTGGTCGACGACGTCGATGCCTGCTATCGCGCATTGGGCGTCATCCACACAAATTTTCCGATGATCCCAGAACAGTTCGACGATTATATCTCGACGCCGAAGATGAACGGTTATCAGTCGCTGCACACGGCGGTCATCGGTCCCGAGCAGCATCGTATCGAGGTCCAGATCAGAACCCGGGAAATGCATGATTTCGCCGAGCTCGGAGTCGCCGCCCACTGGCGCTATAAGCAGGATGAAGTCCTGAAGGAAGGAACCCAGTACCGATGGGTTCGGGAACTGCTCGATATCATGGAGCATGCATCGGGTCCTGAGGAGTTCCTTGAGCACACCAAGCTGGAGATGTTCCAGGACCAGGTGTTCTGTTTTACGCCGACCGGCGAGCTGATCGCATTGCCCATGGGGGCGACGCCGATCGATTTCGCCTATGCGGTCCATTCCGAGGTCGGCGATACCTGTGTCGGCGTAAAAATCAACGGACGCGCGATGCCGTTGCGGACCCGGCTCGGCAACGGCGATCAGGTTGAGATTATAACTTCGGAATCCAGTACGCCCGCGCCGGTGTGGGAACAGATGGTGGTGACCGGAAAGGCGCGAACCCGGATCCGCCGGTTCGTGCGCGGCGCTCAGCGAGAGGAATTCCTGAGGCTCGGGCAGGCCATCGTCGAGAAATCATATCGTGAAGGCGGATACAAGCCCTCCAAGGCCGTCTTGGAGCGGGTTCTGGAACAGTTCGAGGTCAAGGCCGTCGAGGATTTGTATGTAGTGGTCGGGCAGGGTTTGATCACGGGCGCCGAAGTGATGGCGGAGGTTGCGCCGCGCGCCAGCCGCCGCATAAAGGGCAAAAAGGGCGCGTCGGAAGAATCCAATATGGTGCCCTTGCACGCCCGGAGCGGCAATGGCGGAGAAACTGAGCAGATACCGATCAGCGGATTGATTCCCGGCATGGCGGTCCACTACGCCAATTGCTGCCACCCGCTGCCGGGCGACCGCATCGTCGGCATTGTCACCGCGGGCAAGGGCGCGACGGTTCACACGATCGATTGCGAAACCCTGGAGAGTTTCCTTGAAACGCCGGAACGCTGGCTCGATCTGGGATGGGATCTGGGCCCGGGCGAAAATGACTCCCATGTCGGCCGCATCACGCTGGTGGTGTCCAACGAACCCGGCACGATGGGCAGTTTGACCACGGTCATCGGCCGGCATCTCGGCAATATCAATAACCTCAAGATCACCAACAGGACCGAGGATTTCTTCGAAATGGTGATCGATGTGGAGGTTGCCGACGCCAGCCACCTCACCGATATCATCGCCGCATTGCGCGCAACGCCGACGGTCAGTTCGGTCGACCGGGCCCATGGTTGAGGCGACGCGGTCATGACACATGCGCTCCGGCTTGGGGTTAACGTCGATCATGTCGCGACGGTTCGAAATGCCCGTGGCGGTGCCCACCCCGATCCCGTTCGCGCCGCCCATGTCGCGGCGGCGGCGGGGGCGGACGGCATCACGGCCCATCTCCGCGAGGACCGGCGTCATATCATCGATGACGATATCCGCCGTCTGCGCGACGAAATTGCGCTGCCGCTCAATTTTGAAATGGCGGCGACCGACGAAATGGTGGCGATCGCGTTGGATCAGCTTCCGCATGCCGCATGTATTGTTCCAGAAAAGCGCGAGGAGCGCACCACGGAGGGCGGGCTCGATGCGATCGGCGGACTTGATCATCTCAAACCCCGGATCGAGGCCCTGAACGGCGCCGGAATCCGGGTGTCGCTGTTCATCGAACCCGACCCGGCCCAGCTCGATTGCGCGCGCGAACTCGGCGCCCCCGTGGTTGAGCTTCATACCGGCGCCTATTGCGATGCGGCCGGCGCGTCGCGCGAGGCCGAACTGGACCGCATCGTCACCGCCGCCGCCCATGCGGAAGCAATTGGCTTGGAATGCCATGCCGGACATGGGCTGAATTTTGAGACCGTGGAGCCGGTCGCCCGGATCCAGACAATTCTCGAGCTGAATATCGGACATTTTCTGATCGGCGAAGCGATCTTCGGTGGACTGGAACATTCGATCCGGGAAATGAGGTCGCGGATGGATCGGGCAAGGTCGGCCCCATGATTCTCGGCATCGGCAATGACCTCATCGATATAAGCCGGATCGAAAAAACGCTGGAACGTTTTGGCGACCGGTTCATCCAGCGGATATTCACCGAGACCGAACGCGCCAAATCGGAACGCCGGGTGACGCGGGCGGAAAGCTATGCCAAGCGGTTCGCGGCCAAGGAAGCCTGTTCCAAGGCGCTTGGCACCGGGTTCCGTCGCGGCGTGTTCTGGCGTGACATGGGAGTGGTGAACCTGCCGTCCGGAAAGCCGACCATGGCGCTCACCGGCGGCGCGCTGGCGCGGTTGGAAGAAATCACCCCGGCCGGCATGCGGGCGCAGATCGACCTGACCCTGACCGACGAGCCGCCTTTGGCGGAAGCAGTGGTTATCATCACGGCAATCCCGAAATAATGGCGCAAGCGCTTGACAGCATGCCCGGTCGCTGGCTTGATCCTTTTGCAAATGGAATGAGAAATTGGAAATCTTTGAATATCAACGTTTTGGAAATCGATCTTAATTTTGTCTAGTAAGAAAAATAGTCATTGGCTTTGGGAATTGGCCAAGACCGGCAGTATCGCGTTGATCGTTGCCGGCACCGTGCGCGCATTCGCTTTCGAACCGTTCAACATTCCATCGGGATCCATGATCCCCACTTTGCTGGTCGGCGATTACCTGTTCGTTTCGAAATATTCATACGGTTACAGCCGGCATTCGCTGCCGTGGAGCTGGCCGATCATTCCTGGCCGGATCATGACCAGCGAGCCGGAACGGGGCGATGTCGCGGTGTTCAAATTACCGAGTGACAACACCACCGATTACATCAAGCGGATCGTCGGTCTGCCCGGAGACCGCATCCAGATGCGTCAGGGCCGTTTGTGGATCAACGAAAAGCAGGTCAAGCGCAGGCGGATCGAGGATTTCGTGTATACCGATGGTTTCCGGCGCATCAACCGCCTTGCCCAGTTCGTTGAAACATTGCCCAATGGCCGGGTACATCGGATCGTCGAGCAAACCGATCAGGGCCAGCTCGACAACACGGGCGTTTATACCGTTCCAAAAGGTCATTACTTCGCCATGGGCGACAATCGGGACAACTCTCTCGACAGCCGGGTGATGAGCGGCGTCGGCTTTGTGCCCTTCGAAAATCTGGTCGGTCGCGCAGAAGTGCTGTTCTTTTCCACCGACGGCGGCGCGGGCTGGTGGGAATTCTGGCGTTGGCCCGGCGCGACGCGGTTCCACCGTTTTTTTCAATCCATTGAATAATCCGGCAATTGACCAGACAGGGCGGCGGCAGGGTGTTGCCCATGGATGACCCGCTTCAAATTCTGGAGGATTCCCTCGGGCACCGGTTTTCCCAACGTGAATTGCTGGTCGAGGCGTTGACGCATTCCAGCGCCTCCGAGATCAGCGGGCAGGCCTCGCTCGAGCGGCTCGAGTTTTTGGGCGACCGGGTATTTGGACTGATCATCGCCGGGCTATTGATGGACCGCTTCCCCGATGAAAATGAAGGCCTGATTGCGTTGCGGCACGGGACACTGGTCAGTCACGGCTCACTGGTTTTGGTGGCGCGCGAACTTACCCTGGGCGATTATATCAGCGTCCAGCCCGGCCTGGTGAATTCCGTCGGGGAACTGCCGGCCTCAATTCTGGAAGACGCCATGGAAGCGGTCATCGGAGCGATTTATCGCGACGGCGGACTAGAGGCCGCGCGTCAGGTGGTCGAGGCCAAATGGACCCCGTTATTGACCGCAACGCCGCCGCGCGACGCCAAAACCGAGCTCCAGGAATGGGTGCAGGCGCGCGGCATGCCGTTGCCGGAATACCGGACCGTATCGTCGGAAGGTCCCGCCCACATGCCCTTATTCACGGTTGAGGTCATGGTGCATGGCGTTGCGCCGGAAGACGCCCAGGGCCGCTCGAAACGGATCGCGGAACGCGCCGCCGCGCGCAAGCTGCTCGACCGGGTGGGGACCGATGATGGTTGATCGAGACAGACCCCAGGGAGATGTTGCGACGCGCTGCGGCTATATCGCCGTCGTCGGCGCGCCCAACGCGGGGAAATCCACGCTGGTCAATTATCTGGTCGGCGCAAAGGTCTCCATCGTAACCCCAAAGGTTCAGACCACGCGGAGCCGTATTCTGGGCGTTTCCATTCGCGATGCGGTGCAGATGATCTATGTCGACACGCCGGGGATTTTCCAGCCGCGCCGGCGGCTTGACCGCGCCATGGTCGCGGCCGCGTGGAGCGGCGTGGCCGACGGCGATGAAACCCTGTTGCTGATCGACGTGAAGCGCGGGCTCGACGGCGACGCCAGGCGCATCATGGACGGGCTGAAAAAGGCCAAGCGGCAAGCGGTTCTGGCGCTCAACAAGATTGATCTGGTCGCGCGCGACAAGCTGCTGGGGATGGCGTCGGAACTGGATTCCACCGGGCTGTTCACGGATATCTTCATGATTTCGGCGCTCAAGGGCGATGGCATGGAAGATCTCGCGGCCGCGCTGGCGCCCCGTCTTCCCGAGGGCCCGTGGCTGTTTCCGGAAGACCAATTGTCGGATCTCAACGACCGCCTGTTCGCCGCCGAGATCACGCGCGAGAAGCTGTATCTCCGGCTGCATCAGGAACTGCCTTATGCGCTGACCGTCGAAACCGAGGCGTGGGAGCCGTTCCGCAATGGAGACGTGCGGATTGAACAGACCATCTATGTGGAGCGCGGCAGCCAGAAGGGCATTGTGCTCGGCAAGGGCGGCGAGCGCATCAAGGCGATCCGCGAAGAAGCCATTGCCGACCTCGAGGAATATCTCGGCCGCAAGACGCATTTGTTCATATTCGTGAAAGTGCGCGAGAAATGGGGCGACGATCCCGAGCGCTACCGCGACTGGGGCCTCGATTTCAACGCTTAATCAATTATTCCACGAGCGCCGCGTTGGCGTGGAATTCCGGATCGTTGAACGATGACAACGAGCGCACGATCTCGCCATAGATCGCCGCGTCGGGCGGGTCCTTTACTTCCTGGGTGATGAACATCTCGACATATTTGCCGTTGGTCGGATAGGTGCAGTGGCCGTTCACCCCTTCGGCGACGCATTGCAGGATCGCAACCTCGACAAGGCGGCGCGCGGGGCCGTTCGACGCCGGCGCGTCCTGCGGCACGCCGTCGAAATCCGGCAATGTGGGATTGGCCGGGTCAACCGGAACGCTGGCCGCCGGCGGGGTAATCTCCGTGTATCCAGCAGGCGCGCCGCCGCCGGGGATCGGATAAGACGTCTTTTTTCCATCACGCGCAAAGGGAATGCCCAGTTCATAAAGATAGGCCCGATAGCGGCTCGCCCCAACCAGATCGGCGGGCGTGGCGACGCCATGTTTATCGTTCCAATAGG
>JAYZAW010000062.1:0-2269 GCA_036339495.1 Pseudomonadota bacterium | reverse complement strand
ATTTATGTGGTCAGCTTTATCGGGGCGCTGATCAATCTTTCCGTGTTGAGCGGGCTCATCGAATATGGCGCCGTCCACGCCATGGCGGCCAAAATCACCGGCACCGCTTCGGCTTTGATATGGAATTTTTCCATTCGCTATTTTTGCCTCTACAAGACGTGACGCGCATTCTCATCACCGGTGCAAACGGATTTGTCGGCCGGGCGTTGGTACGCCAATTACGGGCGGCCGGACGCCCGTTATGCGCGGTATCGCGCCGTCCGGAATTTTCGGGCGCCGGGATCGAGACCCGGATTGTGGACGATATCGCCGATACCTGCGAACAGGACGGCTTTTTCGACAGCGTCGATACCGTGGTCCATCTGGCGGCCCGGGTGCACATGATGGGGCAAAGCGGCGCGGGGGAGCTGGAGTCCTATTTGCGTGAAAATACCGAAATCACGGCTCGGCTTGCCCGCGCGGCGGCGGCGGCGAAGGTGCGGCGATTGATATTTCTGAGCTCGATCAAGGTCAATGGCGAGGAAAGCACAACCGCCTATACCGAAGCCTCGCCCCCCACCCCCATGGATTCATATGGAATTTCTAAGTGGCGGGCCGAGCAGGCACTGGCTGAAATTGCGGCCGATACCGGGCTTGAAACGGTCATCCTGCGGCCGCCCTTGGTTTATGGACCGGACGTCCGCGCTAATTTCCTCTCGCTGCTGCGCCTGGCCGACAGCGGGATTCCGCTGCCGTTGGGGGGCCTGAACCGCAACACGCGCAGCCTGATATATCTCGGCAATCTGGTCAGCGCGATCATCCGCGCGGTCGATCATGCGGATGCGGCGGGCCGGACATTTCTTCTGCGCGACGGCGAGGACCTTTCGACGGCGGCGCTGGTCGGCCGGATAAGAACGGCGCTGGGCCGGCCGGCGCGGCTGATCCCGGTTCCGGCCGCCTTGATCGGCGCGGTGGCGCGGCTCGCCGGGCGCAACTCCGCCATGCGCCGCCTCGGCGGATCGCTGACAATCAACGACGGCGCCATCCGCCGCGAACTCGGATGGCGGCCGCCGTTCACCCTGGATCAGGGCCTGGCCGCCACTGCTTCCTGGTATCGGGTGCGGCGAACGACAGACCATTGAATTCCACTGGGCGGGCTAGTACGGTCCGCCTGCCCCGGGGGTCGGGGCCGCCCGCCGGAGAATTTGAAATGACCCATCGCGTTGCGGTATTGTTGCCATGCTACAACGAAGAACAGACGATCGGGACGGTCGTGCGGGCGTTCCGCGCCGCGCTGCCGGATGCGCTGATTTTCGTCTACGACAACAATTCAACAGACGAAACCGCCGCGCGCGCCGCCAAGGCCGGCGCAATCGTTCGGCGCGAGCCCAAACAGGGCAAGGGCAATGTCACGCGTCGCATGTTCGCCGATATCGACGCCGATATATACGTCATCGCCGATGGGGACGGCACCTACGACGCCGCCGCCGCGCCGAAACTTATCAGCCGACTGATCGAGGACGAACTCGATATGGTGGTAGGCACGCGCCGGGAAAGCGGCGATGAAGACGGGATGGCTTACCGACCCGGTCATAGGCTGGGGAACGCCCTGTTCAACCGGGTGGTCTCGCGGCTGTTTGGGGTCCCGGTCGGCGATATGTTGTCGGGCTTTCGCGCATTTTCCAGGCGTTTCGTCAAAACCTTTCCAGCACTGGCCTCGGGTTTCGAGATCGAAACCGAAATTACCATCCACGCGCTGGAACTCCGGATGCCGATCGCGGAGATCGAGTTGTCGTACGGGTCGCGCCCGGAAGGCTCGACCAGCAAGCTCAACACCTGGTGGGACGGTTTCCTAATTCTGGCGACGATCATGTTCCTGTACAAGGAAGTGCGTCCGTTCCGGTTTTTCGGCATGCTATTTGCAATGCTGGCGGCGTTTTCGCTGATTATCATGTACCCCGTGATTGTCACGTATCTGGATACCGGGCTGGTGCCGCGCATTCCGACCGCGGTTTTAGCCACGGGCACAATGCTGCTGGGGTTCATCATGCTGGCGAGCGGGATCATCCTCGACACGGTGTCGCGCGGACGGCGCGAGGCCAAGCGGCTGCGTTATCTGTCGATTGCCGGACCCGGGTCCCCAATGGATGAAATTTCGGGACGCCGTCCCCGCCAGGCCAAGGAGCACTGATGCCGCAGCCCAACGAATATGCTATGGTGGGCGGGCAATCCGGATAGCGCCATGAATTTTAATTTTCTCAAGGACTCAAGATCGAAAATCGCATTCGGT
>JAYZAW010000061.1:0-5208 GCA_036339495.1 Pseudomonadota bacterium | reverse complement strand
GTCGGATAAGTATTTGAAATAAATTGTATTTATGGAACCATGGTCGCCTGTGCGGTCATCGCGATGCCGCCGTCCTGGGCCCGGCACCAGAGCGCGGCGGATTTGCCGTCGGCGCGGGGAGCGCCCTGGATGGTGAAAACTCCCGTATCGAAGACCGGCTTCCAGGTGCGGTAGCCGAAATTGTTGATCTTCGCGCTGGGGCATTCGGCGCGGCACAGTTCCAGCAGCAGGTGGGAGATCAGCGTGCCGTGGACCATCAACCCGGGCAACCCTTCCTGTTCGGTGGCGAAGCGATGGTCGTAGTGGACGCGATGGGTGTTGAAGCGCAGCGCCGAATAGCGGAACAGCAATGCCGCACTTGGTTCGATCTCGCGCGACCATCTTGGTTCGTCCCGTATCACGGGGGCAAAATCATCAGGCGTCGGACGATCGGCGTCGAAGTAAAAGAAAGCGCGGTCCTCGGTCACTGCCGGCCCGCGCGGGCTGTCGATGGTTTGCCGAAAATACAAATGAACCACCGGTCCGTGATCGTCCTCCTCGACATCGATCGCGGTAATTTCCGTGGTTCGCGTCATGGCGTCGCCGACCCGCAAGGGTTCGATGAATCCGAATGAGTCGCCGCGCAGCCGCTGGCGGGCGAGCGGTACCGGCGGCATGAACCCGCCGCCCGAGGACTGGCCGTCCACGCGCATGGCGTCGGGGCCGTAAACCGGCAGGAAATACATCCCGTGCCAACCGACCGGGATGACATCGCCCGGATTCGGCGCCGGGTTTTCAATGCCCAGCGTGGCCGCGAGCCGGGCAATCGGCGACGCCGTGACTTCATCGGTGGCTGTCGCGGTCCTGCCGATGAAGCGTTCTAGATCTTCCAGTGACTCAGTCAACTCGTTTCCTAACCGTTTAGCCCGGCCTCGACTGCAAGCCCGACCCGGACCAGCCGGTCGTCGCCGCCGGTTTCGCCCATCACCATGAACCCGACCGGCGCCTCGCCCGGCTTGTGGCACGGCAGGGTCAAGGCGCAACGGTCGAGCAGATTTCCGACCGTGGTGTTGCGCAGGATATGGGGGTTCATCTCGGCATAGAGTTCCTCGCTGGCCTCGATGTCGGCAATGCTCGGCGCGACGCAGGCGACCGTCGGCATGATCAGCGCGTCAAAGGCGGCCGATTCCGCGTCTGCGCGCGCCATGACGTCCGCCCGCAAGGCCCGGATATCGAGCAGATCGGCGGCCGAAAGATTGTCGCCGCGTTCGATGCGGACCCGCACCCGCGGATCGACCAGATTGCCCTTGGTGGTCAGGAGTTCGCGGTGATTGGCCCAGGCCTCGGCGCCGAGCACGCCGCCATGGTTCAGCAAGGCCCCCATGTCGTCCAACGCGGCCAGCGGCGTTTCCGTGATCCGCGCGCCGGCGGCGGACAGTTTTGACAACGCCGCCTCGAACGCAGCCGCGACATGATCGTCGAGATTATCCATCACATAGGTTTGGGGCACGGCAAGACGCAGCCCCTCGAGCGGGAATGGTTCCGGAACCCGCGCGGGCGCATCGCGCATGACGGCATCCAACAGAGCGCAGCAGGTCACGGTGGGGGCCAGCGGCCCGACGGAATCAAGCGATTGAGCCAGCGGGAAGACCCCGGTGAGGGGAATTCGCCCTGTGGTGGTCTTGAACCCCGTGACGCCGCACAGCGCCGCCGGGACCCGCACGCTCCCGCCGGTGTCGCTGCCGATCGCGCCGGCCGCCATTTCATCCGACACCGAGACCGCCGCGCCCGAAGACGAACCACCGGGAATGCGCCCGGTTTCGCGGTCCCAGGGATTACGCGGCGTATTGAAGTTCGGGTTGATGCCGATGCCGGAATAGGCGAATTCGGTCAGGTTGGTGCGCCCGATGATGACCGCGCCGGCGGCGCGCAGTCGCGCGACGGTCACCGAATCCACCTCGGCGGGCTTGGCGTCTTCGCGGGTTCTGGACGCCGCCATGGTGCGTTCGCCCGCGATATCGAACAAATCCTTGATCGAGATCGGCAGCCCCGCGAGGAGCGACGGCACGATGCCCGCGCGTCGTAGCGTGTCCGACGCATCGGCTTCGGCCAGCGCGCGGTCCCGGTTCCAGCTGACAAAGGTGCGGCTGCCTTCGCCGGCGGGGTCTTCGATGCGCGCCAGCATCTGTTCCGTCAGCGCGCGGCTTGTGACGCGCCCGGAAGCCAGATCGCCGGCGAGGTCCAGGATCGGCCTCATTTCGATTCGTCGTAATAGTGGCTTTCCAGCAGGATGCAGCCGCCGTCGGATTTGAACGGCCCGTGCGCCGCGCCGGGCGGGCGGCAGGCATAGGTGTTGGGGCCGAATTTTTCGCCGCCATTGCCCTGTTCGTCATTGCCGACGATGAGGTCGCCCGACACCAGCCAGACTTCTTCCCAATAGTCATGGACGAACGGGGCGGTGGTGTAGATACCCGGTTCGAACTTCAGCAGCCGGGTGCGGCCGCCGATTTTGTTTTGCTCATCGAGATTTCCGACGATGATCTTTTCGGTAATGCCGTCCGGATAACCCGGAACGTTTTCAAATCCGGCGCCGGAATCCACGGCGTGAAATTCGAGATGCTGTTTGTTGACCGGCATATCTGTTCCTTTTGTTTAGCTGTCGAAGGGTAAGTCGATGATGGCGTAGTCGTGACGAATGGAGCGGTCCAGCACCGGGTCGGAGAGCTCCAGCTCAAATTTTTCGGCCGCCGCGATGCCGCCATGGACCGCCAGGGTGCCGCAATACATCGCCGCGCCGGAGGGCAGGGTTTCGCCGCCCCCCATCCAGCGCGAGATCAGATCATCGGGCGCACGCATGACGGTCACAGGGCCTTCCTGATACAGCCGGCGCTCGCCATGGACCACGGCCCATGACCGCAGAACCAGCTGATCCCAATGCGGCAGTACGTCGTCGAGCCGCCAGACGGAAGCCGAGACCGGCTTGAAGCACATCTGTTTGGAAACCGTCACGTCGTAGGTCTCGACCCGTCGGTCGGTGTGGTCTGAACCGACGCCGATCAGCATGCCCTGGTCGGACCCGTAGAGTACGAATTCGACCTCGCCGCTTGAATCCGGACCCGAGGCCTGGATTACATCCGATGTGGTCAAGAGCGCCGCCGACACGTGGTAGAAACACGGCACGGTCGGCGGACGCGGCACGCCGATCGCTTCCAGCTCGGCGATGTGTTTTTCCAGCGCGTCGGTGTCGCGCCCGGTCCATCCGGCGATCACCAGATCCTTGATGACAAGCTCGACCGATTGTTCGGTAGAGCCTTCGCTGAGTTGTAAAATTAGGCTATGGGTCACGAAATACCTTGGATATATGTGAAATTTCAGGCATCGATACCCTACAAGCGGCGGCGATGCCGCGCAACAAACCTGCATGAGCGGACGGCGCGAAAGACAGAGATGAGGATCGAATTTTGAGCGCCACTCCGCCTCGCGCGGCGATGATTGTCCTGACCGTTCTGATCCCGTTCGGCTGCGGATATTATCTGTCCTATCTGTATCGCACCGTGAACGCGGTGATTTCGCCTTATCTGGTTCAGGAGTTCGGTTTGGATGCCGCCGATCTCGGGTTCCTGACGAGCATCGATTTCGTGACGTTCGCGGCAATGCAACTCCCGCTCGGCGTTATTCTCGACCGCTACGGGCCGAGAAAGGTGCAAGCGGCCTTGCTGGTGGTCGCCGCAATCGGGGCCGCGCTGTTCGCCGTCGGCGATAGTTTTCTGCTGATCACCATCGGCCGGGCGCTGATCGGCATCGGCGTGTCAAGTTGCCTGATGTCGTCCTTTACCGCCAATGCGCTTTGGTGGCCCAAGGAACGGCTGGCGTTGATGAACAATCTGACCATGACATTCGGCAGCGCCGGCGCTTTGTCCGCGACGGCCCCCGTGCATGCACTAATGTCGGTGACCGACTGGCGGACTTTGTTTATTGCGCTGGCCATCGTTACGGCGGTTCTGGCCGTGGTGACGCTCATTGTGGTGCCGGAACGACGCGGCGCGGCGTCGCCCTCGACCAGCATCCGGGAACAGCTCGCGGCGCTGCCGGGCATACTGAAAAACAAGCTGTTCTGGCGCTTCGCGGCCCCATTTTCGATTGGCTATGCCCTGTTCATGTCCTATCAAACCCTTTGGGCCGCGCCCTGGCTCCGCGATGTGGCCGGTCTCGATCAGGACGCCGTCGCCAATTACATGCTGTTGATCCAGCTCGGGATGTTTGTCGGCGTTTTGGGCAGCGGTGTGCTCGCCGATCGCCTGCGCGCGCGCGGAATTGGCGCCGAACGGCTGTTTATTGCCGGTGTGGCGATCGCCATTCTGTGTCATATCATTTTGGTCGTGGCGCCGAACGCCGCGCCGGCACTGATCTGGACGGCCTATTCGGTGGTGGCGTCCACGATGATACTCAGTTTCTCCATTTTGACCGAGCGGTTTCCGGCCGGGATTACTGGCCGGGTAATCACCACGATAAATATGATGGGAATTATGTGCGCATTCATTTTTCAGTGGGGCATCGGCGCGATCATCGGTACTTTCGCGGAAGCCGCGGGCGGCGGCTATTTGCCGGAAGCTCATTCCTCCGCCTTGATCGTCATGATCGTGCTGCAGGTGGGCGCGTTCCTGACATATTTCCTGTTTCGTAAAACTTCAGTGGAGGCGTAGTCGATGCCGCGCAGCTATCCTGACAGACCCTATGTCGGCATCGGCGTTGTGGTGTTCAAGGACGATCAGGTCTTGCTGGTGCAACGCGCCAAACCGCCGATCCGGCATATGTGGAGCATTCCCGGCGGCGCGCAGGAAATTGGCGAGACGGTGCGCGAAGGCGCGTTACGCGAACTGAAAGAGGAAACCGCGCTCGACGCCGAGATCATCGGGTTGATCGATGTGGTGGATTCGGTGACGCGCGATGATGACGGCCGGGTCAGGTTTCATTATACGCTGGTGGATTTCGCGGCTGAATGGATTGCGGGCGAAGCCGCGCCCGACACCGATGTCGCCGCCGTCCGCTGGGTTCCCATTTCCGAGCTGGACCGGGAAGAGCTGTGGCATGAAACGGTGCGGATCATCCGCCGGGCGGTTGAAATGCGAATCCGTTAGCGCGGCCCCACGGCCTCGATAAGATCGCGCCCGAGTTTTTCGAAAGCGTCATCCCAACCCGTCTCCGTCGTTTCGCGATAGAGCGGCGTCC
>JAYZAW010000060.1:0-14521 GCA_036339495.1 Pseudomonadota bacterium | reverse complement strand
GCCGTAGGGTTTTCGAATTGGTCAAGGCGCTTGGCAAGACCGGACGGGGCCTCTGATCCCCAACGTTCTCGGGCAGGGTTCATTCATGAAAATTCAAATTGCTTGACTGAAACAGTAAAGATTGCCACAAAACCGCACATTTAACCGGTCCGTCACAGGGCCGAAAGTTTATAACGTCCGCGTGGGCGCGGTGGCGCCGCTTGATTTGGCTGATATTTAGTCATTTTAGCCGAGGTTTTGATATTGGAGGATCCAGTCCGTGCCAAAAGGCGACTTTATTTTTACTAGCGAATCAGTATCCGAAGGTCATCCCGATAAAGTCAGCGACCGTATTTCGGACGCCGTGGTCGATGCGTACTTGACCGCCGACCCCCATTCGCGCGTCGCCTGCGAGACGCTTACCACCACAAACCGCATCGTTTTGGCCGGGGAAGTTCGTGGTCCCGACAGCATCACCAAGGAAGCGATCGAAGACATCGCCCGCCACGCGGTCCGCAATATCGGATATGAACAGGACGGCTTCCACTGGGAAAACGCGGATGTCGAAGTCCATCTGCATCAGCAATCCGGCGATATCGCCATGGGCGTCGATGCATCAGGCAACAAGGATGAAGGCGCCGGCGATCAGGGCATCATGTTCGGATATGCCTGCACCGAAACGCCTGTCCTGATGCCCGCGGCAATTTATTATTCCCATGAAATTCTGCGCTCGCTCGCCGAGGCGCGGCATTCCGGGGCCGAACCCGGATTGCTGCCGGATTCGAAAAGTCAGGTCAGCCTGCGGTATGAGGGCGGCAAGCCGGTCGGCGCGACATCCGTTGTGGTGTCGACCCAACACGCGGAATCGCTCGACCAAGAGGCCGTTCGGGAAATCGTGCGTCCCCATGTGGAAAATGTTTTGCCCGATGGCTGGATGTGCCCGGAGGACGAGTTCTATGTTAATCCGACCGGCCGGTTCGTGATCGGCGGCCCGGACGGCGATTGCGGCTTGACCGGACGAAAAATCATCGTCGACACCTATGGCGGCGCCGCGCCCCATGGCGGCGGCGCGTTCTCCGGCAAGGATCCGAGCAAGGTTGACCGGTCGGCGGCATATGCCGCGCGCTATGTCGCCAAGAACGTGGTTGCGGCCGGCCTCGCCGATCGTTGCGTACTTCAGCTGGCTTACGCCATCGGCGTCGCAAAACCCCTCTCCATCTATATCGATACCTACGATACCGGGCGGGTCGACGAAGACCGTCTATCCGACGTTTTGCAGGAATTATTTGATTTGTCGCCCAGGGGCATCCGCGAGGGACTGGGGCTCAGCCGCCCGATCTATGCGCGCACTTCCGCTTACGGGCATTTTGGTCGCGAACCCGAAGCCGATGGGAGTTTTTCGTGGGAAAAACTCGACATGGTCGACGATCTCAAGGCCGCCTTCGCCTGAATATCGGTTATTTCAGTCCAAACATCGTCGGCGAGGTTGCGTGAGTATGGCGCCGGCCGATGAAATATCCGACAAATATTCGCGTCGGCGGGTGCTTTACGGCCGGCGCAAGGGCCGGCGGTTGCGGTCAGGCCAATCGCGTCTGGTTGCCGAATACCTGCCCAAATTAGAAATCGCCCAGTTGCCCGATACCGGGCATTTAAATCCGCCAACGCTGTTTCCGCCTGATATTGACGAGATCTGGCTCGAAATAGGGTTCGGCGCGGGCGAACACATGCTTGCCCAGGCCGCCGCCAATCCGCGGGTCGGTTTCATCGGCTGCGAGCCCTTTTTCAATGGCGTCGTGCAGATGATCGGCGGCATTCATGATCAGGGTCTCAATAACATAAGGGTTTATCGGGACGACGCCCGCATATTGCTGGCGCAGCTTCCCGATGCCGGGATATCGCGCGCTTTTGTATTGTTTCCCGATCCCTGGCCCAAAACCCGCCATCACAAGCGGCGCATTATTTCAATTCCCGTGCTTGATGAGCTGGCCCGCATTTTGAAACCCGGCGCGGAACTCAGAATTGCCACCGATGATCCGGGATATCTGAATTGGATTTTGCAGTGCGCGATATGCCATGGAGGATTTGACTGGTTGGCCCGCCGGCCGGTGGATTGGCGTGAAAAACCCGACGATTGGCCGGACAGCCGTTACGAGGTCAAGGCACGCCTGGCCGGCCGATCTTGCGCCTATCTCAGATTTGTTTCACTGCCCGGTGAAATTCCGCGCTAAAAGTGCTTGCGAAGCTGGTCACGAACCCTATATTTTGCACAAGACTTATAAGACGCCCTCGCGAGGGGCAAAACCGGAGAGTGGGCTCGCGGCCCGCTTTTTTTATTACCGTAATTTCGGGCAAATGGCCCGTCATCACAAAGGCGAAGAATAGGTTGATCAGGATTGCGGAACTGGTTGAGCCGTCATTGAACGGCCTGGGGTACGACCTCGTTCGGGTTCACCTGAACGGCGGTGACAACTGTACGCTTCAGATCATGGCGGAACGCAAGGACCGCGGAGAAATGACAGTCGAAGACTGCGCCGCTATCAGCCGGGATCTTTCGGCGCTTCTGGATGTCGAAGATCCGATCAAGGAGGCTTATTCGCTGGAAATCAGTTCGCCCGGCTTGGACCGGCCGCTTATGCGCCCGGAAGATTATGATCGTTTTTCCGGCCATGTCGCCAAGTTGGAAACAAGGGCTCCAATTAATGGTCAAAAGCGTTTCCGCGGCCGGTTGGCGGGGTTGCGCGGCAAAGACGTAATTATCGATTGCGATAATGCGGAGGTGAAAATTCCGTATTCCGATATCGCGCGCGGCAAATTAGTGCTCACCGACCGGCTGATTGCCGCATCGATGAAAAATGAGGACGGATGAAATGGATATCGATGCCATCCCGGCGGCTGGTTATGACCGCATAGAACTTCTTCAGGTTGCCGACGTTGTCGCGCGCGAAAAATCCATTGAACGCGAGGAAGTCCTAGAAGCAATGGAAGAGGCGATCCAGAAAGCGGCCAGTTCCAAATACGGTCAGGAACACGACGTCAGGGCGCAAATCGATCGCAAGAGCGGCGACATTCGGCTAGCCCGCTATCTCGAAGTGGTCGACGAAATCGAAAACGAAATTACCCAAGTGACTGTCGACCAGGCGCAAAAACGCAAGCCGGGGGCGGTCGCCGGCGACTTCATCGTGGACGCCCTGCCGCCGATTGATTTCGGACGGATCGCGGCGCAAACCGCGAAGCAGGTTATTGTGCAAAAGGTTCGCGAGGCAGAGCGCCAGCGGCAATACGCCGAATACAAGGATCGGGTTGCCGAAGTCGTCAACGGTATCGTCAAAAGGGTTGAGTTCGGCAATGTAACCGTCGATCTCGGCCGCGCCGAAGCGGTGCTTCGCCGCGACGAGATGATCCCGCGGGAATCCTTCAAGCCCGGCGATCGCGTCCGGGCTTACATCTACGACGTTCGTGAAGAATTGCGTGGACCGCAGATATTTTTATCGCGCAGCCATCCGCAGTTCATGGCCAAGCTGTTCGGCCAGGAAGTGCCAGAGATTTATGACAGTATCATCGAAATCAAATCGGTCGCGCGCGACCCGGGCAGCCGCGCCAAAATCGCCGTGCTGTCCAATGATTCAAGCATTGATCCGGTCGGCGCCTGCGTCGGCATGCGTGGCAGCCGCGTTCAGGCCGTGGTCGGCGAATTGCAGGGCGAAAAAATCGATATCATTCAATGGTCGCTCGATCCCGCGACATTTATCGTCAACGCCCTGGCGCCGGCTGAAGTCGCCAAGGTCGTGCTGGATGAAGAACAGAACAAAATCGAGGTGGTCGTGCCCGATGAACAGCTTAGCCTGGCGATCGGCCGGCGTGGCCAGAACGTCCGGCTTGCTTCCCAGCTGACCCAATGGGAAATCGTCATTATGACCGAGGAAGAAGAATCCGAGCGCCGGCAGGAAGAATTCATGTCGCGGTCGCAGATCTTCATGGATGCGCTGGATGTTGATGACGTGTTGGCCCATCTTCTGGTCACGGAAGGATTTTCATCGGTCGAGGAAGTTGCGTTCGTGCCTGCTTCCGATCTTTTGGATATCGAAGGGTTCGACGAGGAAATTGCCGAAGAATTGCGCAACCGCGCCCGCACATTCCTCGCCGATGAGGAAGAACGACTTACGGATGAGCGGCGTCAACTTGGCGTAACGGATGAATTGGCGGCAATAGAGGGGCTGACGCCGAAAATGCTGGTGACGCTGGGCGGCGAAGGCGTCAAGGAACTTGATGATCTTGCGGATCTTGCCACCGATGAATTGGTTTCCAGCGAAGATGGCGTGCTGCGCGAATTTGATCTGACCGAAGAAGAAGCGAACGCCATCATCATGGCGGCCCGCGCCCACTGGTTCGATGATGAAGACGAATTGGTGGCGACGGCGTCAGACGAGACAGCGGGCGACAGCGCCGCTTCGACCGATGGAGCAGACGGGGCGGATGATTCCGCGCCGGGACCCGAAATGGTGTGAGGGAGCCCCGCAGTGCCCGCGCGACAGAATCGCCATATGGAACAAGCGGCGCCGATACGCCGCTGTATCGTGACCCGCACATCCTTGCCGACGTCGCTGTTGGTTCGTTTCGTCGTCGCCCCTGACCGCACAATTGTCCCTGATGTTGCGGAGAAGCTGCCGGGGCGCGGATTGTGGTTACGCGCGGAGCGCGATATAATCGATCAGGCGTGTTCGGCGGATTTGTTTGCCAAGGCAGCCGGCGAAAATGTGATTCAGCCTTCGGATTTGTCTGACCGGTTGGAACAGTTGCTCGCGGCGCGGTGTTTCGATTTGATTGGACTCGCGCGCCGCGCGGGTCAGGCCGTTTCAGGTTATGAAAAGGTCCGTGGCGCATTGCGCGCCGATGGGGAGCGGCGGGGTGACGGCGCGGCACTCCTGATTGCATCCGATGGTCCGGTCGACGCCGCGCGCAAAATGGAAGCGTTTACGCGTGGAGCCGCAATTCTGCAAACGTTCGACGGCGCCGAATTAGGCGCTATATTCGGGCGGGAGCGGGTCGTTTATGCCGTTATCGACCGTGGTCAACTCGCCGACCGTCTCGTGGTCGAGATGTGCAGACTGGAAGGGTTCCGGTCGACGCCGAATTCAGGAAAGCCGAACTGATATGACTGAGCAAACTGAAGATCAAGAACCCAAAAATAAACTCAGCTTGTCTCGACCGGGACGGTTGGAGCTCAATAAGACCGTCGGCGCGGGACAGGTCCGGCAAAATTTTTCCCATGGCCGGTCAAAATCCGTGACGGTCGAAGTTAGGCGCAAGCGCACTTTCACCCAGGCCGCCGACGGCGACATGACCGAGTTGAAGGAAACCGCGGCCGATGCGGTGGAAAACAAGACCTCTGTTCCGGAAGAAGCCGCGCAGGCCGAAGTTACTGAAGAGGCGGCAGAGACCGCGGAGGCGCAAAAAGCAAAAGCACTGCGCGAGCTGACCGGCGAAGAACGCGCGGCGCGCGCGCGCGCATTATCGGGTGCGCAACACACCGAAACGATGGCGGTTCTTCGCGTCGAAGAAGAAGCAAAACGAGCCGGTGAGCGTGCCGAAGAGATTCGCAAGCTGGCCGAGGTAGAGGAAGAAAAACGCAAACAGTCGGAGGAAGAAACGCGTCTTCGGACGGAGAAGGAATTGGTCCAAAAGGCCGCTGAAGAAGCGGCGACCCTCGAAGCCAGGGCCAGCAAGAGCGCGGAAACAGAATCAGGGGCCGCCCCCAAGGGCAAGCTCCGGGCGGTCGAATCCGCCGCGCAGAAACCGGATGACGGCGAAGATGAAGACGGCGATGGAAAGGCCGATGCAACGCGCGGCAAACGCGCAGCCCGGCCCGAACAGCGGCGTTTGACGGCGAAAAGAGGCGAGCCCCGTCGCCGGTCGACGGGTAAATTGACCATGGCTCAGGCCTTGGATGACGAAGAACGGACTCGAAGTCTTGCATCGTTACGCCGTTCGCGGGAACGCGAACGGCGCGCATTGCGTCAGCCCGGCGAGGCGGTAAAAATCCTCCATGAAGTCATTGTCCCGGAAACAATCACGGTTCCGGAACTCGCAAATCGCATGGCGGAACGCGCCGTCGATGTCACCAAGTCGCTGATGAAAATGGGCGTGATGGCGACCATGGGACAAATGATCGATGCCGATACCGCCGAGCTGGTTGTCGCTGAATTTGGCCATACCGTCAAACGGGTCAGCGCCGCGGATGTGGAAATCGGCGTGAAGGGCGAGGCCGATAGCGAGGAAAATCTGAAGCCCCGTCCCGCGGTGGTGACCGTGATGGGCCATGTCGATCACGGCAAAACATCACTGCTCGACGCATTGCGCTCTACCAATGTCGTTGCCGGCGAGGCCGGCGGCATTACGCAACATATCGGCGCGTATCAGGTCGACCTTCACACCGGCGACCGGATCACGTTTGTCGATACCCCGGGCCATGAAGCCTTTACGGCGATGCGCGCGCGTGGCGCAAATGTGACCGATATCGTTATTCTTGTGGTTGCCGCCGATGATGGGATCATGCCGCAGACGATCGAGGCAATCGATCATGCCAAGGCGGCGGAAGTGCCGATTATCGTGGCCATCAATAAGATCGATCGCGCCGACGCAGACCCCACCCGGGTGCGTAATGAGCTGCTGCAGCATGAGCTGGTTGTTGAGGAACTCGGCGGTGACATTCTGGCGGTAGAGGTCTCGGCCACCGAAGGCACTAATCTCGACAAGCTTGTCGACGCCATTATTCTGCAAGCGGAAATTCTCGAGCTCAAATCGAACCCGAACCGATCCGCGGAAGGCGTCGTTGTCGAAGCGCAGCTTGAACGTGGGCGTGGCGCGGTCGCGACCCTGCTCGTCCAGCGCGGCTCCCTCAATGTCGGCGATATAGTTGTTGCGGGGCAGGAATGGGGCCGAATTCGCGCGGTGACCGACGACAAGGGCGAGAAGATCAATTCGGCGACGCCCTCAATGCCGGTCGAAGTCCTTGGTCTCGGCGGCGCGCCCATGGCGGGCGACGAATTTTCCGTCGTCGAGAATGAAGCCCGCGCCCGTGAAGTCACGGAATTCCGCGCACAGCGCGAACGCGACAAGCGCATGGCGGCAAATGCGCGCGGTTCAGCCGAAGATATTTTTGCCCGTATCACGGAGGGCGTGACCGGCGAGCTTCCGATTATCGTCAAGGCGGATGCACAGGGTTCGATCGAGGCGATCATCGCGAGCGCCGTCAAAATGGGTACCGATGAGGTTGCGGTGCAGGTTCTTCACAGCGGCGTCGGCGGCATCAATGAATCCGATATTACCCTGGCGGGCGCCACAAATGCGCTGGTCATCGGGTTCAATGTCCGCGCCAATCCGCAGGCCCGTGAGCTCGCCCAGAAAGACGGGACGGAGATGCGCTACTATTCCGTCATCTATCAGGTATTGGATGATATCAAGGGCATGCTTAGCGGTATGCTGGCACCTCTGTCGCGGGAAAATTTCCTTGGCAATGCCACCATTCAGGAGGTCTTCAATATCAGCAAGGTTGGAAAGATCGCTGGTTGTCGGGTCACCGAAGGGGTGGTCAAGCGCGGCGCCTCGGTTCGGCTGCTGCGCGACAATATCGTGATCCACGAAGGCACGCTGGCGACGTTGAAGCATTTCAAGGATGAAGTCCGCGAGGTTCGCGCCGGCACGGAATGCGGCATGGCATTTGAAAATTATTACGACCTCCGTGCCGAAGACGTGATCGAGTGTTTCGAGGTCGAGGAAATCGCTCGGACTTTGTAAACGTGGTCGCTCCAGCCCGCTAAAACTCAAGGCAAAATTTTATGAGCCGTAGCAAGAACAGGGCTCGGCAGGGATCCGGCGAGAAATCCCAGCGCCAGCTTCGCGTCGGCGAGCTGGTGCGTCATGCGCTGACCGAGATTCTGGATCGTGGCATCGTTCGCGACCCCGATCTTGCGGGTCTGGCGATCACGGTCAGCGAAATCACGGTCAGCGCCGATCTTCGCAAAGCGACCGCCTATGTCATGCCGCTGGGTGGCAAGGATTGCGAAATCGTGGTTGAAGCACTGCGCCGCGCCGCGCCGTTTTTGCGCCGCAACCTGGCCAGCCGATTGACGCTGAAATATGTCCCAAATCTATTATTTGAAGCGGACGCGACCTTCGACTATGCCGGCCGTATAAACCAGCTTTTGAACGACAGTCAGGCCGACGACGATGGCGCGTAGGCGGCGGGGCGATCCGGTTCACGGATGGCTCATAATCGATAAACCGATGGGAATAACCTCGGCCAGGGCGGTGGCGCGCGCGCGCGCCATTATGAACGCGGCCAAGGCCGGTCACGCCGGAACGCTCGACCCGTTGGCGACGGGCGTTTTGCCCATCGCGCTCGGCGAAGCCACCAAAACCGTTTCCTGGGTCATGGACGGATCGAAAAGCTATCGTTTTACCGTGTGCTGGGGGGAAGCGCGCACGACCGACGATATGGAAGGCGCGGTGACTCAATCCAGCGATGTCCGGCCGTCATCGGACGCAATACTGTCCGTTCTTGAAGATTTCATCGGTGATATACAGCAATCGCCGCCGATCTATTCGGCGATCAAGGTGGATGGACGCCGGTCTTATGATCTCGCGCGGTCCAACGAGGCTGTCGCGCACAAGACCCGGATCGTCACGATTGATCGGCTTGAACTGCTTGAAATCCCTGATTCCGACCACGCCGTCTTTGAGGTGCATTGCGGAAAAGGCACCTATGTTCGCAGCTTGGGGCGCGATATGGCGGTGAAACTAGGTACTGTCGGGCATATTCGGGCGATTCGGAGACTTTCAAGCGGCCCTTTTGCCGAATCCGACGCGATTTCACTAGATAAACTCGAGTCACTCAGGCATATTGCGCCGCAGCAAGACTATCTGCTTCCGGTCGAGACCGCGCTGGACGACATCCCGGCGTTGGCCATGACCACCACCCAGGCCGATTATCTGAAACACGGACGCTCGGTCAGGGTCCGCGGCGCGGGCGGGCTCCGTTTCGTCGAGGTCGGAGATCTCGATGAAGGGACCACGGTCTGCGCAATGCTGGACGGAAAGCCCGTGGCGCTCGCGCGTCTCAGTGGCGATGAAATCCGACCGGTCCGCGTGTTGAACCTTTAGCATGGAGTACACGATGTCGATTACAGCTGAACGAAAAACTGAACTGATCAAGGAATACGAAACGGGGGCGGGCGACACGGGGTCCCCCGAGGTGCAGGTGGCGGTCCTAACGGAACGCATTCTCAATCTCACCGAACACCTCAAGGAACATAAGAAAGATTTCCACTCGCGTCGCGGATTGTTGATGATGGTCGGCCAAAGACGCCGGCTTCTCGACTACCTCAAGCGTAAAAATCAAACGCGTTACCAGGATCTCATTGGCAGGCTCGGGCTGCGCCGCTAGGCGGGGCCGGATTCGCACCGTGGCGCTTGCGCTCGGCATGGATTGGTTGCCAGGGATGATCCCGATTGCGGGGCGGATAGGCTGCGCCCGTGTCAGTCGATTCGGCGGATAGCCGTCGGTCGACATGATTGGCCGCGTGAAATGCGGCGATCAACAGGAATGCGCCCCATATAAGGTGCGGGCGCAAGTAAGGAAGGAACGGAAATAATGTTTACCGTACACAAGCAAGAAATCGAATGGGCAGGAAAGACGCTCACAATGGAAACCGGGCATATAGCCCGCCAGGCCGACGGCGCCGTGATGGTGACCTATGGCGAAACAACGGTCCTGTGCACGGCGGTTGCGCAGAAAACCCCGAAAGTGGGGATCGATTTTTTCCCGCTCACCGTCAATTATCAGGAAAAAACATTTGCCGCTGGCAAAATCCCCGGTGGATTTTTCAAGCGCGAAGGCCGTCCCAGCGAAAAGGAAGTCCTGACGTCGCGGCTGATTGATCGGCCGATCCGGCCATTATTCGCCGCCGGATTTCGCAATGAGACCCAAGTCATCTGCACGGTTTTGAGTCACGATCTGGAAAACGATCCCGATGTTGTCGCCATGGTCGGCGCCTCCGCCGCGTTGACGATTTCCGGCATCCCCTTCATGGGTCCGATCGGCGGCGCCCGGGTCGGCTACGCCAATGGCCAATACATGCTGAACCCGACCACCGAGGAACTCGAAGGTTCGGAACTCGACATGTTCGTCGCCGGCACCCAGGACGCGGTGCTGATGGTCGAATCAGAAGCCAAGGAACTGTCCGAAAAAATCATGCTTGACGCCGTGATGTTCGCGCATCGCGGGTTTCAGCCGGTGATCGACGCGATTATCGACCTGGCTGAAAAATGCGCCAAGGACGCGTGGGATGTCGAAGCGCCGCCGCCAGGCATCGCCGAACTTAAAACGCGCGCCATGGATACGGTCGGCGACGATCTGCGCGCCGCTTATGGCGAAACCGTAAAACAGGCGCGGGTCGAAAAAATTTCTGCCGCCAAGTCGAAGGCGGTTGAAGCCCTGGTCGATGACGATAACGATGGCAGCGCCGTGGGCGGGGTCCTGAAAAGCCTCGAAAAGGACATCGTGCGCGGCAGCATTCTCGATACGGGAATTCGGATCGATGGCCGGGACACCAAGACCGTCCGGCCGATCCATTCGGTGGTCGGGTATCTGCCCCGATCGCACGGCAGCGCGGTGTTCACCCGCGGCGAAACCCAGGCGCTGGTGGTCGCAACCCTCGGCACCGGGCAGGATGAACAGATCATCGATGCGCTGGAAGGCGAATACCGCGAACACTTCATGCTGCACTATAATTTTCCTCCCTATTCGGTCGGTGAAGCCAGCTTCCTGCGGTCCCCGGGACGGCGCGAAATCGGTCACGGGAAACTGGCCTGGCGGGCGCTTCATGCCGTCATGCCGACCAAGGAGGATTTTCCCTATACCATCCGGATCGTGTCCGAAATCACCGAATCCAATGGATCGTCGTCCATGGCGACGGTGTGTGGGTCGTCTCTCGCGATGATGGATGCGGGCGTGCCCTTGGGGCGTCCGGTCGCCGGCATCGCCATGGGGCTGATCAAGGAAGAAGACCGGTTCGCCGTGCTGTCCGATATCCTGGGGGATGAAGATCATCTGGGCGATATGGACTTCAAGGTCGCCGGAACGGAACAGGGCGTGACCGCGCTGCAGATGGATATCAAGATCACCGGCATTACCGAGGAAATCATGCGCGTTGCGCTTGATCAGGCCGGCGACGGCCGCAAGCATATCCTGGGCGAGATGTCGAAAGCGCTCGATTCGGCGCGCGATGACGTCAGCGACAACGCGCCCCGGATCACGACGATTTCGATCCCGCGCGACAAAATTCGCGAGGTCATCGGAACCGGCGGCAAGATCATTCGGGAAATCTGTGAGGTCACCGGCGCCAAGATCGATATCGATGATGATGGCACGATCAAGGTCGCGGCGATCGATTCCGAAGCCGGAGACAAGGCCATCGAGTGGATCCGCGGCATCGTCGCCGAGCCGGAAGTCGGCGTTATTTACTCCGGCAAGGTCGTGAAAGTGGTTGATTTCGGCGCTTTCGTGAATTTCCTCGGCGCCCGCGACGGTCTGGTTCACATCAGCGAACTTGCTCCCAGACGGGTCGGCAAGGTCACCGAAGTGGTCAATGAAGGCGACATGGTCAAGGTCAAGGTGCTGGCCGTCGACGACCGGGGCAAGGTCCGCCTCAGCATGAAAGTCGTCGATCAGGGCTCCGGTGAGGAAATTTCCGGTGAACCGCAGGGCGATAAGGAAACTGCCTCAAGCGACGCCTGATCATTTGGCACGACACCCGATTGCCGCGTCATGGCCAATTATCCGGGCCGTGGCGCGGCGATTCGGGCTTTGCCGCGCTTATATAATTTTTGTTGTGTAACATTAGTATGGACGAATCTTTTTAAGACCCTATATGGCCATGCTATAAGCTCATTCACCGGGCCGGTGAATTGAAACTGGGAATTGTCCAGGAGAATTGATCTGAAGTCCCTGTCCTCAATCATTATTTCAGGCCGCGAAGTCCACCCGTTGGTCGAGGGTGGAAAGGGCGTCGCCATTTCAAACGGAGCCAGTTCCGGAGCGTGGGCCGCGGCCGGCGGAATAGGGACGTTTTCCGGCGTCAACGCCGATTCCTACGATCGGGACGGCGAAATCATTCCGCAGATCTATCAGGCCCGTCACCGGCAGGCCCGCCACGAGGAACTGGTTGCTTATGCGATACAGGGCGCCGTCGCCCAGGCCCGCATCGCGCACGAAACGGCCCGTGGCGAAGGGCGGCTCCATGTAAACGTGCTGTGGGAAATGGGCGGCGCGGAACGCGTGCTTCATGGCGTGCTGACCGGTGCGAAGGGTCTGGTCCACGGCGTGACCTGCGGCGCCGGGATGCCCTATCGGATCGCCCAGATTGCCGCCGGTTATGGCGTTTACTACTATCCCATCATATCGTCGACCCGCGCGTTCAGCGCTTTGTGGAAACGCGCCTATCACAAATTCGCCGAATGGCTCGGCGGTGTCGTGTACGAAGACCCCTGGCTCGCCGGCGGGCATAATGGCCTCAGTAACAGCGAAAATCCGGACGAACCGCAGGACCCGTATCCGCGGGTTGTCGAACTTCGCCGCTCGATGCGCGAAATGGGTCTAGGGGAAACCCCGATCGTCATGGCGGGCGGGGTCTGGTATCTGCGCGACTGGGAAGACTGGCTCGATAACGAGGAACTCGGCCCCATCGCATTCCAATACGGCACGCGCCCGTTATTGACCCAGGAAAGCCCAATCTCGGAAGTTTGGAAAAAGAAGCTGGTTGAACTGTGCAAAGGTGATATTAGCCTCAATAAATTCAGTCCCACCGGGTTTTATTCATCGGCCGTCCATAACGACTTTCTCCGCGCGCTTGAGCTGCGCACGGAACGGCAGATCGCGTTTTCCCAGGAAGCCGTGGGTGATTTGAACGAGCGGTTAGAGGTTGGCCCGCGTGGCCGGGTGATCTTCGCCACCACCTCAGATAAAAAGCGCGCCGAGGGCTGGATTGCCGAAGGTCACACGGACGGCCTGCGAACGCCCGATTCAACCATGATTTTCGTCACGCCGGAACTTGCGCGTGAAATCCGTGAAGACCAGGCGAACTGTATGGGATGTCTGTCATCGTGCAGGTTCAGCAATTGGTCGCAAAACGAATCCGGCTCGACGGGGCGCAAGGCCGATCCCCGCTCCTATTGCATCCAGAAAACCTTGCAGGACATTGCCCATGGCGCAAATGTGGACAATGAATTGATGTTCGCCGGTCACAACGCTTATAAATTTCGTGACGATCCATTCTATTCCAATGGTTTCGTTCCGACCGTCAGACAACTCGTCGACCGAATTCGAACCGGCGACTAGGTCCCTATTCCAACCCGTTCCATACAAATCATTCCCGATTGATTCTATGATGTTGACGGGGACGGTGTGACAGCCTTACATGGCTTATGGGAGCGTTGATGGCGTAGCCTTGCCAATTCCCCCTGTAGACAGAATTTCACCGCCCACTAAATAGGAGGCATCCATGCCGGCACTTAAAGGGACCAATACCGAGCAGAATTTGAAGGACGCCTTCGCGGGCGAATCCCAGGCCAACCGCCGCTATCTGTATTTCGCGCAAAAGGCCGATGTCGAAGGCTATAACGATGTCGCAACCGTTTTCCGCTCGACCGCCGAAGGCGAGACCGGTCATGCGCACGGCCATCTCGAGTATCTCGAGGAAACCGGCGATCCCGCGACGGGTGAGCCGATCGGCCCGACGTCGGACAACCTCAAGGCCGCGGTCGCCGGGGAAACCCACGAATATACCGACATGTATCCCGGAATGGCGAAAACCGCGCGGGACGAAGGTTTCGACGAGATTGCCGACTGGTTCGAAACCCTTGCAAAGGCTGAACGCTCCCACGCTGGGCGTTTTACCAAAGCATTGAACGAACTCGATTGATTTTTCGCGGGACAAGTGATCCGGGGGTCCGCGCGTCATATCGCGGGACCCCTTAATCTCGCCGCGACATTCTCCAATGGCCATGGGCGGCTAGCGATGCGAGAAGGTAGCCTGGAAGCGCCGACACGGCATTCGATCCCGTGGCGCGACGAAGATTATTACGATCCGGAACAGATCGACCAGGAGCTGCGGCGGGTATTCGATATCTGCCATGGATGTCGGCGCTGTTTCAATTTATGCGACTCATTTCCCAAACTGTTTGATCTGATCGACGAGTCCGAAACCATGGAACTCGACGGCGTCGACAGCACCGATTTCAAGCCAGTGGTGGATGCCTGCACGCTGTGCGACATGTGTTTCATGACCAAGTGCCCCTACGTGCCGCCGCATGAGTTCAACGTGGATTTCCCCCATTTGATGCTGCGTTACCGCGCGGCGGAACACCGGCGCGGCGGCGCCGGCGTCGTCGCCGGCCCCATCAGCGAAACCCACCCCCACGGAAAAACCGCCGCCCCCGGGGCCCCCAGGGCCAAATGGGCGACGCGCCCCGGCCACGGCTTGACGCG
>JAYZAW010000059.1:0-35509 GCA_036339495.1 Pseudomonadota bacterium | reverse complement strand
GTCGAACTCGGTGACCCGCTGCATGGTATGGGCGCGTTCGATCAGCCTCTGCAGGGTGATAAAGGGCCGCGTAATGCGCTAGAATACGATTCTCACCGCAATAGCCAACACCACGGCACGAATTCCCTGGGCCTCTCGGCGGACTTCAAGGGTCGATATTTGGGTGGTCATTTTTCGTAAATCTCGTGGGGTTATTTCGCAGCGCATATAAAAATGCCGTGAACCTGTTAATTTTCCAATATTTCCCCTAATTTACTGTATTAAAGGAGATATCCATAATGAGAATATGGGGGAAATCTCTGATTACCAGCTTATATTGTGCATCGCAGCATTGCAAATTTCGCAGGGCGGACTTGCCTGCGCGATCTGAGAAGCTTAACGTGCGCAACGATTAAACCGGCCGTCAGCGAGAGAAGCCTTGCCGCTATCCGACCCATTCGATGACAAACATCTCGGCGATCTGCTGAAATCCGCCAGAAGCAGCATTTCGATCGCGGATTTGCGCGATTTGGCGACCGGTGTTGCGGGCGCGCCGGCCGGTCATTTTCCGGCGGCCTGGGTCGAATCGGCCATTCCCGGAGCCGACGCGACGGTAACGGCAGAACTCATCGAATTTGTCGCCGCCATCCGCAATGAAGGCTGTGGCCTGGGCGAAAGCCCGGCGCCGGCGTCGCGGCTGGCGGCGCTGCGGCAAGAACTCGGGGACCGGGGTCTGGATGGGTTCATCGTCCCCCTGGCCGACGAACATCAGGGCGAATTCATACCGCCCCGGGCGCGGCGGCTCGCCTGGCTGACCGGCTTTACCGGCTCGGCGGGAACCGCGATCGTGCTTAAGGACAAGGCCGCCATCTTCGTCGATGGCCGTTACACGCTGCAGGTCCGGGACCAGATCGATGACGGCCTGTTCGATCCCCGGCATGTCACGGAATCGCCGCCCCATGAGTGGATTGCCGAGAATTTAGAGGCGGGCGCGGTGCTGGGGTACGATTCCTGGCTGCACACACCGGATGCGGTCGACCGGCTGCGCGCCGCCTGCGACCATGCCCGGGCGCAGTTCCGCGCCGCCGACGGCAATCCGGTCGATGCCATATGGACCGACCAGCCGGCGCGTCCCCTGGCGCCCGTACAAATCCACGATTTCCGCCATGCCGGGCGTGACTCAAAACAAAAGCGCGATGCCGTCCAACAGGAAATTTCCAATTTAGCGGCTGACGCAGTCATCCTGACCGCGCCGGAATCGATCTGCTGGCTTTTGAACATACGGGGCGGCGATGTGCCCAACACGCCGTTGACGCTGTGTTATGCGATCCTCGGCGGGGATGGCGGCGTGGATTTGTTTATAGATGAGCGAAAACTCACCCCGGAAGCGTTGCACACCTTCGATGGCGATATCCGCGTCCAGTCGCCCGATCGGTTGGGATCCATGCTGGACGAAAGGGGAACAGCCGGGCACAAGATCCTGCTCGATCCGAAATCTGCATCGTCCTGGATTTTCGATAGATTGAAGGCGTCGGGCGCAACAATCGTCAAGGGGGACGACCCCTGCATATTGTCGAAATCATGCAAAAACGAAACCGAATTGGCGGGAACCCGCGCCGCCCACATCCGGGACGGGGCCGCATTATGCCGCTTTCTCGCATGGCTTGCCCGGGAAGCGCCGGCGGGGCGCGTGGACGAATTGTCGGCCGTCGAAAGACTGTATGAATTCCGGACGGAAAACGACCTGTTCCAGGGCGGCAGCTTCGACACGATCTCGGGCGCGGGACCAAATGGCGCCATCGTGCATTACCACGCCGAACCCGCATCCAACCGCAAGCTGGAGGCCGGCATGGTCTATCTGGTCGATTCCGGCGGGCAGTATCTCGACGGCACCACCGATGTCACCCGCACCGTGTTTATCGCCGGACCCAAAGCGAAACCGGCCATTGCACCGCCGTCCGATTCCCGCGACCGCTTCACCCGCGTCCTCAAGGGACACATCGCCCTGGCGCAAGCCCGCTTCCCCGCCGGTACATCTGGCGGACAACTCGACACGCTGGCGCGCGCGCCGCTGTGGCGGGTCGGGTGCGATTACGACCACGGCACCGGACACGGCGTTGGCAGCTATCTCGGCGTCCATGAAGGCCCGGCGCGGATCGGCAAGCGGGGCTCCACGGTTCCGCTCCGCCCCGGCATGATCATGTCGAACGAGCCGGGCTTTTACAAAGCCGGTGAATACGGCATCAGGATCGAAAACCTGGTAATCGTGACCCCTACGGAGAACGATACCGGCGAGCGGGATATGCTGGAGCTGGAAACCATCACCCTGGCCCCGATCGACCGCGCACTGATCGAGCCGTCTTTGATGACGGCCGATGAAATCGCCTGGCTCGATTCCTATCATGAAAGAGTGCGCAATAGCCTGACGCCGCTGCTCGATCGCGATACCGCCGGGTGGCTTGCGGCGGCAACGGCGCCGCTGGTCTAGTGGATACCATATGTTATACCAGCGAGCGCTGATCGCGACTCGTGGCCGTGCCCTTCGAGACGGCCCGCCTGCCCAGAGGAGCCGCCGCAGGCGGCGTCTCGATGGGAGCCTCCTCAGGACGAGGTTAAGTTGTTGATATAATTTATTTCCCTCATGCTGAGGAGCCGGCAAAGCCGGCGCCTCGAAGCATGCTGTATCGTTCGGAATTAACGCTCCTTGGTATTAGATTCTATCCACTAGGCGCCGGCCAGATCCCGCCATTCATCCTCAGACAATATAACAACACCGAGATCTTGCGCCTTTTTGGCCTTGGATCCGGCATCGGCGCCGGTGATCACGTAATCGGTTTTTTTCGAGACCGACCCGGCGACCTTCGCGCCGAGGGATTCGGCGCGCGCCTTGGCCTCTGCCCGCGTCATGGTGACCAGGGTTCCGGTAAACACCACTGTTTTGCCCGACACGGGCGATTCGGCGGCGGGCGATCCGAGGGCGATGATGTCGAGTACGCGCCCGAGGTCGGCCAGCAAATCAAGATTATGATCTTCCACGAAGAAATCAAGGATGTCCCAGGCGACTACCGGGCCGATCCCGTCGATGCCGGTGAGATCGTCGTATTCTTCGCCCTCGCGCGGCTGCGCGCGTTCCATGGCGGCGCGCCAGCTTTCCAGATCGCCGTAGTGACGGGCCAGAAGTTTTGCGTTCGACTGGCCGACCTGACGAATGCCGAGGCTATAGATCATGCGGTCGAAGGATATATTGATGCATTCCCGAATCGCCTGAAACAAGTTCGTGGTGGATTTCTCTCCCCAGCCTTCACGGTCCGACAGCGCTATCGCGCCGCTTTGTTCCTTTTCCTCGAGCCGGAAAATATCGGCGGGCGTTTTAATGATGCCTTCCCGCCACAGGGCCTCAATATGCTTTGCCCCAAGCCCCTCGATATCGAACGCGTTGCGCGATACGAAATGGCGCAGCCGTTCGACCGCCTGGGCCGGGCAGATCAGCCCGCCCGTGCAGCGCGTCACCACCTCGCCGTCTTCCTGAACGGCAAGGCTGCCGCATTCGGGGCATTTATCAGGGAACGCGAACGGCTCGGTCCCGTCGGGCCGGGCGTCCATCACCACCTCGACGACTTGCGGAATGACGTCGCCGGCGCGCTGGATGACCACGGTGTCGCCTTCCCGCGCCCCGAGACGCTCGATCTCATCCCGGTTGTGGAGCGAGGCGCGGCCGACCACCACGCCGCCGACCGTCACCGGTTCCAGATTGGCCACCGGGGTCAGCGCGCCGGTGCGCCCGACCTGGATGGTGATCTCGCGGAGGGTGGTGCGCGCCTGTTCGGCGGCGAATTTATGGGCGATCGCCCAGCGCGGCGCGCGGCTGACCATGCCGAGACGTTGCTGCCAGTCAAGCCGGTTGACCTTGTAGACCACGCCGTCGATGTCATAGGGCAAGTTGGCGCGGTCATTGGAGATTGTCTCGTAATGAGCCAGGACGTCCTCGGCGTCCGCGCAGAGTCGCGCAAGCGGATTGACCTGAAATCCCCAGCCGGTGAGCCGGTCGAGAAACCCCTGCTGGGTGTCGGCGATGGGTTCGGACATTTCGCCCCAGGCATAGGCGAATAAATGCAGCCTGCGCCCGGCGGTGATCCGTGAATCGAGTTGGCGCAAGGAACCGGCGGCGGCATTGCGCGGATTGGCGAACACCGCTTCGCCGTCCGCGTCGCGGGCCTGGTTCAGGGCGGCGAAATCCGGCTTGCTCATATAAATCTCGCCACGGATTTCGACGATTTCGGGGAACTCTCCGGTGAGTTTCAGAGGCAGATCTAACACGGTGCGGAGATTTTGGGTGATATCCTCGCCGATCGTCCCGTCGCCGCGCGTGGCGCCGACCGTGAACACGCCGTTTTCAAAGCGCGCCGAGGCGGACACGCCGTCGATCTTGGGTTCCGCGACCACCTCGATGGAATCGGTCTCTTCCAGCCCGAGAAACCGCCTTATACGGCCGAAAAATTCATGCACGTCTTCGGTATTGAACGCATTGCCGAGCGACAGCATGGGAACCGAATGGGAAACCTTGCCAAACCCTTCCGCCGGTTCCGCGCCGACCCGGAGGGACGGGCTGTCGGCGCGTTTCAGTTCGGGAAACCGGGCTTCGATCTCGCGATTGCGGCGCACCAGGGAGTCATAATCCGCATCGGAAATTTCCGGCGCATCCTGTTGATGATAGAGCCGGTCGTGGTCGGCGATTTCGCGCGCGAGACGGGCGAGTTCCTCGGTGGCCTGGACCTCGGACAGGGATGCGACCGTTTCGCCGGCCGCGCTCATGAACGATCACCGGCGATAAGACTGTCGGCGGCGGCGCGCGCCTCATCGGTAATTTTGGCGCCGGCCAGCATGCGCGCAATTTCCTCGCGCCTCGCCTCGTGTGCGAGCTCGTCCACGGTTGTGGTGGTCTTTTCCACCTTGTTGTGTTTACGCACTCCCTTGGCGACGCGCCAATGGGCCGCGCCCCGCGCCGCGACCTGCGGCGAATGGGTGACCACCAGCACCTGAACCCGGTCGGCCAGCTGCTCCAGCCGTTCGCCGACGGCCGCCGCCGTCGCGCCGCCAATACCGGAATCGACCTCATCGAACACCAGCGTCGACACCGAGTTGGTTTCACTTAGCGCCACCTTCAGCGCCAGCGTAAACCGGGCCAGTTCGCCGCCGGACGCAATACGCGCAAGTGGGCCGGGGTCCTGCCCCGGATTGGTGGCGACTTCGAACGCCACCTTGTCAAAGCCGGACGGCCCCCAACCCGCTTCCGGCGCGCGCTCGACGAGTGTCCGGAACCGGGCCTTTTCCAGTTTCAACGGCGGCAGTTCGGCGGTGACCGCCTTATCGAGTTTCCTTGCGGTCTTGGCGCGCTCGGCGCTGAGCGCCTCGGCGGCCTTTAGATAGGCGGTTCGGGCGAGATTTTCGGCCGCTTCCAACTCCTCGATCCGGGATGTCGAATCATCCAGAGAGGCCAGGCTTTGTTCAAATTCGGTTCGCAAGGACGGTAATCCGTCGACCTCGACGCCATGCTTGCGCGCGACCGCCCGCAAGGTGAACAATCTTTCTTCGGCGCGTTCCAATTCGGTCGGATCGGCGTCAAGCTCAACAGCCAGTTTTTCCAGCTGCGCACCGGCTTCCGCGGCTTCGGCGGCGGCGCGGTTGAGCGTCGCCAGAACATCGTCCAGGCAGCCGCCCGCCTGGTCGGCAAACCGGGAAACCTCGCGCTGGGCAACGCCGATCCGCGTTTCGACCCCTTCGGCATCGCTTTCGCCCAGGGCCGAGATCGCCTCCGATAATGCCCCGGTCAATTTCTCCCCATTCATCAGGAATCCACGCCGCGCCGCCAATTCAGCGTCTTCGCCCGTCCGAGGATCGAGCGCCGCCAGTTCCTCCACGGCGTGCCGTAAAAATTCCTCTTCCGCGCGGGCACGTTCGGAGGTTTCACGCGCCAGTAGGAGCGCCACCTGGGCGGATTTCAGCGTTTCATAATGTACCGCCGTCGATTGCGTCAACTTGGGATAACCGCCGAAAGAATCCAGGGAAGGGCGATGCATGGCGACGTCGAGCAGGCCCTGGCTGGCGAACTGACCCTCGATTTCGACGAGAGATTCTCCGAGGGCGCGCAAGGCGCCGATACTGATCGACTGGTCGTTTACGAATGCCCGGCTGCGGCCGTCGGCGGTGAGGATGCGCCGCAAAATGAGCGATTCACCGGGCTCGGGCGCTTGCAGTTCATGGCTTCGAAGTATTTCAATGGCGGGATGCTCTTGGCCAACGCTGAATTCGGCAACGACGGACGCCTGTCGCGATTCGTTCCCGCTGTCGCGTCGGACCAGATTCTTTTCGCCCCGCGCGCCGAGCGCAAGGCCGAGCGCATCCAGCAGGATTGATTTCCCGGCGCCTGTTTCGCCGGTTAAAACGCAGAGACCGCCGGAAAATGATAAATCAAGCCGTTCAACAAGGATGACATCGCGAATGGAGAGCGAAACGAGCATGCGCCGTCAAAACGCCCAGTCCCACGCCCGCGCCAAAAAGCCCTTTCGGGCTGATTTTTTACGGATGTCTTCACCGGCGGCGATGATGTAGCTGTCGATATACCATTCACTGCCGGGGAAATTATGTCCAAGAACGGCGGCGGCTTTGCGCGCTTCGTCCTCAATGCCAAGCGCGGAGTAGGATTCCACCAGACGATGCAGCGCCTCTGGAACATGGCTGGTGGTCTGATAATTATCGATCACCCGGCGGAAGCGATTGATCGCCGCCAGATAATGCGCGCGAGTCAGGTAATAACGCCCGACTTCCATTTCCTTGCCGGCCAGATGGTCCTGGGTCAGGTCCAGCTTGAGCTTGGCATCGCGCGCATAGCGGGAATTCGGAAACCGCCGAATGACTTCGTTCAGCGCGGTGCGGGCATTTTCCGTGGTGCCCTGATCGCGCACCACGTCGGAAATCTGTTCATAATAGGACAGCGCCTTCAGATAGTGCGCATAGGCGATGTCCCGGTTGCCCGGATGCAGCTGGATAAACCGATCGATCGCGATAATCGCCTCATCATACTCGCTTGCCTGATAATGGGCGTATCCGGCCATTAATTGCGCCTTGGTGGCCCACACCGAGTAGGGATGCTCGCGTTCGACATCGTCGAACAATTTGGCCGCGAAAAGATAGTTACCCGATTCAAGCTCATCGACGGCATTGTTATAGATTTCCTGCACCGGCAGCCCGGCGCTGGGATCGGCGTCATCCGTCGTCCCGCAACCGCCAAGCGCCAGCCCCAGCGCGAGGACCATGCTACCGATGTAACGATTAAACGCAGCCAATTTTCGCTTCACCCTCAACGCGATGCGGCAAGCAACGCCCGCCATTCCGATCCGGCGATTATAGCACCAATGAAATGCCGCCGCGACTCATGTCGAAGAATGGGAAATTTCGGCCGCCGTCAGGCGAGGGCGATTCCAGCGTCGAGGCCGGTCTTGGAAACCGGCCGCGTGACCTCTGGAAGGACGCCATGTTCCTCAAAGGATGTATAGCGCCACGAATCATCCTGGTCGAACAAAGCGCGCAACAGTTCGTGGTTCAACGCATGCCCCGACCGGGCGCCGCGCACATGGCCGATAATTGGGGCGCCGGCGAGATAAAGATCGCCCACGCAATCAAGGATTTTATGCCGCACGAATTCATCCTCGTGACGCAGGCCGCCCTGATTGAGAATCTGATTGCCGTTGATAACGATGGCGTTATCAAGCGACCCGCCAAGCGCCAGACCGGCGTCTCTCATCCGATCCACATCTTCGGCGAAGCCGAATGTCCGCGCATTGGCAATATCGGATTTGAATGTCCCGTTGACCGGCACGATCGCCAGTTCCTGGCGCGCGATCGACGACGTTTCAAAATCGATTTCGAAACTGAATGAAAAACCATCCGACGGGATCAGCGCCAACGATTTTTCCCCGTCTTCGACTTTTACCGGCTTGAGAATTTGAATCGCCCGGCGCGGCGCATCCTGCTCCACAATTCCGGCCTGTTCGATAAGATCGACAAACGGCGCGGCGCTGCCGTCCATGATCGGAAGTTCGGGCCGGTCGACCTCGATCACGACATTGTCGATTTCGCAACCGGCCAGCGCAGCCATCAGATGCTCGATCGTCGATACGGTCACGCCATGCTCATTGCCGATCGTGGTCGCCAAGTGAGACGACACGACATTTTCCCAGCTAACCGAAATTAAGGAACCGCCATTTGCGATATCGGTGCGACGCAGAGTCAGGCCCGAACCGGTCTCGGCCGGCAACAACTTCATCTCAACATCAATGCCGCTATGCAATGTGATGCCGGAACAACCGACCGGCTTCCGCAGCGACTTTTGATTCATCGGCGTCGATACCCGACCATCCGGCCCCGCGCCTGTCTCATCGTGATACAATTCGATAACCCCAAATTCCCGCTGTGTTTCGCGCGGACGACCGAAACTTACAAAAACCACCAAAGGCCGGTCCGGCCTCCGAGCTTCAGAAGAAATCTACCATGTTCCCTGAAGCCTGGAGGTCAAGAATTGTTACATATTATTACGCTCGAATTGGCCGTCGCCAACCCGGTTTCTAATTGGCCTGACGCCGTAAAAACGCTGGAATATCAAGGAGATCTTCCTCGCTTTGCGCTGCTTGCGGCGCCTCACTGGGCGTTAGGTCTTCCAGCCGCGACTGGCGTGGCGCGGGTGACGATTCTGCCCGGGGGGATTCGATTTCCGGTGCTTCCACATTGGGCCGCTCGATCGACGACTCCACCGGCACGGCCGGCTCCACGGGAGGTTCGGTCGACACGGCCGGCCTAACGTCCTTTTTCGACGTCTTGGCCGCACCCGTCATGCGCTGAAAAAGACTCGGCCCCTTGCGCCGCGGCGGCGCCATTGTTCCACCGTTGATCATATCGGCCTCGCGGAACGGGTCGGGGCGTTTGCTGGGCTCGGTTGTCCGTTTGGGGTCGATGGCGGGAGGCGGCATAAATGCCTCGCCTGTCCCCACGGCTGTTGTTATTTCCGGAATGTCGTCGGCCTCGTCACCAGACCGGACTTCTATCGGCATGGCCTCCGTGGCGGATTTCTCCATAATCCGCGGCGACGAGGAATGAGGCATTTCAAACGGGGATACCGACCGGGTCGGCGTGACCGGTCCGCTGGCCACCGGCTCGGCCGGCGCTTCCATGGGAAGTTCCGGATGATCGGCAACCGGTTCGGCGCTGATTTCCTCAACCAGCTCTTCCGGACGATCTTCCGCACGCGGCTGGTTTGTATAGACCTTCAACACCGGCCGCGGCTTGACATCCGCTTCGGCGTCAATCCCCGTCGCAACAACCGAAACCCGGAGTTTTCCCTCGAGCGCGGGATCCATGGTCGAGCCGAAAATGATGTTGGCTTCGGTGTCGACCTCATCGCCGATCCGGTTCGCCGCCTCATCGACTTCGAACAGGGTCATATCGGGCCCGCCGGTGATGTTGATCAGCACCCCGCGCGCGCCCTTCATCGACACCTCATCGAGCAGTGGATTGGAGATCGCGGCCTCGGCGGCATGGCGAGCGCGCTCTTCGCCTTCGGCCTCGCCGGTGCCCATCATGGCCTTGCCCATCTCGCTCATCACGGTCCGGATGTCCGCGAAATCGAGATTGATCAACCCGGGGACCACCATCAGGTCGGTGACGCCCCGCACGCCCGAATGGAGCACCTGATCCGCCATGGAGAACGCGTCGGCGAAAGTGGTCTTTTCGTTGGCGATGCGGAACAGGTTCTGGTTCGGGATGACAATCAGCGTATCGACATATTGCTGCATCTCCTCAATGCCCGCCTCGGCAAGGCGCATCCGATGAATGCCCTCGAACTGGAACGGTTTGGTCACCACGCCCACGGTCAGGATGCCATGTTCGCGGGCAAGCCGGGCAATCACCGGCGCCGCGCCGGTTCCGGTGCCGCCACCCATGCCCGCCGTCACGAAAACCATATTGACCGACTGAAGATGTTCGATCAGCTCGTCGATGGCTTCTTCCGCCGACGCCCGGCCGATTTCCGGCCGCGATCCGGCGCCCAGGCCATTCGTGATCTGGTGGCCGAGCTGTATTTTCCGGTCGGCGAGCGACTGGGCCAGGGATTGTGAATCCGTGTTGGCAACAAGGAATTCAACGCCGTCAAGCTGGGCGCTGATCATGTTGTTGACGGCATTGCCGCCTGCGCCGCCGACGCCGATAACGGTGATGCGTGGCTGAAGGGCGGCGCCGTGCTGGGGTACGGTTAGATTGATCGTCATACTAGCCTCCTAGGCTGCAACATGAGGTCGCAAGGTGTGAGTCCGGTATGGAACACCGGTCGGCGGGAATTCCGCTGGGATTGCGGTTTGGGCGTCATCAAAGGTTTTCTCTCAACCACTGTCCAAAACGGCCGAAGCGAATACCCTGCGCTTCGGGGGGAATCCGCGGCGTTTCATCAAGTTCACCACGGTTTTCGACGGCGAATCTCAGCAGCCCGGCACAGGTCGCGAATGCCGCGCCGCTGGTCGCCTCGGCAAGACCGCTGACGCGCAGCGGACGGCCGATACGAACTTGTTTTTCGAGAATGAGCGTCGCCAGTTCGGACACGCCCTGAAGCTGGCTGGCGCCGCCGGTAATGACCAGGCGACGCCCGGCGAGGCGCTGCAGGCCGTTGGCTTCCAGCCGGCCGCGCACCATCTCGAAGGTTTCCTCCAATCGCGGCCGGATGATGCCGACCAGCATCGACCGCGGCACGTGATTGGGATGGGAATGGCTGTCTTCGCCGACCAGGGGAACGTCGATGACCTCACGCTCATCGGCCACTGACGGAGTGGCGCTGCCGTAAAGGGTTTTCATCCGTTCGGCGTGGTGCAGCGGCGTCGACAGGCCGCGCGCGATGTCGTTGGTGACATGACCGCCGCCGACCGGGATCACGTCGGCGTACACCACCGCGCCGTCATAGAACACCGCCACGGTCGTGGTGCCGCCGCCCATGTCGATCAGCGTGACGCCGAGGTCCATCTCGTCCTCGACGAGACAGGCGAGCCCGGACGCGTAAGGCGAGACCACCACGTCGTCGATATCGAGATGGCAGCGGGCGACGCAGGTCGCGAGATTGCGGTAGGCGCCCGCCGCGGCCGTGACCAGATGCATGTCGACGCCCAGCGTTTCGCCATACATGCCGCGGGGGTCGCGGATACCCCGATTGCCGTCGATGCTGTAGCCGACCGGTATGCAGTGGATCAGTTCGCTGTCCTGATCGTCGCCGTGAGCCGCGGTATGGCCGTGAATGCGCCGGATATCGGTTTCGCCGACTTCATGGCCGGCGATCGCGACTTCGACGCCGAAGGTGCGCGAACTGGGACTGCCGCCGGACAGATTGACGATCACGCCCTTGACCCGTTCACCGGACATCTGCTCCGCCGCGCCGACCGCCGTCAGGATCGAGGCCTGAGCCCCTTCCATATCGATGATCGCACCGTTGCGCACGCCGCTGGCCGCGTGGTGCCCCACGCCGACGACGCGAATGCCGCCGTCAGGCCCGGCCTGCGCTATGAAACAGCTGATTTTGCTGCTGCCCACATCGAGCGCCGCGATCATTCCAGTCCGGGTCCGGTTTCCGCCGTTTCGGGACATTAGAATGTCTGTCCTTGTGGTCTTGCGTGTTTCATAGGGCGCGCTTGTCTCCGGCGAGAATTTTCAGCGGACGATCCGTCCGGGTCCGGACGATCAACCGGTCGGGAATCCGCAGATCGATGGTGTGGATGTCATTGCCGAGCAGCCCGTGACGGCGGTCGAGATCGGCCAGGCGCGCCCAGGCGGCGGCGGCCTCGTTTTCCGGCAGCCGCACGTCAATCCCGTTATCGAGCCGCAGGTTCCAACGCCGCGCGCCGACCCGGACGGCGGCGCGCACGCGCTTGCGCAATGCCGGTTCGGTTGCCAGCATGACCAGAAGATTCGTCGCGTGACGCGGCGCGTCCCTGCCCACAATGACCAGAAGATCGCGGAACCGGCCAAGCTTCAGGTTGGTGATCGGAACCCCGTCGCGCCCGACCAGCGACAGCACGCCCTTGCGCTGCCAGAGCGCGATCGGCTCGCGTTCGACGATTCGCACGCGCACCACGCCGGGAAGCCGGCGCTCCACGGCGGCGCTTTCAATCCAGGGCAGCGCCTCGATCCGGTCCCGGACCAAGGCGATATCGAACCCCATGATCGGATCGCCGATTTTCAGCCCGAGCGCCTTCAACACGCCGGCGCGCGGCGCGTGGGTACGGCCCTCGAGCAGAACTTCCTTAACCGTGAGGCCGATCTCGGCGGAAACGGTGACCGCGGACACACGCGCTTCGCGCCATGAATCGGCGATCCAGCCGGACCGCCACAACCAGGTCGGTCCGCCCAGCGCGACCGCAAAAATTCCAACGAAGGCGCCAATGCGCAATCCCGGAATGACCCATTCGGCGCGGCCGGATTCCGTTTTGTGCGCGACCGACCGTTTCGCCGGTTTCTGCTTGCGGGGTTCCTCGGAAAGAAAATTCATCCATCGCATGATGCGTTCTCCACCATCCAGCTAACGAGTTGAGCGAAATCGATCTCGGCGTATCGGGCGAGTTCGGGGACCAGGGACAACGGCGTCATCCCCGGCTGAGTGTTGATTTCAAGCAGATACACGAGGCCCGGATCGGATTGGGTGTCGTCATATCTGAGATCCGCGCGGCTCACCCCCCGGCACCCCAACGCCTCATGGGCCTGCACGGCAAATCGTTGGGTTTCTTCATAGATTGCCGGCGGAGTTGGGGCCGGGACGAGATGCTGGGCGCGGCCGTCGGTATATTTTGCTTCGTAATCATAAAAACCATCGGCGGGTTGGATTTCCGTCACGCCGAGCGCGCGGTCCCCCATCACGGCGACCGTCAGCTCCCGTCCGGCGATGTATCGCTCGACCATAACTTCATCACCGAACGCCCAATCTTCCTGACGCGCAGCCGCAACGGCCTCGGCATCGAGAATGATCCGCACCCCGACGCTGGAACCTTCATTGAGAGGCTTGATCACATATGGCGGTTCCATCACATAGCCGGACAAGACCGCGTCGCGGTCGGCGACGGCGTGTTCGGCGCAGCGGATACCGGCATCGGTGAAAAGCTTCTTGGCCATCGGCTTATCCATTGCCAGGGCAGACGCCAGCACGCCGGAATGGGTATAGGGAATGGCCAGAATTTCCAGCAGCCCCTGGACGCAGCCGTCTTCGCCATAGCGGCCATGCAGCGCGTTGAATGCGACGTCGGGCGGCGGCGTCAGTTGCCGGGTCAGGCCCGCCACGTCGCGCGCGACATCGATGGTGTTTGTCTTATAGCCGGCCGTCGACAGAGCTTCGGCCACGGTCGCGCCGCTGACCAGCGACACCTCACGTTCGCTCGACCACCCGCCCATCAGAACCGCCACGGATTTCGCCATCAGGCAGCCCCCCCGACTGTCGCGTCGCCGGGGCGTCCGATGCGGCGGATTTCCCATTCCAGCTCGATGCCGGAATGATCCCGCACCCGCTCGCGCAACTCGTCGCCAAGCCCTTCCAGATCGGTGGCGGTCGCATCGCCGGTATTGATCAGAAAATTGCAGTGCACTTCGGACACTTTCGCGCCGCCCCGCCGCAGACCACGGCAGCCGGCGGCGTCGATCAGTTCCCAGGCCGCCGCATCGGGCGGGTTCTTGAAGGTACTGCCGCCGGTGCGGGTGCGGATCGGCTGGGTCGATTTGCGGGCCGCGCTGATCTCACGCATGCGCGCCGCAATCCGTTCGCGCGCGCCGGGTTCACCCTGCATCCGAGCCGACAGAAACAGCCAGTCGGACGGCGCCGCCGTATGCCGATAGGTAAAACCAAGCGCCGCCAGATCGAGCTCATGCACCCGGCCGTCGGGATCGAGCGCGTCGGCCGACAGCACGATATCGCTCATCTCGCCGCCATAGGCGCCGGCGTTCATGGCAAGCGCGCCGCCGATCGTGCCGGGGATGCCGCTGAGAAACTCGAGCCCCGCAACGCCCTGGTTGCGACACAGGATGGCGACATGGACATCGTGGGCGCCGGCCCCGGCGGTGACTTCCGCGCCATCGAATGTCACGTCGGAAAATCCTTCGCCGAGACGGATCACCACGCCGGGAATGCCGCCGTCGCGCACCATCAAATTGGACCCGATGCCCAGCATGGTCACCGGGATATCCCCCGGCTTGGCGCGGATGAACGAGATGAGGTCGTCCCGGTCGGCCGGGCGAAACATGACTTCGGCCGGGCCTCCGACGCGAAACCAAGTGATGCCGGCAAGCGGCGCGTTCTCGGTGGTGCGGCCCCGGACCGGCGGCAGGCGGGCAAGCAGCCCATCTGAAAAGACGGCGTGTGTCATGCTTTGCCGCCTTTCGCCTTAGACCGCAACGCCCGAAGCTCGCCGGGCAAGGCATTGGCCCAGATCGTGCTGCTGCCGGCCCCGAGGCACACGACCATGTCGCCGGCCTCCGCCAGATCGAAAATCATCGCGGCAAGCGCCTTGGGGTCCGGCAGGGGCAGAACATTGCGGTGGCCGCGCGCCTGCAGCCCCGCGACCAGAGCATCCCGGTCGACGCCCTCGATCGGGTTTTCACCGGCGGCATAGACCTCGGACACGATCACCGTGTCGGCATCGTTGAAGCAGGCGCAGAATTCCTCGAACAGATCTTTCAGCCGCGAATAGCGATGGGGCTGGACCACGGCGATGACATTTCGTTCGGCGCTGGAACGGGCAGCGTCGAGCACGGCGGCAATTTCCACCGGGTGATGGCCGTAATCGTCAATCACCACGATCCCGTCGATCTCGCCGGTGCGGGTAAAGCGCCGTTTGACGCCGCCGAACCCGGCCAGGGCACGGCGCGCGACATCGTCATCCAGCCCCATCTCCTGGGCGATGGCGATCGCGGCCAGCGAATTCTGGACATTATGGGCGCCGACCATGGGCAGTTCCAAACCGTCCATCGCCCGCGTATTGCCGGACGCGCGCTCGGTGATCACCACATCGAAGCGCGATCCCGTGGGCGACGACACGAGGTTGATGGCGCGGACATCCGCCTGTGGGCTCATACCGTAGGTGATGATGCGGCGGTCGGACACTTCGGCGATCAGCGCCTGGACATCTGCATCGTCGATGCAGAGCGCCGCGAATCCGTAGAACGGGATATTCTCGACAAATGAAGCGAAAGCGTCGCGCAAAGTGTCGAACGACCCGTAAAAATCGAGATGTTCCGGGTCGATATTGGTGACCACCGCGATGGTGGCGGGCAATTTTACGAAGGTGCCGTCGGATTCGTCCGCCTCAACCACCACCCAGTCGCCGTCGCCGAGCCGCGCATTGGTGCCGTAGGCGTTGATGATCCCGCCATTGATCACGGTCGGGTCGAGCTCGGCCGTATCCAGCAAGGCCGCGACGATCGAGGTGGTGGTGGTCTTGCCGTGGGTGCCGCCGACGGCGATCGCCCATTTCAGCCGCATGATCTCGGCCAGCATTTCGGCCCGGCGCACCACCGGTATCATGCGGGCGCGGGCGGCGGAAACCTCGGGGTTGTCCTGTTTCACGGCCGATGAGATCACCACGACTTCGGCGTCGCCGAGATTTTCCTCGCGATGGCCGATATGGATTTCCATCCCCAGATCGGTTAGGCGCTTGACGTTGGCGCTTTCATCCATGTCGCTGCCCTGGACCCGGTATTCCAGATTGTGCAGCACCTCGGCGATGCCGCTCATGCCGTTGCCGCCGATGCCGACGAAGTGGATGGTGCCGATGGTCAGGGGAAGAGTTCTCATGACGCCGCCCCACTACCGGACAATCCGGCGAGATTGGCGACCGCATCGGCAAGCCGCATCGCGGCGTCCGGCCGGCTGGCATTGTGGGCGGCACGCGCGGCGCCGGCCAGCGTTTCGGGCGACTCGATCAGCTCGCGGAGCCGCGCGGCCAATGTTTCGGCGGTGAAGTCGGCCTCCGCCATCGGCCAGGCCGCCGATACGGATCCCAATGCGCGGGCATTTTCGGTCTGGTGGTCATCGGTCGCTTGCGGGAAGGGCGACAGGATCGACGGTCGGCCAACCGCCGCCAACTCGGCCACCGTCGATGCGCCGGCGCGGCCGATCACCAGATGCGCGGCGGCGAGCCGCTCGGGCATATCGCCGAAAAAATTCGACAATTCGGCGGTTACGCCGCAGGCGTCATATTGCGCGCGGACCGCGTCCAGATCCTCGGCGCGGCATTGCTGAACGATTTCCAGCCGGGTGCGAATGGGTTCGGGCAGCAAGGCGATCGCGGCCGGCGGCACCCGGCTCATCACGCGGGCGCCCTGGCTGCCGCCGGTAATCAGAATGCGAACCGGTCCGTCTTCAGCCGGCGGCGCATATTCGGTCCCATGCAGCGCCGCGATCTCGCCGCGCACCGGATTTCCGGTTTGAACGATTTTGGTCCGATCCGCGGCGCGGATGCCCGACACGGCGGCAAACGACGTGGCGATCCGGGCGACGCGCGGCGCCAGCAATCTATTGACCCGCCCCAGCACGGCGTTCTGTTCGTGCACCATGGTGCAGAATCCGCCCAGGCTCGCCGCCGCCATGGTCGGCAGCGACGGATAACCGCCGAATCCCACCACCGCGCCCGGCATCAGCCGCTTCAGAAGCCGGCGCGCCTGGAACAATCCACGGCCAAGGGCGAGGAACCCCATCACGATACCGATCGGCCCGCCGCCGAGCCGCCGGGCGCTGATCCGGTAGGTGTCGATGCGGCCGAGCGCGCCGCCATACTCGGCCCCGCGTTGATCGGTTATCAGGGCCAGCCGGTGGCCGCGCGCCAGCAAAGTTTCCGCCAGGGCCTGAGCCGGGAACACATGCCCCCCGGTGCCGCCGGCGGCAAGAACGATCGGGTTCTGGAGATGCGCGTCCGTCATGATATGTCTTGCCCGACGCGCCGCCGCGTCAACGCCAACAGCATGCCGATGGTCAGGGCGACGGCGATCAGCGATGAGCCGCCATAGCTGATGAAGGGAAGCGTCATGCCCTTGGCCGGGATCAGCCGCAGCGACGACCCCATATTGATCGCCGCCTGCAGACCGAACTGGATCGCCAGCCCGGCCGACGCCAGCATGACGAACAGGCTGTTCTCCCGCAGCGCGCGGCTGAGACCGCGCAGCACCACAAGGGCGAACAGGGCGACGATCACCAGACAGGCGAGCACGCCCAGTTCCTCGCCCGCGACCGCAAAGATGAAATCCGAATGGGCGTCGGGCAGCACCGATTTGATGTTGCCTTCGCCGGGACCGCGGCCGAACAGACCGCCATTCATGAAGGCTTCCAGCGACCGGTTGACCTGATAGCTGTCGCCGGACGCGGGGTCGAGGAAGCGGTCGACCCGGCTCGCCACATGGGGCAGCAAGAAATAGGCGCCGAACATGGCCGCGATCCCAAGCGCCATGAATCCAACAATCCATTGCAACGCCAGACCGGCGAGCACGAATTGGCAGAACCACACGATGGAGACCACCGCGGTCATGCCGATATCCGGCTGCATGACCAGGATCCCTCCAACCAGCAGAAACAACGCCATGGCGGTTAGGTTTCCGGTCGGGTTTTCCCGATTGCGATGCGTGGCGAACAACCAGGCCGTAATCACCACGAACGAAGGCTTGATGAATTCGGATGGTTGGATGGAGACCAGCCCGAGATCGATCCAGCGCCGCGCGCCCTTGACCTCGATCCCGATCAAGAAGGTGGCAATCAGCAGGATCACGGAAAGGCAGAACACCGCGAGCGCCAGGCGGCGCACCCCATGGGGCGTCATCAGGGACACCGCAAACATCAACAGCAAGGCGGGCGTGAGAAAGGCCATCTGGCGCAAGGCGAAATAAAACGGATCCACCTCAAGACGGGCCGCCACGGCGGGCGATGACGCGAGCGCCAGCAAACCGCCAAATCCGACCAGCACGGCAACGGCGGCGACGGTCCAGCGGTCAACGGTCCACCACCATTGGCCGACCAGGGACGTATCAGTGCGGGTTAGGGCGATCATCGGCCGCCCTCCCGCGCGAAGGACAAGACTTGATCGCGGAACGCATCGCCCCGTGCTTCGAAATTGGGCCATTGATCGAAGGACGCGCAGGCGGGCGAGAGCAGAACAACCGCGCCCTCAATATTTTCAGCCTGGGCCAACTCATGCGCCGCCGACAGGGCCGATGAAAGATCGCCGCATCCATCGAACGGGTTTCGGCCGGTAAGCTCCTCGGCAAACGCCTCCTCCGCCTCGCCGATCAGGAATGCGTGACGCACGCGGCCGAGCATCGCCAGGACCGGACCGAGCCCGCCATCCTTGGCGCGCCCGCCGGCGATCCAGTAGATCGCGTCATACGACCCCAGCGCGCGCGACGCGGCGTCCGGATTGGTGGCCTTGGAATCGTTGACATACTCAATGCCCGAAATCCGTGCGATTGTTTCCTGACGATGGGCCAGGCCGGCATAGCTGGCCAATTTTTCCGCGATGTCGCCGGGCTGCAAACCCATGATCCGGGCGACCGCATAGCACGCCGCCGCGTTCTGCCGGTTATGCGCGCCGGGCAATGTGGGTATGGAGGTGAGATCGCAAACCTCGTGCGCGCCGTCCATGTGATCGAACAGTTTTCCGTCGATCGCATAAACGCCGCCCTCGACCGCCGCGCCCGACGAAATCCGGATCACCCGCCATTTGCCCGTCGCGGCGATGTCATCGGCCAAAGCCACGCCATGGGCGTCGTCGACGCCGATTATCGCGACCTGACCACCGTCAGGGCGATCCCGGAAAATTCTGTTTTTGGCGGCGATATAACCATCCATGCCGCCGTGACGGTCGAGATGGTCGGGGCTGAGATTAAGCAACAGCGCGATATCGAATCGCGCCTCATGGGTCAAATCGAGCTGATAGGACGATAGTTCCAAAACATACGCGCCGTCGCCGCCCAGCGGTTCAAGCGACAAAGCCGGCGGTCCGAGATTTCCGCCGATCTGAATGGTGAGCCCGTTCGCCCGCAACACGTGGCCGATCAGCGCGGTGGTCGTGGATTTGCCGTTGGTGCCGGTAATGGCAATATATGTCGCGTCGGGACAGGCTTCCGCCAACAGTTCGATATCGCCGAGGATCGGGCAGTCCGCGCCCTGCGCCAGTCGGACAATTTCGTGGGGTTCGGGATGGGTCAAGGGAACGCCGGGGCTCAGCACCAGCGCATCGATTTCCGACCAGTCCAATTTGCGCGGATCGGCCAGCACGACCCCTTGCGCGCCGGCGGTCTCGCGCGCCGCCGCGTCGTCGTCCCAGGCGCTCACTTGGACGCCGCCGCGCGCCAGCGCATTCGCCGTCGCGATGCCGGAAACGCCGAGCCCGAAGATGGCAATGTTCTTGTCGCGGCGGACGCTGGTTTCAATCATCGACGTCACCGCAGCTTCAACGTGGCGAGCCCGACCAGCGCCAGGATGGTGGCGATGATCCAGAACCGGATGACAATGGTGGACTCGGCCCAGCCTTTTTGCTCGAAATGGTGATGCAGCGGGGCCATGCGGAAGATCCGCTTGCCGGTCATCTTGAAGGACGCGACCTGAACGATGACCGATACCGTCTCGAGCACGAACAGCCCGCCGATGATGGCCAACACCATTTCGTGCTTGGTGACGACGCTGACGACGCCGAGCGCGCCGCCCATGGACAGCGAGCCCGTATCGCCCATGAACACCATCGCCGGCGGCGCGTTGAACCACAGGAACCCGAGCCCGGCGCCGACCAGCGCGCCGCAGAATACGGCAAGCTCGCCCGACCCGCGCACGAAATGGATTTGCAGATAATTCGAAAACACCGCATTGCCGACCAGATAGGCGATCAACGCAAAGCATGCGGCCGCGATCAGCACCGGCATGATGGCCAACCCGTCGAGACCGTCGGTGAGATTGACCGCGTTGGATGCGCCGACCAGGACGAACACCGCCCAGGGCAGGAAAAACCACCCGAAGGGCAGCAGGACATCCTTGAAGAACGGGACCGTCACCCCGGTGGACAAGGGTCCCGCCTGAAGCGCGGTCACCCAGTAGGCCGCGATGCCGCCGATGATGATTTGCGCCAACAGCTTGATTTTGCCGGAAAGCCCCTTGCTCGAACGATTGGTCAGCTTGATGTAATCGTCGACGAAACCGATGACGCCGAACCCAAGGGTGACCAGCAGGGCGATCCAGACAAATCCGTTGGTCAGATCGGCCCACAACAGCGTCGCTACCAACACGGCGAACAGGATCAGCACGCCGCCCATGGTCGGCGTGCCCTTTTTGGTCAGCAGATGGGATTGTGGCCCGTCGTCGCGGATCGGCTGGCCTTCCGCCTGCTTGCTTTTGAGCCAGCGGATCACCGACGGGCCCAGAATGAAACTGACGATAAGCGCGGTCACCACCGCGCCGCCGGTCCGCAGCGTGATATAGCGGAACAGATTGAACAGCCCGAATTCATCGGCCAGCGGATAAAGAAGATTATAAAGCATCCGGTTTCTTCCCTCCCCTATGCCAGTTCGTTCATGGACAGGAAGGCGGCGACGATGACGCTCATGCGGCTCGCATTGGAGCCCTTGACCATCACCAAATCGCCGGGGCCGGTTGCGGCCGTGACATCACCAACAATGTCGTCGCCGCTTTCACCGAGTGCGCCTTGCATGTTGGACGGCAGCAGATGATAGGCCTCGCCCATCTCGCCGGCGGCGTGTACCAGATCAATGCCGTTTTCGATCAGCGTGGCCGCGAATTCGGCGTGCAGCGCGGCCGAACCCGACCCGAGTTCCCGCATAGCGCCCAGCACCGCGACGCGACGCCCGCCCGATCCGGGCGACATCCGGCCGAGGGTTTCGATCGCGGCCCGGACCGACGCGGGGTTGGCGTTATAGCTGTCGTCGATCAGGGTAAAGCCCTTGCCGCTTGGTCCGATCTGGTGGACGCGGCCCCTACCATCAAGCGGGGCGAGGTCGGCCAGCTCGGCGGCGGCCTTGCCGACATCGGCATCGAGCACATGGACCGCGGCCAGCACGGCCAGACTGTTCATCACCCAGTGACGCCCGGGCACGCCGATACGGCAGTCGATTTTGCGGCCGCATATGTCGACCGAGACAGTGCTAGACGACGCTTCGAGCGTGAGGTCGATCAAACGCGCGTCGGCGGAATCGTCCTCGCCGAAACTCAGAATTTTATCAATCCCGCGCGCCTTGGCCGCTCCGGCAAGGCGGCCGAAATACGCGTTGTCCCGGTTCAGCACCGCCGTCCCGCCCTCGACCAGCCCGTCAAATATTTCCGCCTTGGCGTCGGCGACCGCTTTGACCGAGGCAAAGAATTCGGTGTGGGCGCGCTCCACATTGGTGATGATCGCGACATCGGGACGGACCAGCTTCACCAGCGGCGATATCTCGCCGGCGTGGTTCATGCCGATCTCGAATACGCCATAGGCGGCATCCGACGGCATGCGCGACAGCGACAAGGGCACGCCCCAGTGATTATTGAAGCTCGACAGGCTGGCTGAAACCTTGCCCTGGCCCGACAGGACATGGCGCAGCGCTTCCTTGGTCCCGGTCTTGCCCGCGCTTCCGGTGACCGCCACGATGCGCGCGCGGCTTCGCTCTCGGCCGGCGGCGCCCAGCGCGTTCAGCGCATCCATGGTGTCGTCGACCATCAGCAGCGGCGCATCAATCGCAAGGCCTTCCGGCGCGCGGCTAACCAACCCGGCGGCGGCGCCGTCACCCAGGGCCGAACCGACATATTCATGACCGTCGAAACTCGGCCCTTGCAGCGCGACAAACAGATCGTCACGGGCGAGAGTGCGGCTGTCGATCGACACGCCCTTGGCGCGCCAGTCGGCGCTGTTGCGCCCGCCGGTCGCGGCGGCGGCCTCGGCGGCGGTCCATAGCACGGAAGCGGCCTGCATCGTCATGACGCGCCTCCGTCGAGATCGGCGACGGCGTCCCGCGCGACGGTCACATCGTCGAACGGAAGAATTTGATCGCCGACGATCTGGCCGGTCTCATGCCCCTTGCCGGCAATCACCAGCACATCGTCCGGCAGCAACTCCGAGGCGGCGACGTGGATCGCCTCGGCCCGATTGCCGATATCGCGGGCATCGGGGCAGGCCGCCATGATCTGGCGTCGGATCGGCGCGGAGGCTTCGCCCCTCGGGTTGTCGTCGGTGACGATGGCGATATCGGCGAGATCATTTGCAATCCGTCCCATCATCGGGCGCTTGCCGGGATCACGGTCGCCGCCGCAGCCGAACACCACGAATAACCGCCCGTTCGTGTGCGGCCGCAGGGCAGTCAGCACGTTGGCCAACGCATCCGGCGTATGGGCGTAATCGACATAGACAGGCGCGCCGTGACCGCGCCGCGCGGCGAGCTGCAACCGGCCGGGAACGCCGTCGAGTAAAGACAGGGCGGCAATGGCGGCTTCCGAATCGTCGCCGCATGCGACCACCAGCCCGAGCGCGCACAGCGCGTTGGCGGCCTGGAAGGCGCCCGGCAGGGGAAGTGCGATCTCGCGCTGCTTGCCGAACAAATGCACCGACAGCTTGTTTCCCCACCGGGTCGGCGTAAGGGATTCGAGCCGGATGTCGCGGCCCTGTTCGCCATAGCCGATAACCCGGCAGCCGCGCTTGCCGCAGGCGTCGGCGAAACTATCGAATTCCACCGTGTCGGCGTTCAGGACGGCCGCCGCGCCGGGCGACAGCAATGTCTCGAACAGGCGCAGTTTCGCGGCCCGGTAATCCGCCATCGTGCGGTGATAATCGAGATGGTCGCGCGACAGATTGGTGAAGGCGCCGGCGGAAATCGCGATGCCGTCGAGCCGGTGCTGGGACAGCCCATGGCTCGAGGCCTCGAGCGCAAGATGATCGACGCCGTCGGCGGCGAGCTCCGCCAGCCCGCGATGCAGCGCGACCGGATCCGGCGTGGTCAGGGACCCTGTCACAATCCGGTTCGGCGCATGTATTCCAAGGGTCCCCATGCTGGCGGCGCTGTGCCCGAGATGGGTCCAGATCTGACGGGTGAACCAGGCCACCGACGTCTTGCCGTTGGTCCCGGTCACGGCGGCGGTGACCCTGGGTTGGGCGTCATAGAACCGGGCCGCCATCAAGGCGAGACCCCGGCGTGGATTATCGTTGGTCACCAGTTGAACGCCGCGCGCGGTGGCCCGCGCGTCGAGCGAGACACCGGACGGCGCCAGCACGGCCTGCGCGCCGCGCGCCAGGGCGTCGTCAATAAAATCACGCCCGTCGACCGAAAGACCCGGCACGGCGGCAAACAGGTATCCGGGCTCCACGGACCGCGAATCCGACGTGATGCCGGTAATGTCGACCGGCTCCCCCCGGAGGATCGCGCCGCCACCGGCGGCATGGATGAGATCATTCAGATGCAATCCGACGCACTCCATTCCGCATGGTCATGACGCGCACCGCCATCCGGCGTTTCAGCTTGCGCGCTTCTTCATCGACGGTCGGTATTCCAAGCGCCGGGCCGATTCGGGACACGATGTTCGAAACAATCGGCGCCGCCACCATGCCGCCCGTGGCGTAGCCGCGCGTCCGGCGGGTGCCGCGCGGCTCGTCCAGCATGGCAAACACCACATAGCGCGGCGCCTGGATCGGAAACGCGCCGACGAAGGACGACAACAGCGCTTTACGCGAATAGCGCCGGGCCGTGATCTTTTCCGCCGTGCCGGTTTTTCCGCCGACCATGTATCCGGTAGCGGCGGCGCGGCGGCCGGTGCCGCGCTGGACCGCGAGCCGCATCAGGCGGCGCATTTTGTCCGACGTCGCCGTCGACACGACGCGGGTGCCGATGATCGGCGCGTCCTTCGGCTTCACGATCAGGGACGGTGGAAAAAACACGCCGCCATTGACCACCGCCGCGACGCCGCCGACCAGCTGCACCGGGCTGACGGCGATACCGTGTCCGAACCCGATGGTCATGGTGTTGATATCGCGCCACTTGGTCGGCGTCAGCGGCGCGCCAACCTCCGCGAGCTGGATCGACGGCCGGGACAACAGGCCGAACCGACCCATAAACGCACGCTGGCGCTTGCCGCCGACGGCCATGGCCATGCGGGCCGATCCGATATTGGACGAATAGATGAAGATTTCCGGCACGGAGAGCCAACGCCGCTTGGCGCCATGATCCCGAATCCAGTACGGCGAGACCCGGATGGGGCGGGTCGCGTCGTAACCGCCGGTCAATTTGACGGCCCCGGTTTCCAGCGCCATGGCGGTGGTGAATATCTTCAGCGTCGATCCCATTTCATAGACGCCGAGCGCGTTGCGATCGAACCGGGCCGCATCAATGATATCCGCCGGACGGTTGGGATCGAAATCAGGCAGCGACGCCATGGCCACGATTTCGCCGTTGCGCGCGTCCAGCACGATCGCGGCGGCGGCGGCGGCGCGGTATTCACGCCGCGCGCGGCGCAATTCGTGGGTCACGATATTCTGGATGCGGACATCGACCGACAGGACCAGCGGCGTCGGGCGGGCGCGCAGATCCTCATCGAAATACCGCTCGATCCCGGCAAGACCGCGATTGTCGATATCGGTATGGCCGAGGATGTGGGCCGCCAACCGGCCCAGCGGATAGACGCGCCGTTCCTCGCGCTGAAAATCGAACCCGGGAACGCCAAGCCGGTTGACCTCGTATTGCTGTTCCGGGGTCAGATGGCGCTTGAGCCAGACGAACCGCCGTTTGGAGGTCAATTTCGCCAGAACATTCGCCTGGTTGAGGTCGGGCAGAACTTTGACCAGCCGCCGCGCCGCACGTTTTGCGTCGGGAACGGTTTTCGGATTGGCATAGAGTGAGGCCGTCGCGAGGGTGGTGGCGAGCAGGACGCCGTTGCGGTCGACAATATCGGCGCGTCCGGTGCGAATTTGTTCCGAAGCGCGCTCCCGGGCGAGATTGGGCTCGTCGCCGGATTTCACAAGGGCCACATCGACCAGCCGGATGGCAATCATCAAAAACCCGGACGCAAACACGGCGCCGGCCACGAGCAACCGGTTACGACCGGTCTCGACCGCCTGCTTGCGTTCGCCCTCCAGCTTGACGATCGTCAGATGTCGGGACGGGCGGCCGCTCATCGCTCACCGTCCAAACCGGTATGAAGAACCCGAACCCAGCCGTCATGGCCGGGCCGGCGGGCGTCCAGATCGGGCGTGGCGGAAATCGGCCTCGCATACCCGGGCGACACCAAAGGCGAGGCGTGAAGGTCCAGATTCGGCTTGGGCGAATAGGGCGCCGTGGGTTTCATTCCGCGATGCCGGCGCAGCGTCTCTATCGACGCAATCCCCGAGCCGTCGCGCGGCTCCAGATGCAGCAGGCGTCGGCCCAGATCATCCAGCCGGGCCGGTTGGTTGAGATAGCTCCATTCCGCGCGCAGCACATGAATGGCCTGCTGGTCGTCCAGAATAGACTCGTTGAGTTGCGCGAGCCGCGCTTCGAGCGCGCTTACCTGTTGCTTGACCAGAAACAGCCCGGCGCAAAGCCCGATTGCAAGAATGACCCAGGCGACGGATGACGGCCGGATCATGACGCGTTTCCCAGCAACCCGGCGGCGGGATTGTCGTTGCGCTGCACGGTGCGAAGCCTGGCCGACCGCGCCCGGGGGTTGATGCGGATTTCGTTTTCGCCGGGACGCATCACGCCACGCGCCTTTGCGGTGAACGTCGCCTTGGCCTCGGTGGCCGGCGCGGTTTCGGGCAAATGGCGGGACCCGCGCGGAGTCCGGCCGGTCCTTTCCTGGAAATATTCCTTCACCTCGCGGTCTTCCAGCGAGTGAAACGTGACCACCGCGAACCGGCCGCCCGGCGCCAGAATCGCTTCGGCGGCGGACAGTCCGCGCCGCAATTCTCCGAGTTCGTCATTGACGTAGATTCGCAGGGCCTGGAACGTGCGCGTCGCGGCGTCGATGGTCTTGCCCCGGCCTTTTTTAGGCCGGCGGGCGGCGCGGCGCACAATATCGGCGAGCTGAACCGTGCGCGTGATGGGCGAGTCGCGGCGCGCTTGGACGATAGCGCGGGCGATCCGGCGCGAGCCGCGCTCTTCCCCGTAGCGGTAAATGATATCGGCAAGCGGCGCTTCGTCGGTTTCATTGACCACATCGGCGGCGCTCGGCCCGGATTTCTCCATGCGCATGTCGAGCGGGCCGTCATGGCGGAATGAAAACCCGCGCTCGGGTTCGTCGATCTGCATCGACGACACACCGATATCGAGCGCGACACCGTCGACCGGTCCGATTCCGCGCGCGGCAAGCAGATTGTTCAAATCGCCGTAGCGGCCCAGCATCACGGTCAGGCGTCCGTCATAGCGTTTGATCATCTCGGCGCCGCGCGCCACCGCATCGGGGTCGCGGTCGATGCCCCAGAACCGGCAATCGGCAGCATCGAGCAGGGCCTTGCTGTATCCGCCGCCGCCGAATGTGCCGTCGACATAAACCTCTCCGTCGCGCGGACCGATCGCCGCAAGCATCTCGGCCAGCATGACGGGGCGATGGCCGTCCGGACTCGAAGTGGTCGGGGACACCATCACGATGCGCCTCCACCGGTCAGACGCCGGCGAAGTTTTTCGACCTCTTCGGCCTGTCGCCGCTCATGGGGTTCCGGCGCCCAGATCTGGAAACGCGACCCGCGGCCGACAAATACCGCGCGATCCTCAATCCCCGCATGTTCGCAAAACGCCGGCGGCAGAATGATTCTTCCTTCGCCATCGAACGGCATTTCCCTGGCCATCGCCATGATGGTCTCAACCGCCGAGTCGTTTCCGCCGCCGAGCAAGACGTCCTCGAACGCGCCACCCTCCATGGAGCGGGACAGCCGCTCCTGATTCATCCGCTCGAGCATCCCGCGCCCGAATGCTTCAATCGCGCTGTCGGTCAGCGAGGGATAAGCAATGACACCCTGGAAATTTTCACCGGACAGCGCCGCGCGATAGGCGGCCGGAACCGAGACCCGCCCCTTGCGGTCGACCTTGTTCGAGTATGTCGACAGAAATGTGCTCAATCTTCGTCCGCCATGATCGTTGCGTGCCAGCTTCGATGCCACGCACAACTATCCCATCTGGAAAAATTGGGATTTCATGGGATATCATGGGTATTAATGGGTGTCAATGGAAACAGATGGCAATAAACCCCTGAGAATGATGATATTTCAGAGGGTTAGGGACCATCCGGCGGCATATCTCAAATACCCAAAAATCCTTCTATTTCAGATAGGGTATCTTTATTGCCTTCGCATTATGTCAGAAGTTTGTTCTATTTATGTTCTTTTTTCGAAGCTAATGAAACGCATGAACAATCCTTCGGGAATCGGTGAGATACAGGCCACTCTCCGTGAACCGGGAATAGCGGCGTCAGACGGTCTGTAAGCCGGGTTCTGTCCCCGCCTCTCCCGGAGGAAAAGCGATGGATGGCCATTCATCTGGGACGCCCGTTGCCGGACGCCTCGCGCGACCTACCCGGGCGACGGCGCGGAAACCCGCCCGCGGGCCGAAACCCGCCTGTCGCCCCTATTTGGTCTTGCTCCCGGCGGGGTTTACCGTGCCGTCCCCGTTACCGGGAACGCGGTGCGCTCTTACCGCACCCTTTCACCCTTACCGGCCGACCTTGCGGCGGACCGGCGGTTTGCTTTCTGTGGCACTTTCCCTGGGGTCGCCCCCGCCGGGCGTTACCCGGCGCCGCGTTCCCGTGGAGCCCGGACTTTCCTCCCCCCGTTCCCGAAAGAACGAAGAGCAGCCATCCAACCGTCTGACGCATTGTGAAAGTGGCCTTCGGGCCACGCGGCGTCAAGTAAATCGCGCACAAAGATCGCCCAGACGGGCGACGGTTTCGGCATCGGCAAAGCCATCGACGCGAGACGGCCGAAAATGTCTCTGAAAGGCGATGACGGCCGGCGTTGGATTTGAACCGTCGATTTCATAACCATACCGGCCCAGCAATTGAACCGGATCCACTTGCACCCGACCGGCGTCCTCATCGGACCAGACGCCGATCCCGAGCTGAGCCAGACGCCGCCAGTCGAACAATTCGCCGGGATCTGATTTGCGCGCCGGCGCGACGTCGGCATGCCCCAGCACGCGGTGCGCCGGGACTTCGTAGCGCGAAATTAAATCCCGCGCGAGGCTTTCAAGCGCCGCCATCTGGGGTTCGGGGAATGGGCGATATCCAAATTCATGGCCGGGATTGACCATTTCGATCCCGATCGACCGGTCGTTGATATCCACGGCGCCGGCCCAACTGGAGACCCCGGCATGCCACGCCCGCATGCCTTCGGCGACCAGCCGGAAGACGGCGCCGTCCTCATCGATCATGAAATGCGCCGACACTTCGGAGGCGGGATCGCACATGCGGGCGAGCGCATCATCGGCGCTTTTCATCCCGGTATAATGCAGGACGATCATATCGATCTTCGCGCCCGTGGGCCGCGGTCCGAAATTGGGCGACGGGCGATCGATCACGCGGGACTGGCCACAACGGAATACACCGCGTCAACCGCTCCGAAATACGGAGCGGGCGCAGTGGTCTTCAGGTTGGAAACATGGAACGCCGGACGCGCGCCGCGCGCCTGGTGAACAGATAGTTGATCAGGCGGCGTGACGCCGCGGGCTGACCGGCGCGCTGCGGCGCGGCTCTGGTTCGCGGTATGCCATGGCGACATGTTCCGCGCAGTACGAGAAGGTTTCATGGGTGTTCTTGCCGCAGAAATGGAAATCCTTGTCTCCTGGATCGCCAAACGGCCACTGGCACGTACGAAACGGTGAGGCTTGCCTCTCAAACAGGGAAACCGCTTTCTTATCCTTCGCCATTTTATCAAACTTCCACGTATATGTTGCGTTGCAGTATAAAATATTGCAGCGCGGCAAATACGTCAAGGTCAGAATGGGATAACCTTTGACATATAAATTATCGCGCCGAGCCCGTTTTCGGACTCCGCGGATGATATGGCGTTAGGGTTAACGAGTTACAACCCCCATGGGGGCAAATGCGGTAAAAAAAGATTTAGCCCGGAACGGCTACTTAAAGCCTCTTTGCCGCTGTACGGCGTCCCAGGCGCCGTTGATTGCCGCCATCTTGTCATTGGCCACATCGATGAAATCCTGCGGCATGCCCTGCGCTATCAAGGAATCCGGGTGGTTTTCCCTGATCAGCTTGCGCCAGGCCGCGCGGATTTCGGCCTCATCGGCGTTATGGGAGACGCCGAGCACCGTGTATGGGTCGGCGGCATCGGCCCCGAGATGACCGGCGCGAATTCTCTCAAATTCGTTCTCGCTGAAGTTAAAAATCCCGGCAACGCTTTTCAGATAGTCCAATTCGCTTGGGTGCATGACCTTGTCGGCCTTGGCGATATGGAACAGCGCATCGAGGAGTTCCTCGAGCACGGCCGGATTTGAGGCGAACATTCGGGCCACCTGCCGCGCATAGGGCTCAAATCCTCTGGCATCCTTGCGCGCCAAATCGAAAATACGCCCGACATTCTTCACCTCGGCGGGCGGAACATGAAACACCTCCCGGAAGGCGTCGATTTCATCCCGGGTCACTTGCCCATCGGCCTTCGCCATTTTGGCCGACAGCGCAATGACGGCAACCGTAAAAGCGGTCTGGCGGGCCTGGTCCCCTTCGCCATCGTCCGACCGAAGCCGGTCCACCGCATGGCCGGCCACCGCGCCAACCAATGCGCCCAGGGGGCCGCCCAGCGCGAAACCGCCGACGCCGCCGATAATCTTTCCCCAAATGCCGCTCATGAAACTTTCCGAGACGTCCTAAAGTGATGATCCTACATATCCATAATGACCGGAAGAAGGCGCTATCAGGTTATCACGGCGGCAAATCATCGACAAATACCGGCCCCTTTGAACGCCTGCCCATATGGGATAAGAAGACTTATACCAACCTGCACGGATAGAGGCTCATGGAACCGGCTTTTCAAGGTTTTCGGGTAGGAGCGCGTGGCGTGGCGATACGGTGTATCGGAAGACGCGCGCGACGACACCCGAAAGCCTTGAAAAGACGCCGTTTTGGTCGCCTCCCAACACCGCCGGAGGGCGTCGCGAAACCTTACCGATGCACCGCATCGCCCGCGGTTCCGCTCCTGCCCGGCGACGCGCGGAGGCGATCTCCATGGGTCTCTATCCGTGCAGGTTGGTATTAGTTTTCACTGTTGAGCGTAGGAATTTTGAGCGACGCCACCGAGATGAAGCCGCCAATTAGGAGAGAAGCAAGCCATGGAACTCGAAGAATTACGGCGCAAGTGCCGCGACGGGTCCTATTCGGGGCCGACATCGGGTCACGCGGTCGGGCATGTTCAGGCCAATATGGTGATCCTGCCGCAATCCGACGCCGATGAATTCCGGGAATTCTGCAAGGCCAACCCCAAACCCTGCCCGATCCTGGAAGAACTTGCGCCCGGCGACCCGGTGCCCATGAACGTCGCGCCCGGCGCGGATGTCAGGACCGATCTGCCGCGCTACCGGGTTTTCCGCGACGGAACACCGGTCGACGAGCCGAATGACATTTCGGATCTGTGGCGTGACGATCTGGTGACCTTCCTGCTCGGATGCTCCTTTATCGCCGAGGAAGCCCTGTTCGAGGCCGGGCTTACTTTGGCCCATATCGAAGACACCGGCACCGGCTTCGTGCCGATGTACCGCACCGGGGTGGCGACCAATCCGGCGGGCCGGTTTCACGGGCCCATGGTGGTGTCCATGCGGCCGTTCCTGCCGGCGGACGCAGACCGGGCCGAGGAAGTCACCAGCCACTACCCGATGGCCCATGGCGGGCCAATTCATCGCGGCGATCCGGCTGAAATCGGCATTCGCGATATCAACGAACCGGAATTCGGCGCGGCGGTGACCATATCGGAAGGGCAAATCCCGATGTTCTGGGCCTGCGGCGTCACGCCCCAGGAGGCAATCCTCAATGCGCGACCCGAACTCGCCATCACCCATTTGCCGGGCTGCATGTTCGTCGCCGATATTTCCGCCGCTTCGACGTGGGTATAGGGATAGGATATGGATGTGGGCGCGGGCGATAACCGGCGGGTCGAAGACCTGATCGCGGCCCTGTCGACCCTGCTGGGCGACCGGGTAACCACATCGGCAACGGTGCGCGACGCCCATGGTCGGGACGAATCCTGGCACAAATCCCATCCGCCGGACGCGGTCGTCTTCCCCGAATCAACCGAGGAGATCATCGAAATTACACGGCTTTGCGCGGCGCGAAAAATCCCCATGATCCCGTTCGGCGTCGGCACGTCGCTGGAAGGCCATGTCGCGGCTTTGCACGGCGGTGTTTCGATCGACACCAGCCACATGAACAGAATTCTCCAGGTCAATGCGGAAGATATGGATGTCCGGGTCGAACCGGGCGTGCGCCGCAAGCGGCTCAACGAAGATTTGCGCGATACCGGATTGTTCTTCGTGGTCGATCCCGGCGCCGACGCAACCATCGGGGGCATGGCGGCAACGCGGGCGTCGGGCACGAACGCGGTGCGCTACGGCACCATGCGCGAGAACGTGTTGTCCTTGTCGGTCGTGCTGGCCGACGGCAGGCTGATCCGCACCTCCAGCCGGGCGCGCAAATCCGCCGCCGGCTATGACTTGACCCGGCTGTTCGTGGGATCAGAAGGCACGTTGGGCATCATCACGGAAATCACGCTCAGGCTGTACGGCATTCCCGAAGCAATCTCAGCCGCCGTCTGCCCGTTCCCATCGGTTGATGCGGCGGTGAGTTCCTGCATTGAAATCATCCAGTCGGGAATTCCCGTGGCGCGGGTTGAATTGGTCGATGAGCTTCAGATTGAAGCGCTGAACAAATACGCCGACACGGATTTTCCCGTCGCGCCGGTGTTGTTTTTCGAATTTCACGGCACCAATAACGGCGTAAAGGAACAGGTCGCGATGACCCAGGCCATCACGGAGGAACATGGCGGGCTGGATTTCGAATGGGCCAACCGGCCCGAAGACCGCACCAAATTATGGCAGGCGCGCCATGACGCCCATTACGCAAATGTCGCGGCGCGTCCCGGGTGCCGGGGCTGGCCGACCGATGTCTGCGTTCCGATTTCACGGCTGGCGGAATGTATCGCGCAAACCAATGCCGACATCGCGCAATCGGGATTGTTCGCGCCGATCGTCGGGCATGTGGGGGACGGCAATTTTCACGTTGATTTCGTCCTCGACCCGGACGACCCCAAGGAAGTCGCGGAAGCCGGAAGATTGAATGACCGCCTGGTCGCCCGCGCGCTGGCCATGGATGGAACCTGCACCGGCGAACACGGCGTCGGCTTCGGAAAAATCGATTATCTTCGGGATGAGCACGGCGACGGGCTCGATCTGATGCGCGACCTGAAACGGAGCTTCGATCCGCATAATCTGATGAATCCGGGGAAAATTATCGGCGGATAATCGCCGAATCAATCGGTTTCCGGCGAATCGTCCTTGGATGATTTGTCGAACAGTAACTTGTTATCAAGGTCTGAGCGATTACGCTGGGTTTCAAGCTGCAGAAGCATGCGTTCTTTTTTCGTGCGCCCGAACTTGACGCGATTTTCGGATGCGTTTTCCTCACGTTCTTCCTGCGAACGCCGTTTTCGGTATTGATTGAGATTTACGACTTTGCCCATCGGCCGCGGACCTTCTATCTTCGCATCAGGGTCACTAATTTACTCGAAAGACCGGCGTCTGTTACCCTAACGGAATTCCACCACGGCGCAACAGCGCATTCGTAAAATTTACAGCCTGATTTGAGGATTTAAATGCGGAAGCTGCTATTCGGTCTCGTGGGACTTATCGTGGTCGTCATCGGGGCCGCGCTGATCGTTCCCAGTTTCATCGACTGGAACGGGTACAAGGCTGAAATCGCCGCCCAGGCGCGGCAGGCGACGGGCCGCGACCTGCAAATCATTGGCGATCTTGATTTGGCGATCTTGCCATCCCCCAGGCTGTCCGCAAACGATGTAAAATTCGCAAACCTCACGGGTGCGACCGCGCCATACATGGCGGAACTGAAATCCCTGCAAGTCAGCATCCGGCTCGCACCGTTGTTGTCCGGCAATATCGAGGTTGAAAGCGTCTCCCTCATAAATCCCACGATCGAACTGGAACGGCTGCCCGACGGGCGGGCGAATTGGGAACTCGGAAAGGCTGAAAAGCCATCCGCGGCCGCGTCCGGCGCAACGAAAGCCGCGATGCCGGATGCTCAATCGCAAGCAATAAGGCTCAATTCGCTCCGTATCGAGGGTGGCTCGATCATTTATCGCGACGCCGCGAAGGAAATCGTCGAACGTATCGAAAATCTCGATCTGGAGATATCGGCACAATCGCTGGCCGGTCCGTTTGAAATCGATGGCGGGCTGACCGCTAGCGGTATTGCGCTGAAAATTGCGGCGTCCGTCGGTAAAATATCCGGCCCGCGCGCCGCCGCGCTCAAAATCAGCCTCAATATCCCCGAGGCGCAGTCGGAAATAAAAATTTCCGGTTCCCTGAACGATTTGCGCGCGGCGACGCGGATCAAAGGGAAAATCAGCGCCAAGGGGCCGGACCTCGGCAAGCTGATCGCCGCCATCGCCCCTGCCGCCGGCGGCGCATCCGCCGGCATTTTGGCCCAGCCCTTTTCGCTTAAGGCCCAGGTCGATGCGTCGGCGAAAGTCGTGGCCATCGACGGCATTGCGTTGGATTTCGGCGGAACACATGCCAATGGCGGCGTCAATGCGGTTCTCGGTGAAAAAACCCAGGCGGACATCGCGCTTAGAATCGGTCGGATCGATCTCGACAAAATCCTGGCGATGAATCCCGCATCGGGTTCAAAGGATAGCGCCGCCGCCGACGGGCCAACCGCCGAACCGGAAACTCCCGGCAAACAGGCTGGTTTCTCCCTACCGAAAAACATCAACGGCACGCTCGACTTCGGAGTTGATGCGGCGACCTACAAGGGCGGACAGATTCGCGGCATCAAATTCGCCGCATCGCTCAATGACGGCGAACTGACCGTCAACCAGGCGACGGCGCGGCTTCCGGGCGGCGCCGAAGTGTCTTTGTTCGGCTTCCTGACCGCGAGCAAGGGGCAGCCCAACTTCGACGGATCGGTCGATATTCGCGCGGATAATCTCCGCGCCGTCATGAACTGGTGGAAAATCGACACCGCGTCGGTGCCCGCCGACCGGCTGCGCAAGTTCGGCTTTGCCGCGAAGGTTACGGGCAATCCGGATCAGATTCAGATATCCAAGATCAAGATGAAACTTGATGCGTCGCGGATCAGCGGCGGCGTAACATATGCGCTTGGCCGGGCGCGACCCGGGTTCGGCGCGCGCTTCCGCGTCGACCAGCTCAATCTCGATGCCTACGCCCCCGCGGACGACAATCAGGCAATCTCCCCATCGCCGCAATCCGGCGCGGCGGCGCAAGGCGCGGCAAAGCCGGCGGCGTCGCCCCTGAAATTTCTGACGGAATTCGACGCCAATTTGAATCTACGCATCGGCACATTGAATTTCCGCCGCACGCCGATCCAGGGGATCCGCATCAGCTCCACTTTGTTCAACGGGAAACTCGGAATCCGGGAAGCGCGCATCCGGTCCCTCGCCGGCGCCGCCATATCGATCAAGGGTTCGGTCGAGGGGTTTTCAGGACTTCCGGTGTTCAAGGGAAGCTTTGCCGCCGATTCACAGGATATCAGCGGATTGACCCGGGTCCTGAACATCAAAACCCCGGTTCCGGCAAAACGCTATGGCCGTCTAAAGCTGAACGGCCGCGCCGATGCGGCGGCCGACAAAATAATCATCAAGTCCAATCTGCAACTTGCCGGCGCGCGGGTCACCCTCAATGGAACGCTGGACAATCTCCAGAAATCGCCGCGCTTCGATCTTACGCTCGCGGCTAATCATCCGGAATTCTCGCGCCTTGCGCCACTATTGGGCGCCGGGTTGGCGCCGGGGAAACGGCGTTACGGGCTTTTCGGTTTCAGCGGCCAAGTCAAGGGCGATATCAACGCGGTCGAGATCGATGCCAAGGTCACGGCGGCGGGCGCAAAGATCGCGCTCGCGGGGCGCATTACGGATCCGGTGGCGGAAGCAAAAATCGACGCCAGTTTCCATTTTCTGCATCCCAGCCTGACCGGATTGATGCGGACGCTGAACCCCGATTACAGACCGGCCCGCGCCAAGCTCGGCCCCGTCAAGCTCGCCACCCAAATCAAGGGCGACGAGAAAGCCGTCGATCTGCAATCCCTGCGTGGCGCCATCGGCCCGCTCCAGATTGAAGGGGATGGCAGGCTGGCGTTCGACGGCGCTAAGCCGAAACTCACCGCGTCGCTGGCGTCGAGCGAGATCGATCTCAATCTGCTGCTGCCGGCCGATGCGGCGGGCGCCGCGCCGAACGGGCCGGGCGCCGTGATCGGCGCGCCCGCCGCCGCCGTGAAGGGCGCGGCCCATGGCCG
>JAYZAW010000058.1:0-3561 GCA_036339495.1 Pseudomonadota bacterium | reverse complement strand
CCATTGCGAGGCCGATTGCGCCCGCAATTTGCTGGCGCTCGCTGGTCTTGATCGCTGGGCCGAGGTATGGGAGAAGATCATCCGGCTTATCGCTCAGGCCGATGGCGTTAATCTGGATCGCAAGCAAGTCATCCTGAACGCCTTTCACGCAATGGAAACCGCCGCGCGGCCATAATCGGACCATCAATCGGTAGACCGGTAAGCAATGTCCAAAACGCCCTATTTCATCACCACGCCGATCTATTACGTCAATGACGCGCCCCATATCGGGCACGCCTATACGACGTTGTCCTGCGACGTGCTGGCCCGTTTCAAGCGCGCCGACGGATTTGACGTGTTCTTTCTCACCGGCACCGACGAGCACGGCCAGAAGGTCGAAAAATCGGCCGCCGAGGCCGGCGTCGCGCCGCAGGAATTCACCGACCGGGTTTCGCAGAATTTCCGCGACCTGTGCGGCAAGCTGAATTTCTCCAACGACGATTTCATCCGCACCACCGAACCCCGCCATATCGAGGCATCCCAGGCGATCTGGCGCGCATTGAAGGATAACGGCCATATCTATCTCGGCTCCTATGCCGGCTGGTATGCGGTGCGCGACGAGGCGTTCTATGGCGAGGACGAGCTGACCGACGGTCCGGATGGGCAAAAAATCGCACCTTCGGGTGCCGAGGTCGAATGGGTCGAGGAGCCGAGCTATTTCTTCGATCTGTCCAAGTGGCGGGATTGGCTGGTCTATTTCTATGAAAGCAATCCGGATTCGGTCGCGCCCGCGTCGCGCCGCAACGAGGTGTTGAGTTTCGTCAAGGGCGGGATGCATGATCTCTCGATCTCGCGCACCAGTTTCAAATGGGGCGTGCCGGTTCCGGACGACCCCGATCACATCATGTATGTGTGGCTCGACGCGCTGACCAACTACATAACCGCCGTCGGCTATCCAGACACGAATTGTGAAGCTTTTTCAAATTATTGGCCTGCTGATCTTCATATGGTGGGTAAGGATATTCTGCGCTTTCACGCGGTCTATTGGCCAGCCTTTCTTGAGGGCGCCGGGATTGCGCCGCCGAAGCGCGTGTTCGCCCATGGCTGGTGGACCAATGAGGGTGAGAAGATTTCCAAATCCCTTGGCAATGTCATCGACCCGTACGAGATCGTCGACAAATTCGGGCTCGACCAGATGCGCTATTTCCTGCTGCGTCAGGTGCCGTTCGGCAATGACGGCGACTTTTCACGCCAGGCCATGATCGGCCGCATCAACGGCGAATTGGCCAACGACCTTGGAAACCTGGCTCAGCGCGTATTGTCCATGGTGAACAAGAATTGCGATGGCAAGGTTCCGGCCCAAACTGGACATTCCAATCTGGCGGTTTGGGGCAGTCTCGTTGCCGCCCAAGACTTGCTGGATGATGAATTGCGTTCGCTCATGGACGAACAAGCCTTCAATAGAGCCCTGGAGGTGATCTGGCGGGTGGTTCGCGACGCAAATCGCCATATCGACACTGACGCGCCGTGGAAACTGCGCAAATCCGATCCCGACGAAATGGAAGCGGTACTCTATACCTTGATGGAAACTATCCGGTATCTGGCGATCCTTTTGCGGCCGTTCATGCCAGACTCCTGTGACCGCATGTTGGACCAGCTGGGCGTGGATGATAATTCTCGTGATTTCAACGCTTTGCATGATAGTTCTGTTGCGTACGATGAGAATTCATTGGAGCCCGGTGCCGACCTGCCCAAGCCCGAACCGGTCTTCCCGCGCTATGTGGAAGAACTCGCGGAAAACTGAGTCATGCTGATCGACAGCCATTGCCATCTGGATTTTGACAGTTTTGACGAGGACCGCGTCGAAACCATAGCGCGCGCGCGGGCCGCCGGAATCGACAGAATGGTCACGATTTGTACGCGGCTCAGCCGGTTCGATGAAATCCATGCCATTGCGCGCGCCCATGACTGCATCGATTGCTCGGTCGGGATTCATCCGCATCAGGTGGCGGAGGAGGGGGTCGCCCCCACGGCCCGGCTGGTCGAGTTGGCGGCGTTGCCCGAGGTGGTCGGGATCGGCGAAACCGGGCTGGATTATTTTTATGACTACAGCCCGCGTGACGATCAGCGGGAAAATTTTCGTAATCATATCGCCGCCGCGCGCGACACCGGCCTGCCGTTGATCGTCCACACGCGCGACGCCGACGAAGAGACCATGGAGATTCTCCGGGAAGAAACTGCCAAAGGGGCATTCCCAGGCGTGCTGCATTGCTTTTCTTCACGCCGAGCCCTGGCGGAAACAGCGATCGAACTTGGCCTTTATATTTCGTTTTCCGGCATTGCGACGTTCAAGAATGCCCAGGAAGTCCGCGATATCGCGGCCGATATGCCGATTGACCGCATATTGGTGGAAACCGATGCGCCGTTTCTTGCGCCGGTGCCCAATCGGGGCAAGCGCAACGAACCCGCCTTCGTGACCCATACCGCGGAGGTGGTCGCCGGGATCAAGGGGCTCGACCTCGAGGTTTTCGCGCGCGCCACCACGGATAATTTTTTCCGCCTGTTCAGCAAGGCGCGGCGCGGCACATGAAAGTCACGATCCTCGGCTGCGGCAGTTCGAACGGCGTGCCGCTGATCGGCGGCAGCTGGGGCGCGTGCAATCCGGACAATCCCAAGAATCGCCGCCGCCGGCCGTCGATCCTGGTGGAATGGGACGACAGCGTCATATTGGTCGATACGTCGCCGGACCTCCGCGCTCAGCTGATCGACGCCAATGTACAGCGCATCGACGCGGTGCTTTATACCCACGTCCATGCCGACCATATCCACGGTATCGACGATCTGCGTCCGGTCTACAGACTGACCGGCAAGGTGATGGAAGCGTTTGGTGAAGCGCCGGTGATCGACGCGATCGTGGCGCGGTTTTCCTATCTGTTTCAGGGTTCGGTGGCCGATGACGCCATGTACCGTCCGGTTCTCAACCCACGGCCGATCAGCGGTCCGTTCCAATTCGCCGGCCACGATATCACGCCGTTTGCGCAAGATCACGGTATCTGCGCATCCACCGGGTTCCGGTTCGGGCGGTTTGCGTATTCCACCGACGTGGTTCATTTGGGCGATGAAGCGTTCGAGGCGCTTGAGGGCGTTGATACCTGGGTGGTCGATTGTCTTCGCGTCGGGCCGGAACACCCGACCCATGCGCATCTCGAACGCACGCTGGGCTGGATCGATCGCGTCCGGCCGCGGCGCGCCATATTGACCCACATGAATCACCAAACCGATTTCGACGAAATCGCCGCTGTGTTGCCCGATGGCGTGGAACCGGCCCATGACGGCATGGAATTCGTCGTCGCCGAATAGTCTCGGCTCAGGATAACATTATCTCCATAATATACATTATGCGACAATCGCGACAAGACAATGCAAAATATGGACCATCTTGTCCGACCCCGTTTTTAAAAAATAATTTAGTCAGATTATTCCAGAAATAGGTTAGATCACAGCATCGAAGATAGTTCGGCAATACTGTTAATACCAAGTTTTCTTATAATGTTCATAGGATTGAATTCCACCATTTTGATA
>JAYZAW010000057.1:0-3280 GCA_036339495.1 Pseudomonadota bacterium | reverse complement strand
CCGCCGGGACCCGACACGGCCCGCGAACTCCCCGGCCGGGGCTAGTGGGATGGTCTCGACGCAAAAATCTCCCTCCCCCGTTGGGGGAGTGGGGTGGGGTGCGGGGTAGCGCGTCCGCGCGTCTGAAAACATTTTGCTGTCTCCCGGCAGCCGCCCCCTCACCTCCCACCGCTACGCGGCGGGTCCCTCTTCTCCCGCGAGGGGAGAGGAAATTCTGAGCGCACCGCATGTAACCAATCATGCAAACATCCAACAGGGAAACGGAACATGATTATCGATTGCCACGGACATTACACCACCGCGCCGCAGCGCCTGAAGGATTACCGCGCCGATCAGGTCGCCGGGATGAAAGACCCATCCTGGAAACCACTGCGCGCCGATCTGAAGATTTCCGACGACGAAATTCGCGAAACCATCAAGGGCGCGCAGCTTCGCCTGCAGCGCGAACGGGGCACGGACATGACCGTGTTCTCGCCGCGCGCCGCCGGCATGGCCCATCAGGACGGCAATGAAGTCACCAATGTGTTCTGGACCGAAATCTGCAACGATCTGATTCACCGCGTCTGCACGCTGTTTCCGGAAAACTTCGTGCCGGTCTGCCAGCTTCCACAGGTGCCCGGCGTCTCGCCCGCCAACTGCATCCCGGAACTGGAGCGCTGCGTCAACGAGCTCGGCTTTATCGGGCTCAACCTCAACCCCGACCCGACCGGCGGCTACTGGACCGATCCGCCCTTGACCGACAAATGGTGGTATCCGCTTTATGAAAAAATGGTCGAACTCGACGTGCCGGCCATGATTCACGTCTCGTCGTCATGCAATCCGAATTTTCATTTCACCGGCTCGCACTATATCTGCGGCGACACCACGGCTTTCATGCAGCTGATCGCCGGCGATCTGTTCAAGGATTTCCCGACCCTGAAATTCATCATCCCCCATGGCGGCGGCGCGGTGCCGTTCCACTGGGGCCGTTACCGCGGCCTGGCCCAGGACATGGGCCGCCCGCTGCTGGAAGACCACGTGCTGAACAACGTGTTCTTCGACACCTGCGTCTATCACCTGCCGGGCATCGAGCTGATGACCAAGGTCATTCCCATAAGGAACATCCTGTTCGCGTCGGAAATGGTCGGCGCGGTGCAGGGCATCGACCCGCAGACCGGCTTCAACTACGACGACACCAAGCGCTATGTCGACAATGTGGACTGGCTTAGCGACGCCGAGCGCAAGGCGATCTTCGAGGACAATGTGCAGAATGTGTTTTCACGGTTGAAGGTGGCCTAATCGTCCAGCATGTGTTCGTAATCGGCACCCATGACCTGGCTGACCGGCTTGCCGGCCAAGACGTCCTTTGTCATGGTGGCTTCGCGGGAGGCGATTTTTTCGGCTGTTTTTATGATGTCCCCGGCGCGGTCCCGGGCGACGAAGACCACGCCGGACGCGTCCGCAATCACGTAATCGCCGGGTCGCACAGTGACGTCGCCGATTTCGACCGGCTCGTTGAAGGCTTCTTCCTTGATGCGGCCGCGCGCGGTGGTCGGCGTGGCCGAGCGCGCGAACACCGGAAAATCCAGATCGCGGGATTCGACCACGTCGCGCACCGGGCCGTCGCAGATCACGCCCGCAATGCCAGCGACCTTGGCCGCGTTGGACAATATGCCGCCCCACCCGGCCGCATTGACGCCGGAGCGGTTTTCGATCACCAGAATATCGCCCGGCTCGGACGCCTCGATGGATGCGGTGCAGAGATGCCGCGCCGGGCCTTGCAGCGCCGCGCCCGTGCCGAGCTTCACCGTATGAACTCGCCCCGCAATACGCCGGTCGGTGGATAGCTGCGGCAGCCCGATCACGGTCCCCTTGAGTTCGAGCCGGTCCAGCGCATCGGACACCGCCGGCGTGTCGAGCGCCGCCAGCCTCGCTGTTATGTCCTTGTCATTATCAGTCATTCATCAAATCCATAGAGCCGGGCGGGGTTATCAACCAATATCTGTTTCAGCATGCCGGCGCTTCCGGCATAGCGTGCCAGCAGATCGACCAGATCGCCGTCATTGGGCATGGTCTTGACCATATTGGGATGGGGCCAGTCGGTGCCCCAGATGATGCGGTCCGGCGCGGCTTCGATCAGCGCCTGGGCAAACGGAACCATATCATCATAGGTCGGGTTCATATCGCTGAGCCGTTCGGCGCCGGAAATCTTGAGCCAGAATTTTTCATCTTCCAGGAAACCGAGCAGCAGCTGAAACGCTTCCTGCTCCACGCCTTCTTCGGGTTTCACCCGCGCCATGTGGTCGATCACAATCGGCAGCGGCAGGGCCCGCAGCGCGTCCGCATTGGCGACCACGTCCTCGGCCTCGAGATACAGGACGATATGCCAGCCGAACCCGGCCATGATCTCGGCCATGCGGCTGATCGGGCCGAAATCGGGCGGGCCCGCCAAATGGCGAGCGAAGCTGAAGCGCGCGCCGCGCACGCCGCCGTAATGGAGGTTCTGGTAATCCTGCTCTGTAAAGCTCTCATCGACCATGGCGACGCCGCGGTAGCGGCCTTCCGAGGTCGCAATGGCGTCAAGCATGGCGGCGTTGTCCGTACCATGGCAAGTCGCCTGAACGATCACCGCCCGTTCCAAACCCAGCATCGATTGCAGCCGGCGGAAATCCTCCACCGTGGCTTCCGGCGGGGTGTAGCCGCGCTTTTCCGCATAAGGAAACCGGTCCACCGGACCGAATACATGGCAATGGGCGTCGCACGCCAGTGGCGGCGGAACAGTGTCGGGTTTGCGGGTATCGGGCTCGGGTACCGGACAGGTGGTTTCCATATTGGTAAAATGTTCCTAATCAACGGCTCGTAGGGATTTTTGCCGGCCGTCCCGGACATGCGCATATTGCGCGGAAAGGGCGTGGTCCGGCAATCCGAAAACTCGGCGCAATAAGCTCGGCAAATTCCGCCGAAAGGAAGAATTTTGCCGAATAGTATCTAATAATTTAGATGATTTTTCTTCCATAACCAATTGATTTTTAATGTTTCTATTAATGGCACAGAACTTGCATATCCCTTATTGACACCATCAATCCGTGACCGACGCATGATTGCGTCAGGAGGAGAAGATGAACAAATTTATTGGGATTATCGCGGGTCTGACAGCCGCGTCCCTGGCCGCCCCCGCGGCGTCGCAGGAGCAGGGCAAGACCGTGCCGTGCCAGAAGCGCAGCATACATTTCGGCAAAATATACTCGGAAATCCCGGTGCCACCGGTCTCACCAATAACGGCGCGGTTCTTGAAGTCCTG
>JAYZAW010000056.1:0-5156 GCA_036339495.1 Pseudomonadota bacterium | reverse complement strand
CCGCCTTAATGCTCCCCGGCCGCGCGCTGAATACCAGCACGCGGTCGCCGAGATAGATCGCTTCGTTGATCTGATGGGTGATGAACAGCACCGTTTTTTCCGCCTTGGCCCAAATTTTCAGCAATTCGGATTGCATAAATTCCCGGGTCTGGGCGTCGAGCGAGGCGAACGGCTCGTCCATCAGCAGGACATCGGCGTCGGTCGCAAGGGCGCGGGCCAGATTAACCCGCTGCTGCATGCCGCCGGACAACTCGCTCGGATAGACATTTTCGAATCCGGCGAGTCCGACGAGTTTGATGAAATGGTCCGCGCGATCGGATATTTCACTGCTCTCGAATTTCTTGTGAAGCTCCATGCCATAGCGCACATTCTGGTCGACGGTGCGCCACGGCAAAAGACACGATGACTGAAATACCATCGCTCGGTCCAGGCCCGGCCCCTCGATCGACTGGCCGTCGATGGTCAAACTGCCATGGTCCAGCGGCAGCAATCCGGCGACCATGTTGAGAAACGTCGTTTTTCCGCAGCCGCTGGGACCGACGATGCAGACAAATTCCCCCGGCGTGATCGACAGGGAGACGTTTTCGAACACAAGGAGATCGCACTCCTCGCGTTCGAGCCAGTACCGCTTGGTGACGTCGCGCGCGACCAGCTTGTCGGTCACGAGCGTGGCCGCCACGTCAGTTGAAGCCATGGGCCTTGGCGCGGCGGTCCTTTATCTCGGCCCGGATCGACGGACCATATACCTTTTCAAAGAACCCTTCCCGCGCCAGCTTATCGACGATGCCATTATTGACCATGGTGGAAAAATTGATGTTTTTCGGCGCGCGCTTGCGGTTCTTGTTGCGGCTGACCACGCCGGCGAGCGACGGCTTCAGGATATAGGGGATGCGTTCCAGCATCTGGCCGTCGGCCCATTCCTTATAAACGCGCTTCAACGGTCCCGGCTTTTTATTGCGGGTATATTTTTTCATCGCCGCCATGGCGAAGGCGGGGTCGGTATAGAACCGGTTCACCGCCTCGGCATGGGCCTTGATGAGGCCTTCCGCCGCCTTGGGATTACTCGTCACCAGTTCGCGCCGCACCACGTAATAGGTCGATATCACCACATCGCGATGGTTCGACATGCGCTCCAGCACCGGGAAGCCCGCTTTTTCCAGACGGTAATAAGACGGCGCGGTCAGCAGCGAGGCATCGACCTGGCCCTTAACCAGCGCGGCAGCGCGAGCCGGCGGGGCGCCCGCCGGCACCCAATGGATATTCTTCCAGTCGATCCCCAGCTTGGCCAGCAGACCTAGGGTATAGTGATAAGGCGGATCGCCGACCCTGCCGATGGCGAAACGCTTGCCTTCGATGTCCTTGACGGTTTTCAGCCCCTTGCCGCCCATCAGGACGAACGATCCGACATTCAGCGGGCTGCCGATCAGCACCAGCTTGTCGCTTTTCGACGCCGCCGTGATGGCGGAATCCGACCCGTAATTCGTCATGATGGCGTCGCCGCTGATCACCCCGGCGATGCCGGCGGGATGGCGGCCGAACTTGGTCGAAAGATCGAGACCGTATTTCTTGTAGTACCCGCCCTCGACCCCGATCCAGAGCGGCCATGATGCGCCACTCGGCGTCGTATAAATAATTTTTCCGGAAGTTTGCGCCTGGGCGGGGGCGAAATAAAACGCCGCCAGTAACGCGAAGAGACCGAACAAACCAAATTTATTCATAACATCCTCCCAATTGCCGGATTAGGCATAACACTCTCCCCCAGTTTTTTGATGCGGGTCAAGCGCCAGTAATCTTTTTATGGGACGTGCCGAACCCGGGTCGGGAGGGTGTTGAGCTCTTCGCAGCCGGTTTCGGTGACCACAACCGGGCCGCCGATATTGACCCGGCGATTGCCGAGACAGGCATTGGGTTCAATTTCCAGTCCCATGCCGGGGCGTAATTCCAGATCGCCGCGCCGGATGCCGACGTTCGCCTGGCCCTCGATCCTGCCTTCCCTTGTATTCTCGATCTGGCCGCGATTGACCGGGGTAAAGCCGGTCGAGCCGAAGGTCAGGGTATGGACCAAGGGCGTTTTGGACCAGCAGCCGGCGTCGCGGATCGGCGCTTCGATGGCGTGAACCACTTCGGCAAAGGCGGTGCCGGGTTTGACCGCGGCGACCCCCGCCTGGTAGGCCCGAACCGCCACATCCTCGCAGCGGCGGTTGTCGTCGTCGATCGGATCGAGCGCGACCGACATCTGAACCTGGGCTTCCTGGCCGCCGTAATGGGTGTGAATTTCCGCCTGCACCAGATCACCAGTCCGCAGAATTCGCGGCGGTTCGGCGCGCAACAGCCAGCGCGGCGACCCCCAGGCAATATTTTCCGACCCCGATTGCAGGCTGAGAAACGGATAGCGCGCATCGCAGCCCGAACGGTAAATCTCGGCCATGATCTGGGCATAAACTTCCGCCTCGCCGACGCCCGGCCGCGCAACATCCATCATCACCTGGCAGGCGGATTCGCTGACCTTGGCGGCATAGCGCAGAAGCGCCATTTCCTCGTCGCTTTTGATCAGCATGAAGTCGGTAAAATCGCGCGTGAAATCATCAAACGCCGCATCGGGCAGGGCGTCGTTCAGATTGGTCCAAAACCCGAGTGGCAAAAGGCCTTCGGCCTCACCCGGCGCGGTCGGGCCGAATCCGACAATGCCGATCCGCCCGCAGGCAAATCCCTTTTCCGTCAGCACATCGGCGGTTCCGGCGCCGCCGCCCCCGACCCTGATATCGTCGACCCAGGGCGCGACGCCGCGCGTTTCACTTTCGAAGATGCGTGACATCCGCGAGGTGGAAAACGCCAACAGGACGGGCGCGTCCTCGATCGGCAGCACCACCACGGAATCGAGAAAATCATCGATCAGATAGCTTTCGAGACGCTCCCGTCCCTGGAAGCTGCCGACGACGATGGCATCCAACCCACGCGCAGCCATGACCTCCCGCAGACCCCGCCATCGCCGGTCGCGTTCGTTCAGCGACAATGTGGGCCGATCGGCGGCGGCGATTATGGACGTCACGTGTTGGCCTCCACCCCACTAAGCAGCCGCAATTGCTGCTCGATTTCCACGAAAGGCCGGACATCAACCAGTTCGGCGTCAGATGGTCCAGCCTGTCCGCCGCCCACCACCGGCGACGCGCCGCTGAGCCCCCAGACTTCGGGACACAGACCGTCCGGCCGGGTCCAGATTTTCAAGGGCCGGTCTTCCAACAATCCGGATAATTCGCGGCGCCAGAGCCTGCGGATTTCGATCAGACCGACATCGCCGCGGCCAAGCCGTTCGTTGCTCCGGTCGGCGACAAGCCCCTGACCAAGCTGCGCCACGTCGTCCTGAAGCCGCACCATATCGACCCGGTTACTATCCACATCCGACATGCGAAGCCGCCCGGCGATGATATCGAGACAGATTTCCTGATGCGGCAAGTCGATCTCGGCGCGGCGCGCCTGGCGGCGTTCGCGTATCCGCTCGGCGGCAGCCCCGGTGACGGGGATACGGTGAATGCTGAATTGCATGTGATGCAGATCATCGACCGGCACCCACCAGAACAAAGATTCCTGCCAGCCGATATCGTCGTCATTGGGCAATGCCATCATGTAGAAGATATTGGGCATGCCGAATTGCTGCACCCGCCGTTTTCCATCCGGCCGGGTGAAGACATAGGTCACGCCCCAATCGCCTTCGGCCGCTTGCAGTGCGCGGCCCAGTCCTATGCCGTTGAAGGCCGCCCGGTTGTCGCCATGCACGAATCCCACATGGCTCATGTCGAGGGCGTTCTCGACATTCTGAAAATAATTGCAGTCTCGGCTATAGGAATCGACTTCGACCAGCCCTTCGAAAGCTTCAAATTCGGGGTAGAGCGGAAACACCGGCGCAGCGCCATCGCCCAAATATGCAAAGACCAGCCCGAGATATTCACGGACCGGATAGCCGCCGATGCGAACCTTATGGGCAAATTCGGATTCTTCCGGCGGCTGGTCGACGCATTGCCCGTCGCCGTCATACATCCAGCCGTGATACATGCAGCGAATGCAATCGCCTTCGACCCAGCCAAGCGACAACAGCGCGCCGCGATGGGCGCATCTTGCGTCCACCAGAAATACATCGCCGCTATCGCCGCGATAAAGCGTGAAATCCTGGCTCATGATCCGCACGCGACGCGCCTGCCCGGCCGGCAGATCGGCTGAATGATAGACCGGTTGCCAAACCCGCCTTAGATAGCGGCCGGCGAGCGTACCGGGCCCGGTCGGACAAAATTCGTCTTGTGTCATCTACGAATCCTCCGGAAATCCGGCGTCTTTCAGGAAGACCGGACCTCGCTTAGGGTATCCATCAATTCTTCCGCGGAATAGGGTTTCTGTAAAAACCATGAATTCGCGGCACTGGAGAACTCGCCGCGACCGCCCGTATTTGAGTATCCGGTCGAATACAACACTTTGAACCCGGGAAGAATTTTGCGCGCCCGATCGGCAATATCCGGGCCGTTCATTTCACCCGGCAGAACGATGTCCGTGAACAGGATATTGATATCGGACCGATCGGCCAGGACCGACAACGCGGTGTCGCCGTCTTCCGCTTCGACAACATTGCACCCAAAATCCATCAAAATCTGGACCACCGCCGTGCGGACGTTGGGATCGTCCTCGACAACCAGGATCGTTTCACTGGAGTCCATCTCGGAACGAGGTTGGCGTTCATCCTGTTGGATCATTATAGCGGGGCTCTGTGTGGATTCGTCGGCCCGCGGCAATAAAATTCGTACTTTGGTTCCCCGCCACTTTTCACTGTCGATTTTCACGAAACCACCCGATTGATCGGCGAAACCATGGACCATGCTAAGACCAAGCCCGGTGCCCTGACCAACGCCCTTGGTCGTGTAAAATGGATCGAAGACCCGCTCCATAATTTCAGATGAAATGCCATCGCGCTCATCGGCGACCTCCAGAATGACGTATTCGCCCGGCGTGAAATTGGGGACACGGATTTGCGATCCGGCATCTAAAAATATATTTGACGTGGATATGACGATTGTACCGCCATCCGACATTGCGTCTCGCGCATTTAATGACAAATTCAGCAGCGCAATTTCGATTTGGCCTTCATCAACCAAAACGCGCCAAACATTTTC
>JAYZAW010000055.1:0-8707 GCA_036339495.1 Pseudomonadota bacterium | reverse complement strand
AATTAGATAAATTATATATTTAAAAACAATATGATAAAAAGTTAAATTACATTCATAGTTAATTTAAAATAAATTATTTTAACTATAATATACCAAATTTTATGTACTCTATTCGCTTGCAATGTCAGGTTAAACCCTGCCTAACTTTCGGGAACACCTCTTCGGCCAGGAGCTGCATGGTGTCGAGCGCCAGGTTTTGCGGCATGCCGGGCCATTGCAGGCTCATGATCAGATGATTGACGCCGAGCGTCCGGCCGAGATGGATCATCTGGTCGGCGACCTCATCGGGGGAACCGATCAGGAAACGGTCGCCGGCGAGTTCGTCGAAGGCCTGGGCGAAGCCGTCATCCTCGGGCATTTCCTTGTCCTGGCCCCAATCACGGTAGAAATCGTACTTGATCTCCAGATAGGGCCGGCACAGGCGGATCGCTTCTTCCCGCGTGCGCGCCACGAAAACTTCGCGCCGCATGGGGAATTCATCCGGGAACGGCTTGTTTTCCACATCGAGCGCGCGGCGATAAACCTCGACCTGGCGCTCGATCACGTCGAGCCGGTTATGAGGGTTCACATACCAACAATCGCCGAGCCGCGCGGCGCGCCTAATGGCGATATCCGCATTGGCCCCGATCCAGATCGGCGGGGTCGGTTTCTGCACCGGCTTGAGCGCGCAGGACGCACCGTCCAGCGTAAAGTGCGCCCCTTTCATATGGACTTCGTCCTCGGTCCACAGCCGCCGGATCGCGATCAGATTTTCCTCAAGCCGCGCGCCGCGTTCTTTCGCCGTCGTGCCGAACGCCTTGAACTCGACCTCGCGATAGCCCAGCGCCGCGCCGAAGATCAACCGCCCGCCCGACATCACGTCGATGGTGGCGAGCTGTTCGGCGAGATCGAGCGGCTTGTGCAGCGAGACCAGGATGATCCCCGCATTGAGCCGCAAATTCTTGGTTTCGCCGGACAGCCGCGCCAGAATGGGGAGCTGCTGCAACGCCTGCAGCGGGTGGGTGCTGTAGTGGGACGTCTTGGTGATGGATGCAAAACCCAGCTGGTCGGCGAATTTCGCCTGTTCGACCAGCTCGTCGAAACATTGGCGAATATCCTGGTTCGCCTCATATTCACCGCGCGCGGCGAGCCCGAACTGCATGTCCGCCATGGCGTCTAATTTCCCCGCAATTCGGCCGGCGGAAAGTTTCCCGCGCGGCCCAGCATGGCGGGGCCCGGCTTGCCCAGTTCGCCACCGAGCCAGTCGGCGGTCTCGATCAGGCCTTCGATATCCACGCCGGTCTCAATACCCGATCGGTTCAGCATGTAGATCAGATCCTCCGATGGCACATTGCCGGTCGCCGCCGGCGCAAACGGGCAGCCGCCGAAACCGCCGAGGCTGGCGTCGAGCGCCGCCGCGCCGGCTTCGATTGCGGCGTATGCGTTCGCGATGCCGGTATTGCGCGTGTTGTGGAAATGGCCGCGCAGCCTGGCGTCGGGCGCCAGCTTGGCGACCTCGGCGAACATCTCGCCGACCTGGCCGGGCACGGCCACGCCGATGGTGTCGGCAAGCGCGATTTCATCGGGTCCGGCGGCCAGACCTGCGGCGACGATTTCCAGCACGCGGTCGGGCCGCACCTCGCCCTGGAACGGGCAGCCGAACACGGCGCTGAAGGTCATGGAGAACCGCACGCCGGCGTCGCGGGCAACCTTTATCATGTCGGCGCCGACATCGATCGCCTGTTCGATCGACGTGCCCTGATTGCGTTCGCTGAACGCATCCGACGCCACCACGGCGTAATTGACTTCCTTGCAGCCGGCGGCGATGGCGCGCTCCAGCCCGCGCATGTTCAGCGCCAGCCCGACATAGGTCACGTCGTCGTGCGCCGGCAAAGCGGCCATCACCTGTTCGCCATCGGCCATCTGGGGGACGCGTTTCGGGTTTACGAAGCTGGCGACCTCGATCCGCCGCACGCCCGCGGCGACCGCCCGGTTGATGAGCTCGACTTTAACATCGGTGGACAATATTTCGGGCTCGTTCTGCAGCCCGTCCCGGGGTGAAACCTCGATCAGTTCGACCTTGCGCGCGGCCATCGCAACCTCCATAAACCCATGCTCGGCAGGGCCGCATTCTGTCCCAGTTGGGCCAAGACTTCAAAGCAGAAACAGGATTCGCGGGCGGGATCGATTAATTAACCTGCACCGATACAAATTAGGAATTGAAATGACGGCATCAAATGAAGACCGCAGCGGACCCTTAACGGATTTGCGGGTGATCGAAATGGGCCAGCTTCTCGCCGGGCCGTTCTGCGGTCAGCTGTTGGCCGATTTCGGGGCCGAGGTGATCAAGCTGGAACAGCCCGGCGTCGGCGACCCGATGCGGGAATGGGGCCGCGAGCGGGCCGACGGCAAGCCGGTGTGGTTCCCGGTGCTGGCGCGCAACAAAAAATCCGCCACCATGAATGCGCGCGAGCCGGAAGGTCAGGAGATCATTCGGCAGCTGGTGGCGAAATCCGACATTCTGATCGAGAATTTCCGCCCCGGGACCATGGAGCGCTGGAATTTGGGCTGGGATGAGCTGTCGAAGATCAATCCCAAGCTGGTGATGGTGCGGGTGTCTGGTTATGGCCAGACCGGCCCTTATTCGAAACGCGCCGGCTATGGCGCGATCGGAGAAGCCATGGGCGGGCTGCGCCATGTGGTCGGCGACCCCTCGACGCCGCCGAGCCGGGTCGGCATTTCGCTGGGCGACACGCTGGCCGCGACCTTCGCGGCGCTCGGCTGCATGATGGCGATCCACAACGTCGAACGCACCGGGCGCGGCCAGATGGTCGATTCGGCGATCTACGAAGCCGTGCTGGGGGTGATGGAATCGCTGGTCGCCGAGTATGATCAGGGTGGGTTCATTCGCGAACGCACCGGGTCGATCTTGCCCAAGATCGCGCCGTCCAATGTGTATCCGACCAGGGACGGCAAGATGATCGTGATCGGCGCTAACCAGGACACCGTGTTCGCGCGCCTCGCCGAGGCCATGGGCGAGCCGGAACTGTCGACCGACGCGCGCTATTCGTCGCACACCGCGCGCGGCGAACATCAGGAGGAACTCGACGACCGGATTTCGGCCTGGACATCGACCATCGACGGCGTCCCGCTGGAGGAAATACTGGAGAAAGCCGGCGTGCCGGCGGGCAATATCTATCGCGTCCCTGAAATGCTGGAAGACGCCCATTTCAAGGCGCGCGAGGCCATCATCCGCGTCACCCACGGCCAATCCGGCACCATCGCAATGCAGAACATCGTCCCCAAGCTGTCCGAAACCCCCGGCGTGATCCGCCGCTCCGGCCCGGAACTCGGCGAACATAACGACGAGGTCTATCGCGGGCTACTGGGTTTCGACGACGCCAGGATGAAGGCGCTCGCGGACGGCGGGATTATTTGAAGACACCGCCCCCACTTCATGAGGATACGTAACCGGTAAAATAAATCGAATACTGGATGTTTGATGTTTTCAACAGGGGAGGAGCCGCGTCATGAAGACCATTAATTTGAATGAGCAAACCAATATCCTCAACCGGCGGCAATTCTTCCTGGAGCTCGGCGCCGCGACGGCGCTGGCCGACCAGCAGACCCCGCGTCCGGCGCAACGCCAGGATCGATTACTGTCCCGGCGACTTGATCGCGACAAACCGCATCGTCGGCCGCATCACCGCTTCCGCGTCGCCCGCATCGGTTTTGCCCCGCTTGACGTAGGGTTTCACATAGGCCAGCGGCATCAGCTTGACCCGATGACCCAGTCCGGAAAGTTCGCGCGCCCAGTAATGGCTCGTGCCGCACGCCTCCATGCCGATCAAACAGGCCTCAAGCTTACGGAAAAACGGCAACATCTGCCGACGCCGCAGCGCCCGGCGGACGATGACCTCTCCACCGTCGTCAATCGCGTGAACCTGGAAAACGTTCTTGGCCAGATCGAGGCCGATAATGCTAACATTCATGGCGGATGGCTCGTTTTGCTCGTGGTCCTTGATGGAAACCACACTTTGGCACATTGCGATGCCGGGAGCGGGAGCCATCCACACCATCTGCTTTAATTCTGCCCGCGCCGGCGCGCGTTACCGGGTCGCGACCGGATGGTCGCCGGAATAGTCGTAGAAGCCCTTGCCGGATTTGCGGCCGAGCCAGCCGGCCTCGACATATTTGACCAGCAGCGGACAGGGCCGGTATTTGGTGTCGGCGAGGCCTTCATAGAGCACCTGCATCACCGACAGGCAGGTGTCGAGCCCGATGAAATCGGCGAGCTCGAGCGGCCCCATGGGGTGGTTGGCGCCGAGCTTCATGGCGGTGTCGATGGCTTCCACCGAGCCGACGCCTTCATGCAGCGTGTAAACCGCCTCGTTCAGCATCGGCAGCAGGATGCGGTTGACGATGAAGGCGGGGAAATCCTCGGAACTGACCGGCGTCTTGCCGAGCGCGAGGGTCAGCGCGTGGATCGCCTCGAAGGTTTCCGGGTCGGTTCCGATGCCGGGGATCAGTTCGACCAGCTGCATCATGGGCACCGGGTTCATGAAATGCATGCCGATGAAGCGGCTCGGACGATCGGTCGCCGAGCCGAGGCGCGTGATCGAGATCGACGAGGTGTTCGACGCGAGAATCGCATCGTCGCGCATTTCCGGCGTCAGGCCCTTGAAGATCTCGCGCTTGACGGCTTCGTTTTCGGTCGCGGCCTCGATCACCAGATCGCAATCGGCGAACTGTTTGTAATCCGTGCCGGTGGAAATCCGCGCCAGCGCCGCGTCGCGGTCGGCCGCCTCGACCCGGCCGCGCGATACCTGGCGGTCGAGATTTTTGGTGATCCGGTCGATTGCGGCGGTGAGCTGGTCGCGGCTGATATCGCCGAGCGCCACATCGTAGCCGGAGAGCGCGCAGACATGGGCGATGCCGCCGCCCATCTGCCCCGCGCCGATCACGCCGATCCGCCGTATCAAAGACGTCGCATCCGAATTATTCATGGTCATTCATCCGTCTTTACTCGATTCCAAAAATTTTTCCACTCAGTGGAAACGGTTTCCGCTCAGTGGAACTTCAGCGCGGCTTGATGTCCTGCTTGTCGAGCTCGTCGGCGAGCTCGGGCAGCACGTTGAACAGATCGGCCACCAGACCGTAATCGGCGATCTGGAACATCGGCGCTTCCTCGTCCTTGTTGATCGCGACGATGACCTTCGAATCCTTCATGCCGGCGAGATGCTGGATCGCGCCCGAAATGCCGACCGCGATGTAATGTTCCGGTGCGACCACCTTGCCGGTGTGGCCTACGTGGTAATCGTTCGGCCGGTAGCCGGCGTCGACGGCGGCGCGCGATGCGCCGACCGCGGCCCCGAGCCGGTCGGCGATGGCCTCGACCAGCGCGAAATTTTCCGACGACTGCATGCCGCGCCCGCCCGACACGATGACCCGCGCCGCGGTGAGTTCGGGCCGTTCGGATTTGGTCAGCTCCTGGCCGACGAACGACGACAGCCCCGCATCCGGCGTCGCATCGACGGTCTCGACCGATGCCGACCCGCCTGCCGCGTCGGCGGCGGCAAACGCCGTGCCGCGCACGGTGATCACCTTGATGGCGTCCTTCGACTGCACGGTCGCCATGGCGTTGCCGGCATAGATCGGCCGCACGAAAGTATCGTCGGACACGATCTCGACGATGTCGGAGATTTGTGCCACGTCCAAGAGGGCCGCCACGCGGGGCGCGAGGTTCTTGCCCATGGTGGTGGCGGGCAGCATGACATGGGAATAATTCGCCGCCAGCCCGACGGCGAGCGGCGCGACATTCTCCGCCAGCAGATGGCCGTATGCGGCATCGTCGGCGTGCAGCACTTTCGTGACGCCGGAAATCTTGGCGGCTTCCGCGGCCGCCGCCGAGCAATTCTCGCCCGCGACCAGCATATCGATTTCGCCGCCGAGCCCGGCCGCCGCCGTCACCACGTTCAACATGGCGGCGTTGACCACGCCGTCCGCGTGATCGGCTATGATAAGAACCGCCATCAGATCACCCCCGCTTCGTTTTTCAGCTTCTCGACCAGCTCGGCCACGTCGGCGACCTTGCCGCCGCCCTGGCGCGCCGGCGGATCCTCGACCTTGAGCGTGACCAGCCGGGGCGACGCATCGACGCCGAGGTCCTCGACCGAAACCTGATCGATCGGTTTCTTTTTGGCCTTCATGATATTGGGCAAGGACGCGTAGCGCGGCTCGTTCAGCCTGAGATCGGTGGTCACCACCGCTGGCAGGGTCAGCGACACGGTCTCGAGCCCGCCATCGACCTCGCGGGTCACGGCCGTCCGGCCGTCGGCGAAGGTGATTTCGGACGCGAACGTGCCCTGGGGCCAGCCGAGCAGCCCGGCCAGCATCTGACCGGTCTGGTTCGAATCGTCGTCGATCGCCTGCTTGCCCAGGATCACCATCTCGGGGTTTTCGCGTTCAACCAAAGCGGCCAGCAGCTTGGCGACCGCCAACGGCTGGAGCTCCTCGTCGGTCAGCACGTGGATGCCCCGGTCCATCCCCATGGCGAGCGCGGTGCGGATGGTCTCCTGGCACTGCTGTACCCCCAGGGACACGGTCACGGTCTCGGAAACCGCGCCGGCCTCCTGCATGCGGAGCGCCTCCTCGACGGCAATCTCGTCGAACGGGTTCATGGACATCTTGACATTGGCGGTCTCAACCCCGGTCTGGTCGGCCTTGACCCGGACCTTGACGTTGTAATCAACCACGCGCTTTACGGCGACGAGAACCTTCATGGGGCGCAAATCCTGCTGGTTTGAAGAATTTTCGGACGGCGGCGGCGGGCGCAATACCCGGCCGCCCCGATCCATGTTGCAGCGCAAAATAAATAACCCGGCTCGCGCAGTCAACGCGGGCGTTTAATGTGGCGTGGGCGCGGGTGGGCGGCAAGGACGGATCAGTCTTGGGTTTCTATATATCGCCCCTCGCAACGCGCGGAGAGAGCCTTCGATCCATTGCCGGACCGCAATCACACACGGCACCCATCTCCTTCCGTTTGACCGCGCGTTATGCGGGTAGAGGAGCGAGTGAGAACGAATTCAAGCGTTGAATCCCATCGCGTCCAATTCCTCTTGCCGAAGGGCTTTAGGTTCCGGCGTAACGAACTGTGTCACGGCATTTCCAGCGGCAAGCGAATTCAGTTCTCGCATCCAGAGTTTGCGAAGCAGGATCACCGCCGCATCCGAGGTCCCCAAAAATTCCCTCGAGCGGTCAACGATCTTCCCTTGTCCGCTGATCGCCACGCCGTCCTGGATACGGATGATATTCGGGTGTCTTGCGACGTCTTGCCAACTCTTTTGACCGGAAAGGATGGCCTGGATCTCCTCATGAACCGGCGTGCCGTCGGGACGCTCCTGTCTCTTCGTGTGGTAGACCATGATGAGAACGTGAAGATGACCCTCGTCATCGATCGGCACATACCAGAACAACGCCTTGAACCAGAACTTCTTGTCGTCTCGCCGTGAGTGTAGCGGGTGGGCCAGGAAGCACTGGTTCGGCATGATGAAGTGAAGTTGATCGGTGCGCTCTCCCCGCTCCAGGAAATGCGTAAGCCCGAATGGTGTTTCTTCCGCCGACGTTTTGGTCGGAACGTACTGCCTCGCCGCCGTGTTCACGAGGTGATCTCGATGGGAAAAATTCACATGGGCGTCATCCATGATGTTTTCCGCGCTCTGAAAATAGTTGCACGGAATCATTTCGACCGACGGGCTGACGGTCCATCCCTCGCCGGCGCCTTCTTCCAGACCGGGCAGTGCGCGAAATGCCGGCGCATCGCCTTCGCCGAAATAAGCAAATATGAGGCCGTGCGCCTCGTGCGTGGGATAGGAGGCGATTTTCGGCACTTTGTCGCAGAAAGGCCTCGGCTCGGCCGGTTGCTCGACACATCGTCCTGACTCGTCGTAGCGCCAGCCGTGATACCGGCAGCGAATGGTTTCCCCTTCGATCCAGCCCGTGGACAAGACGGACAGTCGATGCGGGCATTCATCGGTCATGACGCGGGCCTCTCCGCTTTCACCACGGTAGAGCGCCAAGCCCTCGCCGAGGATCCGGATCGGAACGATCGACTCCTTGGCGAGCTTCTCGGAGACGTAAACGGGTTGCCAATAACTGCGAAGGTAGCGCCCGGCCAATGTGCCCGGGCCCGTGCGCACGAACTCGTCCCGTTCGACGATGCGGTCGAACTTGGTGTTGGAATCGATGGACGTCGTCATTTTCCGCCTCTGTTAACGTGTGTCGTGATTTTCACGATCCGCGCCGATGCCACCGTCGCAACAGCCACCGGTCAAGGCTGCTTGTCTACCATGGCTTTCATCTTTACATCCAGATCAAAAGCATTGGAGTCAGATCTTGCATTGCCACATTTAAAATTCTGAGTTCCGTCTCAACGATGCTCCTACACCGCCGTGAGAGCGGACAGTCCGCCCATCTATCCTCTCGACCCCACACCCGCGCCCACCCGTCCGTCGATCGTGATATGATCCGATCGACGGCGTCATTGGTGGAATGGGGAAAAATTTCGTGGGGTCGCGGCCGGGGTTTTTGCTGGAGTGGGCGCTGCCTGTCCTGGGCGTTGCGGTTTCGCTCGTTGCCGTGTTCTGGCTGTATCGCGATCTTGACCCCGCGCGGTTCCTTGCCACCATTTCGACCGGCGAGCCGGCGTGGCTGGTGGTTCTGGCGTTCA
>JAYZAW010000054.1:0-7158 GCA_036339495.1 Pseudomonadota bacterium | reverse complement strand
CGCCTGTCCTCATAACGAAATCGGCGTCAAGAGGATATCAATCAGAGCCCTGTGCGATCAGAGATAAAAATATTAAAATCCTACTATGACAAGCATTAAATAGATCCTCAGCAAACAAATACAGTAATCATATCAAGATTTACCAAAGAATAGGCCAAAGAAACGCGTCAAAATCTATATTTTAGATGTTGTATATACAATCCAACTATTCGCTTCTTATTAATTATATTGTCAAATCTTATTGACAAGACTGAGAGCCCATGCAATTATCGCGCAGTACAAATTTTTAATACAAGGCAACAGTAGCAATGTCAGAAGAAACCGCTAAATCTATCGAGCAGAATGAAATTCTTCGCATGGCCGTCGATATTGTTTCGGCCTATGTTGGAAATAATACGGTGGCGACCGATCAGGTACCGGACGTTATCAGCAGCGTATATGCCTCCCTGTCCTCATTGGACGGCCTGCAAAGCGAAGCCAACGCGGAACCGCTCAAGCCCGCGGTCAGCGTCCGCCGTTCCGTCAATCCAGATTACATTGTGTGTTTGGAAGACGGCAAGAAGCTGAAGATGCTCAAGCGGCATCTGAGAGCCGCATATAATATGACACCGGACGATTATCGCGCCAAATGGGGCCTGCCCGCGGATTATCCGATGGTCGCCCCGAACTATGCATCCCAGAGGTCGGAATTCGCCAAGAAAATCGGCCTTGGCCGGAAAAAAGGCCAGAAGGTAAAGCGCCGCACGGCCTGACACCGGCCACGCGCCAAAACACTGAGTCAAATTACGGGTCGGTCCCATTCAGGACCGACCCGTAATTCGTGGTCACATTATTATCGGTAATAGTCGTACTTACCACTTTTCCATTCATAGAACACATAGCCCGGCGCCGTGACATCGCCCTTGGCGTCGAACCCGATATCGCCAATCACGGTTTTGAATTTCGATGATTTCAACGCTTTGATCAATTTACCGGTATCGGTCGATCCGGTCTTCCCGGCAGCCTGCGCCCAGGCCTGAATGGCGCCATAGGTATAGAGCGTATAGCCCTCCGGCTCATACTTCGCGGCGCGGAAACGTTTCACCAGGGACGCCGCGACCGGGTTTTTGCGCGGATCGGGGCTAAAGGTCATCAACGTTCCCTCCCCCGCGCTGCCCGTGATCGCCCAATATTCATTGGTGACCAGCGCATCGCCCGAGACCAGAACCGTTTTCATGCCCTGCGCCCGCATCTGGCGCACGATCAATCCGGCTTCGGTGTGATAGCCGCCGACATAGAGAATATCGACCGCATTGCGCTTCAGCTTGCTGACCAGAGCGGAATAATCCTTTTCCCCGGCGGTATAGGCTTCGTAGAGAACTTCCTTGACGCCCCGCTTGTGCAGGGTCTTGCGGGTTTCGTCGGCCAGGCCCTTGCCATAGGCGGTCTTGTCGTGAATCACCGCGATCTTCCTGCCCGCCATCTTGTCGGCCAGGAAATTGCCCGCGACGGATCCCTGCTGATCGTCCCGGCCGCAGACCCGGAAAACATTGGCCAACTTGCGCTCGGTCAGTTTCGGGTTGGTCGACGCCGGAGAAATTTGCAGAATGTCTTCATCGGCATAAACATCCGATGCCGGAATGGATGACCCGGAACAAAAATGTCCGGCGACGAATTTCACGCCCTTGCTGGCGAAACCGTTGGCCACGGCGACCGCCTGTTTCGGATCACAGGCGTCATCGCCGATTTCGAGCTTGAGCTTTTGCCCCAGCACCCCGCCGGCGGCGTTGATATCCTTGACCGCCATTTCCGCGCCGCGCCGCATCTGTTCGCCGAACGAGGCATATTGCCCCGTCATCGGCCCGGCAACCGCAATGGCGATATCGGCCCGCGCGCCGGTCGACGGCATTTGGCTCAGGAGTCCGGCCGAAACCAGTCCGATTAATAACCCTCTCAGAACTTTCATCATTCAATTCCCCATATGCGCTTCAAATATCATCCAAGCTTAGCAAGCTTTTGCCCGGCGGCAAAATCATCAACGCGGTTTTTCGCGCCCCGGCTTTTCACACCAGGTGAGCAATCCCGTCCGGTCATAAAGCCATGGATATTGCGCGACCATCATACGCGCCCGCGTAAATCGATGCGCCATTGCGCCGATGGCCAGGATCACGGCGCTGTCGATCACGAAGCCCGAAAGCGACAACAATTCGCCCTGGAACAACCCCCAGGTCAAAAACCGGTCGACCAGCCCAAGCAATACGCCATAGGGCAGCATGAGCCATGCTGATGTCCAACCCCGCGCCAATGCCTGACCCGTCATCCATCCCGCCCCGCCCATCAAAACGACCGTGAGTCCGATAAATACCGAAAGCGGCGCGCCGGTCATCAATTTGCCTCCTGGGACGCCTTGGCGCCGCCTTCGAGATAAGCCGCTTGAATATCCGGATTTTGCAGCAGCGATTCGCCGGACCCCGTCATGGTGATCTCGCCATTGACCATGACGTAGCCGCGATGGGCCAGACGGAGCGCATGATGGGCATTCTGTTCGACCAGGAAAACGGTCATGCCGGCGTCCCGGTTCAGGTCTCGCACGATTTCAAAAATCTGCCGCACGACAAGCGGCGCGAGCCCCAGCGACGGTTCATCCAACAGCAGGAGTTTCGGACGGCTCATCAGCGCGCGCGCGATGGCCAGCATTTGCTGCTCGCCGCCCGACAAGGTACCGCCCCGTTGCCCGGATCTGTCGGCAAGGATAGGAAACAAACCCATCACACGGCCCAGATCCGCATCGAACGTGGCGGGATCGGTAGTGATCGCGCCCATCTTGAGATTTTCCAGCACCGTCATTCTCGGGAAGATACGGCGGCCTTCCGGCGCATGGGCGATGCCGAGATTGACGATGTGATGGGTCGACATCCCGGTAATGCTGCGCCCCTCGAACAATATGTCGCCGGCGCGTGGTTTGGGGTTACCGCAGATTGTCATCAGCAAGGTTGATTTGCCCGCGCCGTTGGCGCCGATCAGGGCGACAATTTCACCAGCGGCGACTGTCAAATCGACGCCGCGCAGGGCTTCAATATGGCCGTAGAAGCTATGGACACCGGAAATCTCAAGCATCTTCGTCCTCGCCCAGATAGGCGCGAATTACCGCCGGGTCATTGCGAATTTCCGCCGCCGCGCCCTCGGCAATCTTGCGTCCGTAATCCAGCACCACCACGTGATCGGAAATCTCCATCACCACGCTCATGTCGTGTTCGATCAGCAATTGTCCGATCTTGTGTTCATCGCGAATGAACAGCAACAATTCATTCAGTTCGGCGCTTTCGCGCGGGTTGAGACCGGCCGCCGGCTCATCAAGACAGAGTAGCGCCGGTTGGGTGCACATGCAGCGCGCGATTTCCATGCGGCGCTGACCGCCATACGACAAATTACCGGCTTCCTCGTCTGCCTGTTCAGTCAATCCAACCCGGTCCAGCCAGTAGGATGCGAGATCGAGCGCCTCGGCCTCGGCCGCGCGGTAACCGCCGATTCCCAACATGCCCAGCACCGTATAGCCCGACGCCCGCATCAAACGGTTGTGCTGCGCCACTATGAGATTTTCCAGCACCGACATTTGTGGAAAGACACGGATGTTCTGGAACGTGCGCGCGACGCCCGCGACCTGCGCGATGCGGAAATCCTCGAGCCGTTCGAGCAGCAGCGCGTCACCCCCGCGCCGCAGGGCGAGCCGCCCGACCGTCGGCTTGTAAAATCCGGTCAGGCAATTGAAGACAGTCGTCTTGCCCGCGCCGTTGGGTCCAATGATCGACGTGATTTCACGTTCACGCGCCGTGAAGGACAGATCGTCGATCGCAATCAGCCCGCCAAACCGCATGGTCACATGTTCGACCGTCAGCAATGTACGATCCGGGCCGTTCATGACGCGCCCTTCCCGCCAAGCAATATGGTCGGCGCGCGGTGGGACAATAGACCGCGCGGTCGCCAGATCATGATCAGCACCATGCCGGCGCCGAAGGCCAGCATGCGGTATTCCTGCAATTCACGGAACCATTCGGGCAGACCGATCAAGACGATCGCGGCAATCACGACCCCGACCTGGCTGCCCATGCCGCCGAGTACGACGACCGCGAGAATGATCGCCGATTCGATGAAGGTGAAACTCTCCGGGCTGATAAAGCCCTGCCGGGTGGCGAAGAACGAACCGGCGAACCCGCCGAACATGGCGCCGATGGCGAAAGCTGACAACTTGGTGTTGGTCGGATTGATGCCGAGCGACCGGCAGGCGATTTCATCCTCGCGCAGCGCCTCCCACGCTCGGCCGACGGGCAGCCTTCGGATGCGCAGCGTAAAAGCATTGGTGATCAGCGCCAGGATGAGGATCAGGTAATAGAGAAATATCACGCGATGAACGGAGTCATAATCGAGCCCGAAAAACTGGTGAAACGACTCAATCCCCTCCGGCGGGCGGCGCTTGAACGGCAAGCCGAAAAAAGAAGGGCGCGGGATGCCGGATATGCCGTCCGGCCCGTTGGTGAAGCTGGTCCAGTTCAACAGGATCACGCGGATCATTTCGCCGAAACCGAGGGTCACGATGGCGAGATAATCGCCGCGCAGACGCAGCACCGGAAAGCCCAGCAAAATTCCGAACCCGGTGGCGAAGGCGCCGGCCAGCGGCAGGCAAATCCAGAAATTGAAATCGAAATACTGCGCCAGCAACGCGTATGAATAGGCGCCCACGGCGTAGAACGCCACGTAACCGAGGTCCAGCAAACCGGCGAGCCCGACGACGATGTTGAGCCCCCAGCCGAGCATCACATAGGTCATGACCAGGATACCGATATCGACGACCTGGCGGTCGGCGAACGGCAGGACGGGCAGCACGACGGCGAACGCGATCAGCGCCGGACCCAACCAGGTGCTAATCCCGCGGGTCGTGAGGTTGGAAGATCTTAATCGTGCCTGAACCGTTAGCATCGCCCGGCTGCCGCGCAGCAGGGCGAAAACCGCGCGCGCCGCCAGAAGGCCGCCGCCGGCGATACAAACCACCGAAAGGAAGGCGCCCGGCATGTGTGCGAAAATCCCGGTCAGCATGGCGGCCAATCCGCCCGCCAACACGGGCCATGCGCTTGCCGCGTTGACCAGGACAATTCCAAGACGGCCGAAAAAAATCAACGCGACCGCGATAACCAGTTCCCAGACGCGCCCTTCGAGCACCATTCCGGTGGAGCGCGAAACCACATGCACCCCGACGAGCGGAAGCCCGAGCAAGGCCGCGACCACGGCGGTCAGCCCGGCGTCTTTCAGAGCCGTCACGTCAGACCTTTTCGACTTCAGGCCGGCCGAGCAACCCGGTGGGTCTGAAAATCAGGACAATGACCAGAATGGAAAACGCCGCGACGTCCTTATATTCAATGGTGAAATAGCCGGACCAGAAGGCTTCGATCAAACCGATCAACAACCCGCCCAGCATGGCGCCGGGGATCGACCCGATGCCGCCCAGAACAGCGGCGGTGAAGGCCTTGATGCCGGCCAGAAACCCGATATAAAAATCGATCACCCCGTAATAGAACGTCACCAACACGCCGGCGACCGCCGCCAGCATCGCGCCCATCACGAAGGTCAGTGAAATGGTCCGGTCGACATCAACCCCGACCAGGGCCGCCATGGTCTGGTCCTGTTCGCAGGCGCGCTGCGCCCGTCCCAGTGACGTGCGCGCGATCATCAAGGAGAAACCCGTCATCAGGACCAGTGTGACAACGATGATGATGATCTGCATATGGCTCAGGACCACGGAGAACCCGTCACTTTCGGCAATGGTAAAACCGCCCTTGATCACCGGCTGCAATGCTTTGGTCCGGGCGCCTTGCGCAAGCTGGACGTAATTCTGCAAGGCGATCGACATGCCGATCGCGGAGATCAACGCGGCCAGGCGCGGCGAACCGCGCAACGGTCTATAGGCCAGCCGTTCAAGGGCCCAGCCGTAGACCGCCGTCAAGACCATGGAAACCAGCAGGACCGTGATCAGCGCCAGCGGGATCCAACCACCGGCCCCGCCGCTCAACACCAGAAACGAAATCAGCGCGATAAAGGCGCCGATCATGTATATCTCACCATGGGCGAAATTGATCATGCCGATGATGCCGTAGACCATGGTGTAGCCGATCGCGATCAGACCGTAGATCGCCCCGAGAGTCAGGCCGTTGATCAATTGCTGCAGGAAATATTCCATGGCCGGTTATTGACCTGTTCGGAAATGGCGCGCGCTAACGACGCGCGACCGACCCCTTTTTCTGTTTTTCGAGAACGTAATCGAGTTTGCGCACGGCCAGGCGCTTGAGCATTTCCTGGCTGGCGTTCGCCGCGCCGACAATCGAAACTTCCACCGCCGTTACGGGATCGACGGCGGTGACTTTCACCGAATTTCCAATCTGGTGAAACTCTATCAGGACTTCCCGCCCGGATTGCCGCGCCATTACCCCGTTTTCCCAAGTCCAGAATATAGCCGTCACACTAGCAGAAACTTTCAGAATCACGCCACTGTGGAAAGAATTGCGCCGGGCGCGGCGGTAAGTCCCGCGATCTTAACCGTTCGTTAACGGGCCCTAAGCTATCGTGAATGCGACAAATTAACTATATGCGCAATCTCCCCGGCGACGGTCCGAGAAAGGAACATCAAATTGCATGCGGTCTGGAAAATTATTCGGTTTTCCGCCTTCAGCCAATTGCCGGTATTGATTGCCGTTGTCATCGGCGCGCTGGCGTCATCGGTCGTGGCCATCGGGATCGAAAGCGTCGGCGGATTGTTCGAGGAATTATGGATCAATGTACTGGCCGCGGGTTTGACGGTAACCGCCTTCGCGGCGGTTTATCTGGGCTAGTCAATCCGCATTGGCCAAAAACCGCCGTCAGACTTATGGAGAGAAGCACGGAGTAATCGCAGCGGACCGGCCAACTGCTCGAATCCAACCAAATTCTGGAAGGCGAAATTCACGATCGCAAACAAGCCGAAGAAGCCGCGGAAAGGGCGAACCGGCGGTTGATCGACGCTGTCGGCAGCATCCCCGTCAGCGGCATCGAGAGGCCAGCGGTGCGTTGGATTTCCGCCTGCGTGACAGCCGCTGGATGCAGGTCAGCGAACGACGAACCAAAGACGGCGCGACAGTCACCATCTATACCGAC
>JAYZAW010000053.1:0-7029 GCA_036339495.1 Pseudomonadota bacterium | reverse complement strand
ATCCATATGCCAAAGCCCGCCAAAATTCATTTCGTCCTCGGGTTCCTTCAGCACTTCGAGGATTTCCGGATGATCCGGCATCGCCTCGATAAAAGGATGGATGTTGAGCGGCCCGAAATGGCGGGAAAATTCCTTGTGCCGATCCGGCGTGATGTGCTGGTCGTGGAAAAAAATCACCAGATATTCCAGAAATGCCCGATGGATTTCGTCCATGGTTTCGTTGTCGAGCCGCTCGGACAGATCAACGCCGGCAATTTCCGCGCCCAGCGCCGTGGTCAGCGGTTTCACCTGGATTTTCCTGTATGCCATCGGTCTGATCTCGATTTGGTTTCGCTGACTTTAACCGGTTTGCGGCGCGCGGTCTTGTGCTTCCCGGCGCGCGATATAGAACGAGGCGCAGATGATGATCAGCGCGCCCACCCCGGACCAGATATCCGGAATTTCCGACAAAAATATATAGCCGAACAGGGCGGCGAGCGGCAGGCGCATGAAGTCGAATGGGGCCACCACGGCGACATCGGCCGCCGAATAGGCGCGCGCCAAAAAAACCTGTCCGATGGTGCCGAAAAACCCCGCCAGCGCCAGCCAGCCGAACTGAACCAGGTTCGGGGTCTGCCAGGTGAATGCGGCGGCCGGGAATAAAACCAATGTGCCGAACAAAAAGAAATAGAACACGATCCGGTCCGGCGGCTCGGTGGTCGACAAGGATTTCATGGCAATCATCGCGCCGGCGGTCCCAACCGCGCTGAGCAGGGCGATCAGCATGGCCGGATCGATTCCGGCCTGCGGTTTGACGATCAAAACCACGCCGAAAAAGCCGATGATCGTGGCCACGTTGCGGGACCGGCGAATGACCTCGCCCAGCAGCAGCGCCGAAATGATGATCGACCAGAACGGCGTCGTGAAGGCGAGAACCATGGCGTCGGCCATCAACAGCTTGCTGAGCGCATACATGACACAGGCGAAAGCCGCCACGCCGAAGAAGGACCGCAGGAAGTGAAGCCGCATGCGGGTGGTCTCGATGCCGCGAAGCCCGACCTTCATCAGCCAGGGCATCATGAACATCAGCGCCAGGAACGTGCGCATGATCGCAACCACGAATACCGGCAATTCGGTGGTCATGTGTTTCAGGATCGTAAACATGGCGGACAAAGCCGTCACGGCGGCCAGCATCCACAGCACGCCGACCAGATTGTCGAGCTTGGGGCTATACGCGGTTGTCGGTGAGTCGGTCACTCCAGCTCAGCGCCAGATGTCTGCTCCAGCCAACGGACGATCTCGGTATGATCGCGGCCGTCTTCCAGATTGAGCCCGGCCGCGGCCCAGATTTCCCGGCAATGGGCGGCATAGGGGACCGGCGTGCGGGTGTCGCGCGCCAGCCCGAGCGCGATATCGAGATCCTTGATCATGAGATCGAGGGAGAACCCGGAATCGAAACTGCGCGAAAAGACCCGCTGTTTGAACTTGTTGACCGTCGCGTGGTTCATGCCGGTCGACGCGTTGATGACATCGACGATGATGTCGGGGTCGAGCCCGAACCGCTTGCCGATCAGCAGCGCCTCGCCGCCGACCAGCAACCCGGCCGCGTTCATCAGATTGTTGATCGCCTTGATGGCGTGGCCCGATCCAACCCGCCCGGTGCGGAAAATATTGTTGCCCATGGCTTCCAGAACCGATTGGCATTGATCGATCACCGCATCGTCGCCGCCCACGATCAGCGTCAGCGTGCCGTCGACCGCTTTTGCGCGTCCGCCGGACACCGGCGCGTCGATCATCCTGACGCCGCGCCCGGCCAGTTCGGCGGCCAGCGCTTCCGTGCCGGCCGGCTCCGATGAACTCATATCGATTAGAATACCATCCCCCGCAAAGGCGTCGGCGAGCCCGTCATTGCCAAGCGCCACCTCGCGCACATCCGCGCCGGTCGGGACCATGGTGATGGCGATATCGCAGGCTTGCGCCAGTTTTGCCGGGGTATCGTGAACAGTGGCGGCATATTCATCGGCAAAGGCGGATGCGGCCGAAGGGTCGATGTCGTATATGTGCAGTTCCATTTGGGCTTCGGCGATGCAGGCCGCCATCGGCCGCCCCATGGTTCCAATCCCGATAAACCCAACTTTCGGACGACTCATCTTTCCATTCCTTTGCACGTCAAAACCATACCTGTTACCTATCAGTGCGGGCAGCTTAAGTCGATGTGGAGTATATCGTGACGATCACCGTTGAAGTTTCATATGGCGAAATGCTGGACAAGATCTCGATTTTGGAGATCAAGCTCGAGAAGGTCACCGATCCCGGTCAGCGCGACAATATCGCGCGCGAGTTCGCCATTTTGTCCGACGCGCGCGACCAGGGCCTCGCCGGCGGGCCCGATTTCAGCACGCTTTACGGCGACCTCAAGAATATCAATCTTCAGCTCTGGGAGGTCGAGGACGATATCCGCGATTGTGAACGGCGGCGGGATTTCGGCGATGGGTTTGTTGCACTCGCGCGTTCCGTATACAAGATGAACGACCGTCGCGCGGCCCTGAAACGTGAACTGGACGAATTTCTCGGCTCGCCTCTGGTTGAGGAAAAGCTGTATCGGGATTACTGATCGGTTTATGGCGAAAAACATCCTGTTTATCACCGGCACGCGGATCGGCGACGCGATCTTGTCATCCGGTCTGTTGGCGCATCTGGTTGAGATCCATCCGGACGCGCGCTTTACCGTGGCCTGCGGCGCGCCGGCGGCGCCGTTGTTTCGCGCCGTGCCGCGGCTCGAGCAAGTCATCGTGATCCGCAAGCAACCCTTCAAAACACATTGGTTGTCGCTTTGGCTGGCTTGCGTGGGAACGCGCTGGGATGTGGTGGTCGATTTACGGCGCTCCGGCCTGTCCTGGCTGCTTTGGGCGCACCATCGTCACATCAAGGGCGCGGCGGTCCCCGGTTTGCACCGGGTGGAGGAGGACGCCGGCGCGCTCGGGCTCAATCCCGCGCCAGGCCCGCATATCTGGGTCGATGACGCGGCCCGGGCGGCGGCGGCGGCGGCGATTCCCGATGGCCGGCCCGTGCTGGCCATCGGGCCGACCGCCAATTGGGGCGCAAAGGAATGGCGCGCCGAACATTTCGCGGCGCTGGTCGAACGGCTGACGGCGCCCGGCGGCATCCTGCCCGGCGCGATGATCGCCCTGATGGGCGGGCCGGATGAACGGGACCGCGCCCGCGCCTTGATCGACGCCATCCCGGCCGACCGCCTGATCGATCTGTTCGGCCAGGAACTGCCGGCCGCATATGCCTCCATGGCGCGATGCGCGCTTTACATCGGCAATGATTCAGGCCTGATGCATTTGTCGGCCGCGTCCGGCGCGCCGACCTTGGGTTTGTTCGGTCCCAGCCCGGAGGCGCGCTATCGTCCGTGGGGCGGGAACGCCGCATTGGTCCGCACAAGCGAAAGCTATTTCGAACTGGTCGATGCGCCGGACTTTGACCACCGCAACCAGGCGACCCTGATGGATGGCCTCACCGTGGATGAAGCGGTCAAGGCGGCGGACGATCTCTGGCGACGATGCGCGCATAAATGACGCCCTGGCATCGATACCCCAAGCTCGCCTATCTGGCGGTATTCATCGCCGTGTGCGGCCACGCATCGTCGGAGTTCGTTTCCGTTCTGACCGGGCTCGGCGGGCCGGAGACGTCGGTCTGGCGGTTTGGATTGGGCGGGGCCGGGCTGGTCGTCATGGCGCTTTGCCTTCCAGCGAGCCACGACCTGATTACACCCTTGCGGCAAGACGGTGCGCGCTTCGTCGGCCTGTCGGCGCTGGGCGTCATGCTGAGCTATCTGGCGTTTCATTGGTCCCTGGATTTCGCCACCGTTCCCCAGGTCGCGACGATGGTGACCACGATCCCCATATTTGTCGCGATCACGGCGGCGATCGTTGACCGCACCGGGCTTGCCGGTGTCAAGATCGTGACCGGCGCGCTGGCCTTTCTCGGCGTGGCGCTGCTGGTCACCGACGGCTATCTCGGCGAACTGGCCGGATCCGAACGCAATCTGTTCGGCATCGGGCTGGTGTTCTTCAACGCCGCCACGACCGCGTTTTATCTGGTCCTGATGCGCCCGCTGGTGCGCGGCTACGGCGCGTTGCGCGCAACCGCGATCAGCCTGATGATCGGCGGCGTCGGGCTGTGGTTTCTGGTCGGCATGATTTGGGGAAATTGGGTTGATTTCACGCGCCTGACCGCGGAACCCAAATCGGTTTTGGCGGCGATCGTGGTGCTCGCGCTGTTCAACACGACTCTGACCCAGTTCCTTTGGATCGGTGGGCTCGCCGCCGTGCCCGACATGGCGCGCGGCGCGTCTCTGTTCTTCCTGAAACCGGCGATCGCGGCGATCCTGGCCGTCGCGTTCCTGGCTGAAACGCTCTCGGTCTTTCAGCTCCTCGCCATGGCGTTGATCTGCTCGACGGTGCTGATTGAGATGATCGTCAAAACGCGTATTTAAATCGCGCGCATCATGATAATGCGCTTTGAATCGTGCGCCATATCCGTTCCGGCGTGGCCGGCATCTGGACATGCTCGACCCCGAGTGGGCTCAGCGCGTCGACGATGGCGTTCATCATGGTCGGCAGCGCACCAACCGCGCCGGCCTCGCCCGCGCCCTTGGCGCCGATCGGGTTGGTCGGAGTCGGGACCTCGTGGAAGGTGGAGTCGAAACTCACCAGATCGTCGGCGCGCGGCATGCAATAATCCAGGAACGACCCGGCGACCAGCTGGCCCGAGTCCGGATCGAATGCGACATCCTCCATCAACGCCTGGCCGATGCCCTGGGCCAGCCCGCCATGGATCTGGCCTTCCAGCAGCAGCGGGTTGAGGATGGTCCCGAAATCATCGACCACCACATAGCGGATGATTTCCAGCGCGCCGGTATCCGGGTCGATTTCGATCTCCGCGATATGGCAGCCATTGGGGAAGTTCAGCGCGCTGGGGACGAACATGGCGAGCTCGTCCAGCCCAGGCTCGATTCCGCGCCCGAGCAGCTTCGGCTGATAGGCGGCGTGCGCGACATCGACCAGATCGACGCCCCGGTCGGTGCCGGACACGGTAAAGCGCCCGTCATCGAAAACCACATCGTCTTCGGCGGCCTCCATCAGATGGGCCGCGATGATACGTCCCTTTTCGATGATTTTTTCACCAGCCAGCGCGACCGCCGACCCGCCGAGCGCCGCCGAGCGCGAAGCGAATGAGCCACGCCCGAAGGTCACCATGTCGGTGTCGCCCGACACATAGCGCACATCGTCCGGCGTCAGACCCAGCCGGTCGCAGAGTATCTGGGTGAAGGTGGTGTCATGGCCCTGGCCGTGATGCACCGACCCGACCATCAGCGTCGCCGTGCCGCTGGCGTCGAACCGGACCTGGGCGGCCTCGAGTTCGATCCCCGACGCCCGGTGGACCGTGTTGGACATGCCGAGCCCGCGCAGTCTGCCGCGCGATTTCGCCTCCGCGCGACGAGCCTCAAACCCCTTATAATCAATATTATGCAGTGCGTCGTTGAGGTTTCTCTCAAACTCGCCGCAGTCATAGGTGAAGGTCAGCGCCGTCTTGTAAGGCATGGCGTCGGCCGGGATCGTGTTGCGCCGGCGGATGTCCGCCGGGTCGATGCCGAGCTTGCGCGCCGCCTCGTCGATCAGCTGTTCCAGCACGGTCGAGGCCTCGGGCCGCCCCGCGCCGCGATAGGGCGATGTGCAGTTGGTATTGGTGAACATACCCATGACCCGCACATGGATCGCCGGCGTCGCGTAGGTCCCGGCGAGCGAGCCGAGATTGACGATCGGTGGCAGCGGCCCGCGCAAACTCAAATAAGCGCCGAGATTGGCGTGGGTCGAACATCTAATCGCCAGGAATTTGCCGTCCGCATTGACCGCCAGCGACGCCTGGCTGACATTGTCGCGCGCGGAATCGTCGCTCATCATGCATTCGGTGCGGTCGGCCATCCACTTCACCGGCCGGCCGCAGCGCCTCGACGCCCACAGCACCAGCGCGTTTTCCGGATAGACATTGGAATAGAGCCCGAAACTGCCGCCGATATCGGGCGCGATCACCCGGAACCTGGTCTCCGGCTCGCCGAACACCGTCCGGGCCAGCTGGTTGCGCAGCATATGGGCCTGCTGCACGGCGGTATGCAGCGTGTAGCGGTCGTCTGACCGATCGTAATCGCCGATGCAGCCGCGCGGCCCGATCGGCGCGGCGGTCACCCGGCTGATCTGGAAACGGCGTTCGACCACCAGATCGGCGCGCGCCATGGCCGCATCGCCGGCCGCCTTATCGCCGTTCTCATGAAATAAACATTCATTGCCCGGGCAATCGTCCCACAGAAGCGGCGCGCCGTCTTCGGCCGCGATATCGGCGGCGCTGACCGCCGGTAAAATTTCATAGTCCACGGCAACAAGCTCGGCCGCGTCGCGCGCCTGAGCCAGGGTTTCCGCCACTACGAAAGCGACATAATCCCCGACCAGCCGCACCCGGTCGGACACAAGAATGGGCCGCGGCGGCCGGTACATGTCGGACCCGTCGCGGCTGAAATGGGTTTGGTCGCACGGCAGCAGCCCGAGCCCATCGGCCACGCAATCCGCCCCCGTCAAAACACAAAGAACGCCGGGCGCGGCGAGCGCATCTTTGGTATCGAGCTTGCGGATAAGGGCGTGCGCGTGCGGCGAGCGTACCACGACGCCATGGGCCTGGCCCGGCAGATTGATGTCAGCAATATACCGACCCCGCCCCATGAGCAGCCGTGGATCCTCGCGCCGGGAAACCGGCTGCCCGATGGCAAATTCTCCCATGCTTCGATACTTCCTTTTTTAATTTGGGTGATGATAGCGGGGCGGCCGGGGGCGGACAACGGTGGGGGAGGAACTGAATGTCTTGAGTATCTCATAACTGGTATTTATTAAATCGAAAGTTATTTACTATTTCACTTGCTCAAGTCACAATATTATGTTCTTATTTTGTTCCAAACAGAATAAATGACTGATGCCACCGCGATTGCTTATTTAT
>JAYZAW010000052.1:0-3537 GCA_036339495.1 Pseudomonadota bacterium | reverse complement strand
CGAATCGGGAATCAAGTATTAGATTCGCCGAATACATAGGGAGCGATAGAAATAATTAGGGTTTGCGACGCGCGATGACCCGGATACTTAACGCTCGCTGTTCGATGAGGTTGCGGGTCGTGTTGCGCGCTCGCTCCGGGAAATCGTCGCCGAATACCAGCACAGGAGTGAGAACCGGCGCCTTCGGCGGTTTCCGCTTTGCGGCAAGACGCCGGGACCATTCCATGACAATCCCGGTGTCATCGGTGAAGTCGACAATCTCGAACCCCGCGTCCAGGACATTTTGCCGCATCTCATCGGGTGATTGCAGGAAGCTGATTTCGGGCTTGCGCGCCCAGGGCACGGGAAAATGAAGATCGCCGCCGGGGCCTTGCGCCATCTCCGCCATGAACGCCTTGCCGCCGGGCTTCAGTACCCGGTGGAATTCGCGGTACAGCGCCAGGCTGTCGGGAATATTCATCGACACGTTCTGCGACCACACCGCATCGAAGCTCTGATCGGCGAAGGGCAGGGCGAGCGCATCGGCGCATTCGAAATCCATTTGGTCCGACAACCCCATTTGCGCCGTCAAAACTTCCGCCGCGCGGATATACTCCGCCGTCAAATCCACGCCGGTCACATGGCAGCCGAATTTTCGCGTGATATAACGCGCCGGCCCGCCGATGCCGCACCCCACATCCAGCACCCGCATGTCGGACGTAAACCCGAATTCCGCCGTATGCTCCACCGTCGCCGGCCAGCCCCGCGTGTGGAGCTGATCAATTGGCGCCAGATCGCGCGGCGACAGATTGTCGAGATCAAGTCCGGCCGTCTCAAGCGCCGCAACCAGCCGCCCACCGAGCCCGTTATCGGCGGTGTAGTGCTTTTCGACCTGTTCCGGTTTAAACACAGGCTGGATCCCAAGCCAGTCATCAATCTCCCGCAGCGCCTGTTCCGAGCGCGCCCTCTTGCGGTCGCGCCCTCGGCGTTTTCGCTCCGTGAAGGGGGGGAACAGGCCGAAATTTATGTTCATGGGCTGGAAGCTGTCTTCGTCCGCGCCGCCGGTAATATGGCCGAGCAGCGCGCCCATGGCGGTGGTCGCGGGGGGCGGCGTGAAAGCCTGGCCTCTCCGTTCGGCGGCGGCGGCGCGGCCGGCCAATAATCCGATGGCGGCGCTTTCCACATAGCCCTCGACGCCGGTGATCTGTCCCGCGAAGCGCAAGCGCGGGTCGGCGTTGAGCCGCAACAGATTGTCGAGCACGCGGGGCGCATTCAGGAAGGTGTTGCGGTGCAACCCGCCGAGGCGCGCGAATTTGGCGTTTTCCAGACCGGGGATTTTGCGAAAGATGTCGGTCTGCGCGCCGTGGCGCAATTTGGTCTGGAACCCGACCATGTTGTAGAGCGTGCCGAGCGCGTTGTCCTGGCGCAGCTGGACCACGGCGTGAGCCTTTCCACCGGTCCGAGGATCGGTCAGCCCGACCGGCTTCATGGGGCCGAAGCGCAGGGTTTCCGGGCCGCGCGAGGCCATCACCTCGATCGGCAAGCAGCCTTCGAAATAGGGCGTGTTGTCTTCCCACTCCTTGAACTCAGTTTTCTCGCCGGTGTCGAGCTCCGCCAGGAATTCCTGATATTGCGCCTCGTCCATCGGGCAGTTGATGTAATCCGCGCCGGTGCCCGCCGGGCCGATTTTGTCATAGCGCGACTGCATCCAGGCGATATCGAAATCGATCGAGTCCTTATAGACGATCGGCGCGATGGCGTCGAAAAACGCCAGCGACTCCTCGCCGGTCAGCTTGCCGATCGCATCGGCGAGACCGGGCGAGGTGAGGGGGCCCGTGGCCACGATCACGCTGTCCCAGTCCGTCGGCGGACTGCCGTTAATTTCACCGCGCCTGATCTCGACCAACTTTTCATTCGCGAGCGCCTGCTCGACGGCCTCGGAAAATGCATCCCGGTCGACGGCCAGCGCGCCGCCGGCGGGCAGCCGGGTTGCGTCGGCGGACCGCATGATTAGCGATCCGGCGCGGCGCATTTCCTCATGCAGCAGCCCGACCGCGTTGGCCTCGGCATCGTCGGAACGGAATGAGTTGGAACAGACCAGCTCGGCCAACCCATCGGTCTGGTGCGCATCGGTGCCCCGGTCGGGCCGCATTTCATGCAGGATGACGGGCACGCCGGCTTGCGAAAGCTGCCAAGCCGCCTCGCTGCCCGCCAGGCCACCGCCGATGATATGGACTGGATTTTTCATGGGGGCGTTATAGCAGCTTTGCCCCAACCCAAAAGCCGATCATTCGATATTGTCGGGCTCGATGATGTCGTCCTCGGCGAGGTCGGCAATCGCCTTCTTGCCGAGCAAAGCGCCGATATCGGCGGGCCGGATGCCGGACCGGACGCGTTTGACGGCCAGCATGTCTTCCTCGATCCGCGTGCCGGCGAGAATAGCCATACGCGCCACAAAACCCTTATTATTGACCGCCATCGCGTCACTGACATGTTCGACCGGATAGGTCTTGCCTTGCCGAGCGCCGGTTCAATTTCCCTGATACCGCGCACCATTGCGGCGAGATCGTCCGGCTCCAGCGCGAAATGATGATCCGGGCCGTCTTGGGTACGGTCCATGGTCACATGCTTTTCGATCACCCGCGCGCCGAGCGTCACCGCCGCCATGGGCACGGAAATTTCCAGCGAATGGTCAGAATAGCTGGATGGAATGCCAAATTTGTCCAAAATCATCCTGATCATGCCGAGATTGCAGTCGGCGAGGTCGACCGGGTAATCGGAAACGCAATGCAGGCAGCAGACGGCGAGATTGCCCGCGTCGCGAATGCAGTCCAGAGCGGTCCCGATATCATCCAGCGTCATCGATCCCGACGAAATGATGATCGGCTTTCCAGTCTGGGCCGAGGCACGGATCAACGGCAAATCATGGACTTCGGGCGAGGCGAACTTGATGAACGGCGCGCCGTCATGCTTGATCAACAGATCGACGGCCTCGAGATCGAACGGCGAGGCGCAATCCTTGATGCTCGCCTCGCGGCATTCCGTCACCAGCGCGGGGATCCAGTCGCGTGGCAGTTCGATGGGCGCCAGCACCGAATGTGCGTGAGAGCCCTTTTGGACAAGCAGATCGGCTTTGAAATCTGGAATTTGGCGAAATCGCAGCCGGCCTCGGCGACCATCCGGATCATCGCCCTAGCGCGGTCCAGCGTGCCGCCGAAATTGGACCCGATCTCTCCAATGATGATCGCCGGCAGTCCCGGATTGTTCAACCGGTCGGCAACCGAGGCCGTAATGTCATCCATCGCTTGATCGCGTCTCAGACGATCGCCGCCGCCTGGTCGGAATAGCTCACCGTAACGGTGTAGCTACCTTCATTGAGTATCCATTTTTCGACCGTGAAGCTGCGCAGCCCCGCCTTGTGGAACGGGTCGGATTCAGCGATCGCGCGGGCTTCATCGAAATTGGCGGCGCGCACGATGATCATGCCGCGTCCGCGCGCCTTGGCGCCGTCCTCGAACATTGGCCCCGCGCCGAACAGGATTCCCTTCTTTTCAATCG
>JAYZAW010000051.1:0-6167 GCA_036339495.1 Pseudomonadota bacterium | reverse complement strand
AAAAAGCGTTCAAGGCCTCGTACATTACATCGACGGTATTGAGGAAACCTAGCAGCGGATTGCGACGGCGGAACAATACGTCTCCGTTTTCCGAACACGTCAGCCGCATGACCGCTTCGGGTCAAACTGAGAAATCCCGCCTGCTGATCGCTATGTCTGTTACTGGAACTAACCCGGAAGGTTCCATGATTAATCCGGAAATCCATCCGGTATATAAATCCGCGGCGCCGTTGGTTTAACCGTCACTATTAACGCGCTCCAATATCGCCCGAGAATGCCTGTTCTTCCACGAGCTGATTGAACAGGTTCCGGATGACGCGGGCCAGGGTCGCGACCGCCGGGGTAGCCCCGTGATCGCCGCGGCTGACCAGCGTGCGTGACAGTGTCAGCCCATCGACGGGGAGGGCGGCATAGCCTTTTCGGCTGACATCCCGTTCGATGGTAGAATAAGGCAATAGCCCGAACCCGAGCCCGCGGGCGATCAAATCCTTGGTTACGTCCTGGTTATCGATTTCGTATGCCACATTGAGTCTGACGCCGGCCGCCGCGCCGGCGCGCTCGAACGACATGCGGCTGCCGGCCGGGCGCGGCAGCAGGATCAGCGGCAGTTCGGCGAGATCGGATACCTGGGCGGAAGCGGCCGGCAGACGCGCATCGTCCAGCGCGCCGATCAGATATACCTGTTCGGTGGCGAGCGGCTCGAAGGCCAGGCTGGGGCGGGGTTCGGGGTCGACCATGACCGCCAGGTCGATCCGACCCGTGTCCAGCCCCTCAAGCAGCAGATAGGGCGCGCCTTCCACGAGGTTGAGTTTGATTTGCGGATAGGCATCGGTGAAATGCTCAACCAGCCTTCCATAGAGCAGCCGGCTGGCGCCCGCCGAGGCGCCGATCGTCGCCGTCCCCGCCGGCGCGTCGCCCTCGGCCATGATCTCGGCCCGGATGTCCTCGATCTGGCTCAATATGGCGACGGCGCGCGCGCGCAGCCGAGCCCCGGCATGGGTCGGAGTGACGCCGCGCGCATGGCGTTCCAGCAGTTTGACGCCGAGTTCGTCCTCCAGCGCCGCGACCTGCCGGCTCAGGGCCGATTGGGCGATACGCACCCGGGTCGCGGCGGTGCGCACGCTGCCCGCATCGGCGATCTGGACGAAATAGCGAAGTTGGCGCAGTTCCATGAGGTGACCTGTTTAGCGATCTAATTTCGAGAACAGTATAATGCCGCGTTTATGTTGGCGTCTACCGCATCAGATGCCTAAACTCGCTGCGATATCCCACGTAAATGGAGACGAAACGATGGCTGATGAACTCAGGGCGGTGGCCGGCGACGGCGACGCCTCGGCGATGCGTAATATCGCTCACATCCCCTACGAAGATCTACGCGAATGGCTCGCGGAGGCGGACAAGCTCGGTGAGGTGAAATATGTCCAGGGCGCGAGCTGGGAGCGCGATATCGGCATGGCTGCCGAGGTGGTGCTGCATGACGACAAGGCGCCCTGCGTGGTGTTCGAGAACGTGCCGGGCTCGCTCGAGGGATCGCGGGTTCTGACCAATTTTTTCTCCGGCAAGCGCATGAACATGACCATGGGCTTCCCGCACGATCTGTCCAAGCTGGAGCTGACCGACGCGTTCCGCGACCAGTACATGACCGACATGAAAACCATCCCGCACAAGATAATCGAGGATGGCCCGGTGCTGGAAAACATCATGGAAGGCGACGACATCGACGTCACCACCTTCCCGACGCCGCTCTGGCATGACGAGGATGGCGGGCGCTATATCGGCACCGGCAGCTATAACGTCACCAGGGATCCGGACACGGGCTGGCTCAATGTCGGCACCTACCGGGTGATGATCCAGGATGATAAATCGGTCGGGTTCTACATCTCGCCCGGCAAGCACGGCCGGATCCACCGCGACAAGTACGAGGAACGCGGCGAGAAAATGCCGGCGGTGATTGTGGTCGGCGGCGACCCCATGACGTTCCTGATGGGGTGTTCGGAAATTCCACCCAATATGTGCGAATTCGATCTGGTTGGCGGGTTCCGCGGCAAACCCATGGAGATGATCGCGGGCAAGCATACCGGCCTGCCGTTCCCGGCCAATGCGGAGATCGTGATTGAGGGCTTCATCGAACCCGGCAACAAGAAGTCGGAAGGACCGTTCGGCGAATGGACCGGCTATTACGGCAGCATGGAGCGCGCCGAACCCGTGCTTGATATCAAGGCGATCTATTACCGCAACAACCCAATTCTTCTGGGCTGCCCGCCGCAGCGCCCGCCCGACGAGCTGGCGCGCTATCGCGCGGTCACCCGCTCGGCGCTGTTGAAGGAAAACATCATCAAGGCCGGCGTGCCCGACGTCGAAGCCGCCTGGCTGCACGAGGTCGGCACCGCGCGCATGCTGGTCGCCGTCTCGATCAAGCAGCGCTATCCCGGCCATGCGCGTCAGGCCGGCCACATCGCGTGTCAGTGCCATGTCGGCGCCTATGCCGGCAAGTATGTCATCGTCACCGACGAGGATATCGACGTGTCCAATCTGGAGGAGCTGACCTGGGCGATGCTGACCCGATCCGACCCGGCGACCTCGATCGACATCATCACCAATGCCTGGTCGACGCCGCTCGACCCCCGTATTGAGCCGTGGGAGAAGGAAAAGGGCAACTTCACCAACAGCCGGGCGATCATCGACGCCTGCCGGCCGTTCCACTGGAAGGACCAGTTCCCGCCGGTCAACGCGCCGTCGCCCGAACTGGCCAGGGAATCCCGTGAGAAATGGGGTTATCTCTGCGACTAGTATAATCGTATAAATATGACAACAGCCAAGGGTGGGTGTTAAATCCCGCCCTTGTTCTTTCAGGGATGAGGGCAGCATGGGCGAGTTTGCGATCGGACAGTCGGTGGCGCGGACCGAGGATCCCAGGTTTCTGATGGGGCGCGGCTGTTTCCTCGACGACATCACTCTGCCGCGTCAGGCTCACGCCGTGGTATTGCGCAGCCCTCACGCACACGCGCGCATTATCTCGCTCGACATCCGGGCGGCGCGGGAATCCGCCGGCGTACTCGATATATTCACCGGCGACGACTGGGCGGCGGAAGGCTTCGGCAGCCTGCCCTGCACCGAAAAGCTCAAGCGCCCCGACGGCGGTGACATGCATAAACCGTTTCATCCCGCCCTGGTGGCGGGCGAGGTGCGCCGGGTCGGCGATCCCGTCGCCTTCGTGGTCGCGGACACAATCAACCAGGCCAAGGACGCCGCCGAACGAATCGACATTGAATACGAAGAGCTGCCCTCGATCAGTTCCATTGAGGCCTCATCCGCGCCCGGCGCGCCCGCCGTGTGGGACGACTGCCCGGACAATATCTGTTTTCGGCACACCCAGGGCGATGACGCCGCCGTCGATTCCGCCTTCGCCCGCGCCGCCCATGTGATCCGCGACAAATTCACCATCAACCGGGTCTCGGCCAACACCATGGAGCCGCGCGGCTGCATCGGCCACTACGATCCGGGCCAGGACCGCTACACGCTCTACACGGGTCTGCAGAACCCGCATCAGGTCCGGGGCCAGCTCGCCAACGACATCTTTCATCTGCCGGAAACCATGTTCCGGGTCATTCCCGGCGATATCGGCGGCAGCTTCGGCATGCGCGGCGGCACCTATCCCGAATTGCCGCTCGTGCTGTGGGCGTCGCAAAAGCTCGGCCGGCCGGTCAAATGGGTCTGCGAGCGCTCCGAAGGCCTGATGAGCGACGACCACGCGCGCGACTGCGTCGCCGAGGCCGCGCTGGCGCTCGATGAAGATGGCAAATTCCTCGGCCTCCGCGTCGTCAACAAGGCCAATGTCGGGGCCTATCTCGGGGTCCGCGCGCCGCGCCCGCCGGTCGGCAATCTCGGCACCTATTGCGGTGTCTACGCGACGCCCGCGGTGCATGTGGACATCTCCGGCTATTTCACCAACACCAACTGCATGAACCCTTATCGCGGCTCTGGCGGGCCCGAGGCGGGGTTTGTGCTGGAACGCCTGATCGACAAAGCGGCGCAATCGCTCGACATCGACCCGGCGAGCCTGCGCCGCCGCAACATGGTCCCCGCATGCGCCATGCCTTACACCAACCCGCTCGGCTACACATATGATTGCGGCGACTTCGAACGCGTCATGGACCGCGCGCTGACCATGGCTGATTACGCCGGCTTCGACGCGCGCCGCGCCGATGCGAAACAACGCGGCAGGCTGCGGGGCAGGGGGCTCGCCAACGCCATCAAGAAGACCTCGATCCCCAATATCGAAACCGCCGCGATCCGCTTCGACCCCGCCGGCGGCGTACGGCTGATGATGGGCACGATCTCGCACGGCCAGGGCCACGACACGGTGTTCAAGCAGATTGTCTGCGACCGGCTCGGCATCGCGCCCGAAAAGATCACCCTGGTCGAGGGCGATACCGATCTGGTCAGCTTCGGCGGCGGCACGTTTGGGTCGCGCTCGACCGCCATGGGCGGGTCCGCGATCGTGCGCGCCGGCGAAAAGATCGTCGAGAAGGCCACGCGCATCGCGGCCCACCTGCTGGAGGCCTCCGACGCCGACATTGAATTCGACGATGGCGCATTCACCGTCGCCGGCACCGACCGCACGGTCGATTTCGACGACATCGCGAAGGCGGCCTTCACCCCCGGCGCCCTGCCCGGCGACATGGAACCCGGCCTCGACGAGCTCGCCTCGTTCCGCCCCCCGGCGCAGAACTGGCCCAGCACCAGCCATGTCTGCGAAATCGAGATCGACCCCGCCACCGGAACGCTGGAAATTATCCGATATGTCGCGGTGGAAGACCTCGGCACCGAGATCAATCCCATGCTGATCGACGGCCAGACCCATGGCGGTCTGGCCCAGACCATCGGCCAGGCGGTGATGGAGGCAATCGTGTTCGACGCGGATTCCGGCCAGCTGCTGACCGGCTCCTTCATGGATTACGCCATGCCGCGGGCCGATGATTTCGGTCCCTTCGAGCGCGCCGGTGAACCGGTCCCGACCGAAACCAATCCGCTCGGCGTGAAAGGCGGCGGCGAACTCGCCCCGGTGGCCTGCCTGCCGGCGATGTTCAACGCGATCGACGATGCTTTGAGGGAGGCGCCGGCGGGCGCCGACATCGCGATGCCTGCGACGCCGGAACGGGTCTGGCGCGCGGTGGGCGATCGCAATTAACGGGAGAAGAGATGATGCGTTTAGCTGTTATCTGTCTGCCGGTCGTGTTCGGCCTCGCCGGCTGGTCTCCAAATACAAGACCGACAGCTTTACCAGCCCGAATGAAGGGTTGAACCCGGCAGGCGGATTTTATGTCATGCTGCCGCGCCACGCTACATATGACTCGAAAGCCTATCGGAATTCCGGCCGTGAAACGGCCCGGGCCGTCGCCGCCGCGCTTTCCGTCCACCCGATAGGGTCGAAGTCGCGGAACGGGTCGGCAGCCTGAAAAAAGACCTGGCGCGGACCAACGCACTGAATCTGAAATATCTGTTCAGCCCCAAGATCCTGAGCTGGGAGGACCGCGCCACCGCATGGTCCGGCCGCCCGGACCGGATCACCCCGCAATTCTCGGTCCATGACGCGAAGACCAGCAAACGGCTGGTCAATTCCACCATGCGCGCCAGTTCAAAATGGGCCACGTTGGGGGGGCGATCACCCGCAGTATCTGTTGCCGGAACCGTCCCGGCGGTTCGTGAACCATCTGTTTTAACGGCATCGGGGAAATTCATGAAAACGGTCAAATGCGATTTGTGCGACGAAACCGCCGACGGCGAAACATTCGAGGACTGGATGCAGGCACTCCGGCTGCACTACATGGAAGCCCATGCCGATGTCATGAACGATACCGGCAAGACCGAGACGGACATGATGAACTGGATGCGGAAAACAAGGCAAGGTTCGACGCGGCGTAGGGCTCACGCCTAGTTCGCCTCCTTGACGCGGATTTTCTGCTTGCTCAGCTTGCTGCCATGCAAGGCCTCGATGGCGATTGCCGCTTCATGGTCCAGCGCCATCTCCACAAAACCAAAGCCTTTTGAAATGCCGGTGTGGGGATCAATCACCAGGTCGCAACCCTTGATATTGCCATGGACCTTGAACAGCTTGGACAGGGCATCCTCGCTGAAATCCCGAGGCAAATTGAGAACGATCAGTT
>JAYZAW010000050.1:0-8868 GCA_036339495.1 Pseudomonadota bacterium | reverse complement strand
AGACGTTCGGGATATGTCTTGACGCTTGTGGGCGATCAGGAAACGCCGCTCCGAAGAAGTATGGCCGCGGTACGCTGCGTCCGTCAGATCCGACGGTCAATCGGCTTCTGACTGGCACGGCAATTGCCTGCATGCTCATGGGTCGATACGGGGACGCGGTCTTGCATGCCGAACAGGCACGGAGAAAAAACGAGAAGTTCGGCCCGACCCACAGAATTCTTGCCGCCGCTTATTCCCAACTCGGACAAACCGAAAACAGCGTCCAGGCGCTTTCGCGTTATCTCGAGTTGGACCCATCCATCACGATCTCGCACCTTCAAAGGCAATTGCCGTATCAAAACGCGGAACAGGCCGAACCTATATGGGGCGGCTTGCGCAAAGCCGGTCTTCCGGAATGAAGCTGCCGGCCGGCCATTATTCGAACGGAATGCTCCTCGGGTCGAGGATGTAGCCGCCGCGCACCACGCGCCAGATATCGGTGATTGCCCGGATGTCGCCTCTCGGATCGCGGTTGAGGATCAGCAGATCGGCATAGCTGCCCTTTTCCAGTGAGCCGAGCATTTTGTCTTTGCCAATGACTTTTGCCGCCAGTCCCGTGGTCGCGGTGATGATTTCCATCTGGGTCATGCCGGACTGGTTCATCAACATCATTTCGCGCGGGACCGACGCGCCGTGCAATGCGCCGGGGCTGCCCGCATCGGTACCCAGAACGATCGGCACGCCGGCCCGGACGGCGCGGCGCAGATTGGCCATCGCGGTGGCGAGCGTCTTGCGCGCTTTTTTCAGCACGCCGGGGCTGATTAAGCCTTCCAAAACGATGCTTTTTTCGGTGAAGTAATTCCTCAGCACCGGTCCCCAGACCCTGCCCCGGAACGCCCGGGTGAAGTACGGTTCGTCGGTGATGCGGTAAATCGCCTCGATTCGCGACAGCGCGGGCATGTAGGCGATCTTGCGCTCGGCCATGATGCTGAAAAGTTCCGGACCGGCCTCGCCCAGCATGATGGAGTTCGTCAGCACATCCGCCCCGGCGGCGACGGCCTCGCGCGCATCCTTGGGAGACGCAATGTGGACAAATACTTTCAGGCCTTTCGCATGCGCCCGGTCAATCACCGCCTTGAGCAGTTCGGGTGACATTTTCGGCGCGTCGGTGGCAACGGGAAAGCCGGAACGGCTATGGATGATCTTTATGCCGTCGGTGGCGTCGGCGAGGATGTGCTCGAGCGCGAGGCCGATTTGCGGCTCATTGGCGATGGTGTAATAGACCGGGCCCATGACGGAAAGTCGGCCGGTTTTCTTCAGCATCTGCAACGGATGGCCCTTCGGCGCCGTGAACCCGTATTTGACGCCGAATAGTCGGGGACCGATCAGTTGACCGGCGGACAGCGCCTGTTTCTGTGCGTCGATAAACGGGTTTCCCGCCATGTCGAATACCGTGGTCACGCCGAATTTGAGATAGCTGCGCAGATTGTTCGAAATCGCCCGCGGGCCGAATTCGACCGGTTCGCGCGCGCCTCCGCCTGATGCGCTGATGTGAACATGGGCGTCGATCAGCCCGGGCAGGACCGTTTTTCCTCTGATGGAGATGACGCGCGCGCCGTTGGGAATTTTCGTATCTTTCTCGGGTCCGACGGCGATGATTTTCTTGCCCCGGATGACGATTGCCGAATTCTCTGTTACCGGTCCGCCGCGCCCGTCGATAAGCGTTGCGCCCACCAGCACGGTAGCGGGCGTGGTGGCATTTGTGAGTTTTATCCTGGCCGCCCGCGCCGGATCCGTGACCGCAACGCCGACGATCAATGCCGTCGCCGATATCGCAAATATCCAATGGGCGTACCTGGCCATTTATTAAAACCCACATTCGGGCGCGTGTGCGATTGCACCCGAATCATCGTCCATGCACAAGCATGGCCGTAATAGACTCGTCGGGTCGGCATCAATACAATCGCCCGCCGCGCCTCTGATTTCGTACGGCGCAACGGGGTGAGGGATTTTGGCGGACGACAAGCAAGGCGCGGAACAGCCCGACGGAAGCTGGCGGGAAATATTGACCGGCCGTCTCGGCGTCTACACTTTCGTCCTGGCGCTGGGCATGACCCTGTTCGCCAGCAATCAATTCGTCGTCGCGACTATCATGCCCGACGTGGTGAAAGACCTCGGCGGCGTGGATTACTACACCTGGGCTTTTTCCCTGTTCGCCATGGGCGCGATCATGGGCGCCGCCAGCGCGGGGCCGCTGCGTGAAGCGCTGGGCGTGCGGCTGGCTTATGCCGGGGCCGGGCTGATGCTGGCCATCGGGTTGACCGGCGCCGCCTTGTCCGCCGATATGCCGACTTTGGTCGGGTTTCGTCTGATTCAGGGCATTGGCGGCGGCGGGCTGGCCTCGCAAGCCTATGGCCTCGTCGCGGTCATCTATCCCCAACGGCTGCGCGGCCGCGTCTTGATGGTGATATCCACCGTATGGGGCGTGGCGACCGCCGGCGGACCTGGTTTTGGCGCGTTTTTTGCCGAAGCCGGCCTTTGGCGCGGCGCATTCTGGAGCCTGGTGCCCTTTACGCTTTTGTTCATGGCGCTGGTCTTGCGTAATATCGACCGCGCCAAGGGCCATGGAAAATTATCCGAAATACCATTTTGGCGGCTTGCGCTGTTCGGATTTGCCGTGCTGTTAGTCAGCGCGACATCGTTGTCTGATAATCTGACGGTTCGCGGCGCGCTGATTTTGGCGTCAATCATCCTTTTGGCATTCGCCTTTGTCCGCGACGCAAACGCCGAACGAAGCATGTTTCCCCGTCAGGCGACGCTGATCAATACCCAGCTCGGCGCGACCTATTGGGTGATTTTTTTCGTCAGTATGTGTCTGACTTTCGTCACTGTCTACACCACTTTCTATCTGCAGACCCTGCATAATGTGTCGCCTTCCGCCGCCGGCTACTTGTTCGCGGTCCAGTCTTTCATGTGGACCGGCTCCGCGTTCCTTGTCGCCTCGGTATCCCCGGCGCGTGAAGCGCTGGCGGTCGTCGTGGGCATGGCTCTGGTGGTCATCGCGGCGTTCGGAATCTTGTTTACGGTGGAAACCGGGCCGGTGCTCGCCATCGCCATCGCCATCGGCGCCAGCGGCGCGGGAATAGGGCTGATGAATAATCCGGTGATCCAGCGCGCCATGGCGGTTGCGCCGGAAACCGAACAGCACATCGCCGGAACCTCCGTGCAGACCATGCGCAATATCGGAATTGCGTTTGGCGCGGGGCTGTCGGGGATGGTGGCGTCGGCCGGCGGGCTGACCGACGGCGCCGGGCCGGAAGTTGTGGCCGTTGCCATGCGCTGGGTTTATATTGTCAATATCATTTTCGCCGTTTCGGGTTTGGTCGTGGCTTTGAAGCTGCTGCTCGGTCAACGCCGCGAAGCGCTTGTTTTAAAAGCTGGAGACTGACTATGTCCGACCTGCCGACACCTGCACCGCGCTCTTTTTTATCCGCCATTTCGGGCTTCAAAAGCGGCGATGATAGTCCGCGCGAATTCCTGGAACGCTGCGTCAAGACGATCGAGGATCAGGACGCCGCCATCGGCGCCTTCGTGACGACCAATTTCGACGCCGCGCGCCAGGCCGCCGACGAGTCCGGCCTGCGCTGGAAATCCGGATCTCAGCTTTCCGCCATAGACGGCATGCCGGTCGGAATCAAGGACATCATGGAAACCCATGACATGGGCACGGAACAGGGCTCGGACCTCTTTATCGGTTGGAAGGGCGGGCGCGACAGCGCGGCCGCGGCCGGATTGCGCGAGGCCGGCGCCGTCCTTATCGGCAAGACCGTGACCACCGAATTCGCCTCCACCCATCCTGGCAAAACCCGCAACCCGTGGGATCTGGAACGCACCCCCGGCGGGTCGAGCAGCGGTTCGGCGGCGTCGGTTGCGGCGGGCATGGTTCCGGCGGCGCTCGGCACTCAGGTGATCGGATCGATCCTGCGCCCGGCGGGCTATTGCGGCGTTTACGGTTTCAAGCCCAGTTTTGGCGGCATCAACCGGGGCGGCAGTTTCGACGGTTTCAGCCAGAGCAGTTCCGGCGTGCTGGCGGCCACATTGGCCGAGGCCTGGTGCGTTGGGCGTGAAATTTCCACGCGGGTCGGCGGTGATCCCGGCTATTTGGGGATCGTCGGGCCGATGGAACCGCCGGCCGCCGTGAAACCAAGACGCATCGCCATGCTGGAAACGGCGGGTTGGGAAGTGGCCACCGATGATGCGAAACAGGCGCTGATGAGCGCGCGCGAAACCCTGCAGTCCGGCGGCATCGAGATTGCCGACCGGACCAGCGACGACGCGATCGCCGCCGCCGAAGACGCCATCGCGGACGCCATGACGATTTCCATGAGCATCAATGCGTGGGAAGGCCGCTGGCCGCTGAACACCTATGCGCGCGACATGGACCGGTCCAAGCTCAGCGACCAGGCGCAAAGCCGTCTGGCCCAGGCCGACGGCATGTCCCAGGAGGAATATCAAAGGCTTCACGCCGAACGAATCCGCATCCGTGAGGTCTATGAAAATCTCGCCGGCGCGTTCGATCTGTGCGTTTCGCTGACCGCCCCGGGTGCGGCGCCCAAGGGTCTGGACTGGACCGGCGATCCGCTTTTTGTCGTGCCGGGGTCGTTGCTCGGCATTCCGACAATTTCCCTTCCCCTGCTGACCGCCGAAGACGACATGCCCCTCGGATTGCAGTTGCTCGGCTACATGGAGAAGGATGCAGAATTGTTTGCGTCCGCCGCAGGAATTCTGCCGTTATTCGCGTAAATCAGGAGACCCGGCCATGACCGACAGAGACATCGCCATTATCGGGTACGCGGAAACCAAGATCGTGCTGCGCTCCGGGCGTCACGTTTATGACTTGGCGGGCGAGGCGTTTTCGAAGGCGCTGGAGCATGCCGGAATCGAAAAATCGGAAGTCGACGGGCTCGCGGTTTCGATGCCGTTTTCCGATGCGGGCAATCCGTTTTACAGCCCGATCCTGGCCGATTACCTGAGTTTGGAACTCGATTGGTGCCAAACCACCGACCTCGGCGGGGCGTCGATCACCGGCAGCATTGCCCGCGCCGCGGCCGCGATCAAAGCGGGCATGTGCGAGACGGTGGTGGTGGTTGCCGCTGACGCACAATCGACCGAAAACAAGGGCAATATCGGCGCCTTCCGCACGGAGTTCCAGTATCCCGTCGGCGTCATGGGACCACCCGGTTATTTCGGCCTGTTGAGCCACCGTTACGACCATCAATACGGGCTCGATTTCAATGCGCTTGCCAAGCTCGCGGTGACGCAGCGCAACCACGCGCTCGAGAACGACACCGCCTGCGACAAGCTGCAAAAACCGATCACCGAGGAAGATTACTTCGCCTCGCCGATGATTTCCGATCCAATCCGGATGCTGGATTGCGTCTTGGTGTGCGACGGCGCGTCCGCCTTCGTGGTGACCAGCACCAAGCGCGCCAAGGAACTGGGCGCGAAACACGTGGCGCATCCGATCGGATATGGCGAACGGGTCAATGTCGCATGCGCCGACCAGACGCCCGATATCACGCTGGTCGGACATCAGGCGGCGGGCGCGAAAGCGCTGAAGCAAGCCGGCATGTCGGTCTCCGATATCCATATGCTGCAGCCCTATGACGATTTTCTCATCGCCATTGTCTTGCAGCTCGAACATATCGGCTTTTGCGAAATTGGTCAGGGCTGCGATTTCGTGCTCGACACCGACATCGCCTATAACGGCGATCTGCCAATCAATACCGGCGGCGGGCAGATTTCGGCCGGGCAGGCGGGGCTTGCCGGCGGCGCGCATAATCTCGCCGAGGCCCTGCGCCAGCTCTACGGCGAAGGAGCGGGGCGCCAGACCAGTGACAAATCCAACGCCATGGTCACGGGGATCGGATGGATTCCCTACGCCCGCAACTGGGGAACCAGCGCCGTGCTGATCCTCGACGCCAATTGAGAAGGAGGTTCTGCACATGTCCGATCCATTGGCGGGGCTGCGGCCCGAACCGATCCCGACCAAAATCACGGAGGAATTCTGGGAAGCGGCCAGGAACGAAGAATTCCTGCTGCAATATTGCGTGGAAACCGGCCAGGCCCAGTTCTTCCCGCGCCCGGTCAGCGCTTTCACCGGCGGCCGCGATCTGGAATGGCGCAAATCCGAGGGCAAAGGCGAAATCTACAGCTACACCATCACGCGGCGCGGTCCGCCGCCGTTCCGCGACGCCGGCCCCTATTTGATCGCCACCGTCGAGCTCGAGGAAGGCGTGCGCGTGCTGTCAAACGTGATCGATTGCGAGTTCGACGACATAAAAATCGGCATGAAGGTCGAAATGGCCTGGGTCGAGGCCGGCGCGTATAAATTCCCGGTATTCCGCCCGGCATCATGAACGCGCCGAACCTCACGGCCCTAAGTAACGGGCCGTTAAAGCCGGTTCTGCCGGGACTCGTCGAAATATTCCAGCAGAGTACCGGGATCCAGATCGAACTGGAATTCGCGCCGGGGCCGGTTATCGCCGGCCGGGTGACCGATGGCGAGGTTGCCGATGTCCTGATCATTCCGCCCGACGAGACCCGCGAACTTGTCGATGCCGTAATATTGCTGTCCGAAGGGTGCGAGACCGTGCCCGTATCGGCATCGGCATATTCGTTCGGGCCGGCGCGGCTACTCCCGATATTTCGAGCCCGGCCGCTTTCCAGCGGGCCATTCTTGCGGCCGACTCCGTCACATATGTGAATCTCGGCAGTGGAATCGAGTTCAGAGATTTACTCGTGCGCCTCGGACTTGCCGATAAACTGAAAGACAAACTCGTTGGCGTTCAGACGGGCGTGATTTTGGAGCGCATTTCGAGCGGCCAGGGACATGAAATCGGCATTGCGCCGATGTCGCGTATCATGGACCAATCGGTCACGGGTCTGAAACTCGTGGGTCCGCTGCCGGCTGAATATCAATTCCACTCGGTTCTTACCGCTTCGGTCACGCGCGACGCACCTTCTCACGAGGCCGCCATGCAATTCATCCAATTCCTTGTATCGCCGGAGTCCGGAACCGCCATCGCCGCGGCCGGAGCGCTATAATATTGGATCAATCGAAATAAAGCCGTGCCGGATTATCGACCAGAATTTTTCCGAGCGTTTCCGCATCGCCCGCCATTTCGGCGATCAGATCCAGAAGGTCGCCCTCGTTGGGAATACGTCCTGGTTCGAAAGTGTTGCCGTGCGGCCAATCGCTGCCCCAGATCACCCGGTCGGGCGCGGCGGCGATTACCGCCTGACCTAGCGGGATCATGTCGGCAAACGGAAAGCCCTCCGCGGCCCGCGCCTGTTTCAGGGCGCTGGATTTATCGGCGCCGCAGATTTTCACCCAAAACCTGTCATTCCCGAGCAGATCAAGCAATAGCCGGAAGGCGGGTTGATCGAGGCCGTCGGCCGGCCGGCAGCGCGCCATGTGATCGATCACGGTCGGGATCGGTATATTGCGGATGAATGCCTCGTTATCGACGAAATGATCGGTCTCGACATGCAGCACCAGCGACCAGCCGAGTTTCTCCATGCGCGGCAGCGCATGTTCGATCGTCTCGACGCTTCCCGGCCGGTCGAACATCAACGAGAACCGCGCGCCGCGCGCGCCAGCGGTATTCAGGCGTTCGAGTTCCGCATCGCTCGTTTCGTCGTTGAACCGGACCACCGCGCGCATGGCGCCGCCGGACCGCGCCACGGCGTCGAGGATCGCGCTATTGTCCATGCCGTGCGCCGTCGGCTGCACCGCAATCGCGCGCGTGAGCCCGGTGATGCGCATGACATTTTGATAGTGCTCAAACGGTCCGCCGGGCGGCGTGTAGCGGCGCGTTTCAGCGAAGGGAAACTTGTCGGGCGGCCCGAAGATATGGAAATGGGTATCGCAGGCGCGGTCCGGCATCTCGAAAGACGGCGGCCGGGTGTTAGGGTCGGGCCCGAGGGCGTATGGAAGATTTTCACTCATGATGATTGCGGTCTAACCGCGCTCCGCCTGACCCGCCGGCGCGAAACGACCTGAAAAGGCCTCGGCATCGTCTATCGAAACGTCCCGTAAGGCGTTTAGCTGCTTCATGTTGTATTCCGGCGTTTCCAGGTCAGTCCAGAATGAGTCGTTGAGCCGGTTGATCATGTTGAACATGGCGCAGGCCATCGACATTTCGACGGTCTCGGCATCCGCGCAGTGACGCTTGTGCTCGCCCCAAACCGCCTTGTCGGTCCGCGCCGCGTTGCAGGTCATGGCCTCGGCCCAGGCGACCACCGCCTTTTCCTTGTCGCTGAACAGCGGGCTGGTTTTGTAGGCGTCGCCGTCAAGCGCCGCGCATTCCGCCTCGCCGATCCCAAATCCCTGGCCGAACGTCGAAATATGCGCCGTGCAATAGGCGCAGGCATTGATCATCGAGGTCTTGATATTCACCAGGCTTCGCAACCGGGCATCCGAGGTCGCGCCGAGATCGGGCTGCCGCACGGTGGCGACCAGCCCGAGAAACCAGCGCGCGATATAGGGGCTGTGGTTCGACAGGATGCGGACCAGATTGGAGGTGCGGCCCAGGAGCTTGTCGGATGCCGCAAAGACCTCCCCGGCGACGCCCGTTGCGTCCTCGTGTGAGAGACCTTGCAAACGCTGAGACATTATTTTCCCCTTCATCCGTATCTGGATCAGTGTTGTGCCACCTGTTAGAGTTTTTGAGAAGATCACAATTGTCCGGTTCATGGGGGAGAAGTGAAATGCTGTCCAGGGAAGACAATGAGCGCGTCACTCGAGTTGGCCCTGAAACCCCGATGGGCGAACTAATGCGGCGCTATTGGATTCCGGCGCTGTTGTCGTCCGAAATCGCCGAACCC
>JAYZAW010000049.1:0-2882 GCA_036339495.1 Pseudomonadota bacterium | reverse complement strand
CCCACGGTTTCCAGAGACGCGCCGTTTTCCATGAGAAGGAACGGGAGGAATGTCAAAAATCCATAAATTACCGCCGTGTCGACGATGTTGATCGCCGACAGGACGACGAACGCCGGCCGGTTCCGGATGCCCCATCCGCTCTCGTGGGCATCTTTTTTTAAAGGCGCGACCCGCGCGGGTGCGCCGGCCCCGAGACGCCGCAATATGGCGAATATCGAGACCCCGGCCACCGCGCCAAGTCCGCCGGCGGCCAACACACTGGTCTGCCAGCCGACCGCCCCGGCAATCAACGCGGCCGCCGCGGGCAGCGCCATCTTGCCCAGATCGCCGGAAAAATTATAGATTCCGAGCGCGCCGCGCTGGCCGTTCTCCGAATAGGCCCTGGCGACGAGGGTGGACGCAAGGGGGTGCTGAACGCCCGCGCCCAGCCCACAAAGCGCGAGCATAATCGCAAGACCGGCAAACCCTCCGGCCGCGCCCAGCAGCATATAGCCGATTCCGGTAATCACCGTGCCGCCGGCCAACAGCCAGCGTTCGCCGAAACGTTCGGCCAGAATGCCCGCCGGCACTTGAAACAGCGCCATGGCGCCCGAATAGACCGCTTTCAACATGCCGACCTGAACCAGCGACAGCCCGAACATTTGCGCCCATATGGGCAGCAGCACATAGAGCGTGTCATGCACCCCGTCATGCAGAAGATGCGCCATGCCGCAGGTCGCGAGGGTTTTCCGGGCGCTATTGGCAGGTTTGGTTTTGTTCATTGTCCGGATTCATAAGTCTGCGTCGGCGGGGCTTGTTTGAATCGACCCACCACTCAACAATAGCGGTCTCAAATGACTGCTGGTAGGAGAAACCGGCCATGACAGATGCCGAGACCCTGAAGAGCGAGGTCAAAACGCTCGTCTTCGATCAATACGGCACCATCGTCGACATGCAGTCGGGGCTGGTCGAAATCGCCGCGCCGTTCCTCAAAGAAGCGGGTTGGGACGGGTCGGCGCATCGTTTCGTAACCTGGTGGCGGCGCACCCATTTCGAGAATTCCATGATCGATGCGCTGTGCGGCGGGGATCACACGCCGTACCGCGTGATCGGCGAGCGCGCCGTGTCCCACGTCATGGACCGCGCCGGAATTTCTTATACGGCGGAACAGGCGGCCTGGCTGGTAAGCCGCATTGCGGAACTCAAACCGTTTGACGACGTGGTCGATGCGTTGCGGCGTCTGCGCGGTGCGGGCTACAGGTTGGCGACCCTGTCCAACGGCGACCCCGACATGCTGGAAGCCGCAAAGCCGCATATCGGTTTCGCGTTCGACGCGACCATATCGGTTCAGGAAACGGGCGCCTTCAAACCCCATTGGAAAACATACGCAAAGGCGGAGGAACTTTTGGGCGAGGACCGTCGGTCGATCTTGTTCGTGGCGAACCACCCGTTCGATTGCGTCGGCGCCAAATCTTATGGCATGCACAGCTGTTTCATCGACCGCCGCAAGCAGCCTTTCGGCCACTGGCCGGAGCAACAACCGGATTTGTCGGTCGACGATTTCAAGCAACTCGCCGAAACCTTGGTCTAATCGTCCCACACTTTTTCGGGCACCGGCAGGCCGGCGAGGTCCGACGGGGTCAATGGCCGGTCGGGGTCAATCCCGAACTCGGGCAGCAGCATGGCCAGTTGCCGGACATGCTGCGCCGGGTGCCATGCCGTGCGCTCCAGAACCTGGTGTAACGCCTGGTCGCCCCAATAGGTCGGCACGATGCGCGCGCAATCGCGGTCGACCTCAATTGCCCACCAGGCGTTCAACCGGCGTCTGACGTCCACGCCGTAGGCCGTGATGTCGGTTGCGGTTTGAATTTCATCGGGCGCGTCGGCATTGAGATGTTCCAGCTCCAGGGTAACGCCCTGATTGATCGTTCTCTCAAGGAAGGCTTCGACGATTTCAAATATGTGAAATGAGAGCTGGCGGTAGGACCGGTTGCGATCCATCACGTCCGAATTCAGCGCTTCGGCCGGTATCTGCCGGACCAGCCTTTCCGCCGCCGCCAGCACGCCATCCAGCTTGCGCACCAGCTCGCCGGGCGACAGCTCGGGCGTGCTGTCGTAATCGAGGCCGAGCAGTTCGGCCACGTCGGTCAGGGATTGGGCGAACACGAAATCATCGCCAACCGCGACCACCGGAACGCTGCGCGCGCCGAGACTTTGCAGCGCCGCCATGCCGGCCGCATCATCCTGTACATTGATCGATTCAAACCCGATCCCACGGACCGAGAGGAACTCCTTGGTTCTCAGACAGCTCGATCAGCCGGGCTGCCAGAACACCCTGATCGGTTCGCTCATAACGCTTTCCTATTGCCGCAAGACATCGGAGTTTATCACATTTATCGGCGCGCCGTCATGATAGGCGACGATCTGGTCGAAAATATCGGTGAATTGAAGCTGATATTCGTCGCGCGTGACATAGCCGATATGCGGCGTGCAGATCACATTGTCCATCTGGAGCAACGGGTTGGCGGTATCCCGCATGGGTTCATCTTCATAAACATCGACCGCCGCCATGCCGGGGCGGCCAGCGCGCAGGGCCGCAACCAGCGCGCCCGGCTCGATCAGCGGCGCGCGGCTGGTATTGACCAGCAGCGCGGTCGGCCTCATGCGCGCGAGGTCATCCACCGTCACGATGCCGCGCGTCGCGTCATACAAACGCAGATGGAGCGAGATCACGTCGCATTGCCCGAAAAACGCCGCCTTGCTTTCGGCCACAATGCGGCCGTCGGCGGCGGCGCGGGCGCGCGACGCCTCGCTGGCCCAGATCAGCACATTCATGCCGAACGCGTCGCCGTAATCGGCAATGGCGTTGCCGATCCTGCCATAGCCGAATATGCCTAGCGTTT
>JAYZAW010000048.1:0-4424 GCA_036339495.1 Pseudomonadota bacterium | reverse complement strand
CCATTCGAAGCTCGGCTCGGTTTTCCGGCCGGCACGGGTGCGATCGGGTGGCGTCATGGATCGGTGGCGTTTATGGTCACGCCATCCATATAAGCATTTGGACTAGGCATGACCAGTTAACAGGACCCGGTTTGTTCGTATTTTCAAAAATTTTCTGGTGGGTGTTCGAGCCATCCAATCTGGTGTTTCTGATCCTGCTGATCGGCACGGCTCTGCTGTGGTCGCGGCGCTGGCGGAATTTCGGGCGGCGCCTTGTCGTCCTGGTGGTCGCGTTTTTGCTGATCCTGTCCGTTGCACCGTTCGATGCATTGCTGATTGCGCCGCTCGAGGACCGCTTCCCACGGGTCGGGAATTTGCCGGCCGACGCCGTTGGGGCGATCACGCTTGGCGGCGCTGTCAATCAGTATTCGACCAAGGCGCGCGGGAGTATTTCGCTGAACGGCGATGCGGAGCGGTTGACGGAATTTATTTCGTTGGCCCGGCGGCATCCGGATCTAAAGCTCGTTTATACCGGCGGATCGGCATCCATGACGCAGCCGCTGGTCAAGGAAACCCTGGTCGCCCGACGGCTATTCGACGCGCTCGGCGTCGAACCCAGCCGCGTGATCTATGAAGATCAATCCCGCAATACCCATGAAAATGCGATCTATACCCACCGTTTGATTGCGCCGTGGCCCGGCGAAAAATGGCTTCTGATCACATCCGCGTTCCATATGCCGCGCGCCGTCGGCGTATTCCGCAAGGCCGGCTGGAATGTGATCCCTCATCCGGTTTCCTATATGACCTATGAAGGGGATTATAAATTCTGGCGATCGCCGTTTTCAGCGCTGAACGATCTTTCGATCGGCGTTCACGAATGGATCGGTTTGGTCGCCTATCGTCTGTTGGGCTGGACCGATGAATTGTTCCCGGCGCCGTAATACGGTTGCCCGAATCAACCGCTTTGTGGCAGTAAGACATTACCTTGAAAGGTGAAGGAGGGCCCCGTTTGGTGTCCGTAAAATTCCGACTGACAATTTGCGCCGCCGCTTTGATTGGCGTATTGGGTTCCGCCACCCCAAACGCTGCTTCAGCCGCCGAGTTGAAGTTCGACGAATGGCTCGAAGGCGTCCGCGCCGAAGCGCTGAAACGCGGCATCAAACCTGAAATAGTGTCGAAGGCCCTGACCGGCATCAAGCGGGTCCCCCGTGTGATCAAACGCGACCGGAACCAATCGGAATTCAAGTTGACCATGGCGCGTTATCAAAAACACGTGGTGACGCCACGCAATATCGACATCGGACGGAAAAAAGCCAAACGATATGAATCATTATTGAGCCGCGTTGCAAAGACATACGGCGTACAGCCGAGATTCATTCTCGCAATCTGGGCGATCGAAACCCGTTATGGAGCGGTAAAGGCGGATTGGCCGTTGTTTCCGGCAATTGCCACGTTGGCATTCGATAAGCGGCGGTCACGTTATTTCCGCAAGCAGATTTTCGCGGCATTGCAAATGATCAACCGCGGGCATATCGATTATAAAAGCATGTTGGGTTCGTGGGCCGGAGCCATGGGACAGCCGCAATTCATGCCGTCGAGCTATCTTGCCTTCGCGCAGGATTTCGATGGCGACGGCCGGCGCGATATCTGGAAAAACGAAGGCGATGTCTTCGCCTCCATCGCCAATTATCTGGCCGAGCATGGCTGGCGGTCCGACCTGACCTGGGGCAGGGCGGTGCGCGTTCCCCCCGGTATCATCACCGGTCTCGGCAAGCCCGATCGCCGCGCCGCGCCCGGGTGCCGCGCCACCACCTATCCCCAAAAGCGGCTGTCGCAATGGCAGGAACTCGGCGTCCGTAAAATCGATGGATCCGACCTGCCGACCCGGGACCTCAAGGCGGCGTTGATCCGGCCCGACGGCGAAAAGGGCGTTTCATATCTGGTTTACCGCAATTATGCCGCAATTATGGCCTATAACTGCGCCCATCATTACGCCGTCACGGTAGGAACCCTGGCGGACCGCATAAAGGGCTAGTGGATAAATGTTGGGGCGTCGTCATATTCTCAGGGCACTAACGCTGCTTGCCGCGACGTTGGCAATGCTCGGCGGTTGCGCGGAAACCCAGCTTGCCTTCCATACCGCCAAAAAAATCGGCAAAACCGACCGCGCAACACCCCAGCCCACCTACAAGATCGGCAAGCCCTATCCGATCAAGGGCGTTTATTATTATCCGGCGGTGAATTACCGGTACCGGGAAGCGGGGATTGCGTCCTGGTATGGGAAGAAATTTCATGGTCGTCGCACCGCCAATGGTGAAATTTACGACATGAACCAGCTCACCGCGGCGCACCGGACGCTTCCCCTGCCCAGTATCGTGCGCGTGATCAATCTTGAGAACGGCCGGGCCTTGAAAGTCAGGGTCAATGATCGGGGACCGTTCGCGCGCGGCCGCATCATCGATCTGTCACGCCGCGCGGCCCAACTGCTCGGATTCCGTTACAAGGGGACCGCGCGCGTGAGGGTCGAAATACTGGCCGACGAAAGTCGTGTTCTGGCCAGCCGCATGGCCGCTCCTGAAATTCAACGGGCGGGTTTGGTGAAAGTCTCCACGCCGCCGCCCGGGCGGGTGCGCGCGCAAAGGCTCGATCCGCCCGGCGCGGTCAGAATTCCAGCGGGGCGCAAAGGCGTTACGCCGAAATTGAAGCCGCCCGGGCCAAGGACGGTGACTCTGCGCCCGCCGCCGGCGAAACAGAGCCGCGCGCGGAAACTTCAAAATGTGACGGTGACCGATCTCTACATTCAGGCCGGCGCCTTTATCCGCTTCTCCAACGCGGACCGAGCGCGGATCAGACTGGGCCGGCACGGCCGCGCCGCCGTGATCAAGATCCGGGTCGGACGCGAAAATTTTTATCGGGTGCGGCTCGGGCCCATCAGAAGCATCGGGGCCGCCGACCGGATACTTGCGCGGGTCTTCGCATCGGGCTATCCCAAGGCGCGTATCGTTGTCGAGTAGCGAATTGCGATAGGCGGCGCCATTCGAATGAAATTTCAACGTCCATGATCGGTATGAAATTGCCATGACATCAGCGACTTCCATGAAATCAAACCGGCTCATCCCGGCGTTGACAGCCGCATTTTTTATAATCGCTATCGATGCCCATGCGATCGAGACCCCGGCGAAGAACGCCTACATCGTCGACATGAACACGGGCACCGTTCTGTTCGACAAGAATTCCGAAATCCCCATGCCGCCGGCCTCCATGAGCAAGCTCATGACCGTCTATATGGTGTTTGAGCGCCTCAAGGATGGACGCTTGAGCATGGACGATAAATTCCTGGTCAGCGAAAAAGCCTGGCGCAAGGGCGGCTCCAAGATGTTCGTGAAGGTAAATTCGCGGGTCCGGGTCGAGGATCTGCTGCGCGGCATTATCATTCAATCCGGCAACGATGCCTGCATCGTGGTCGCGGAGGGAATATCCGGCAGCGAATCAAAGTTTGCCGAGCAGATGACTCAACGCGCCAAGGAAATCGGATTGACTGATTCTACCTTCAAGAACGCTACCGGATGGCCCGATCCGGAGCACCGCATGAGCGCCCGCGATATTGCCCTTGTGTCGCAGCGGATCATTGAGGAATTTCCGAAATATTATAAAATTTTCAAGGAAAAGCGTTTCAAGTACAACAAGATCCGCCAGGGCAACCGCAACCCGCTGCTGTACCGGGAAACCGGCGCCGATGGCCTGAAAACCGGTCATACTGAAGAATCGGGCTATGGCCTCGCCGCATCGCTGAAACGCGATGGACGCCGGATCGTGCTGGTGGTCAACGGCTTGCCCGACATTCGCGTGCGGTCGTCCGAATCGCTCCGCCTGGCCGAATGGGCGTTTCGGAAGTTTGAAACATATGCATTATTCAAAAAAGGCGCGGCCGTCGAGCAGGCCGATGTCTGGCTCGGCAAGGAGGCCGCGGTTTCCTTGGTGGTGGATCGCGACGTGGAGATCACCCTGCAACGATCCGCGCGGCGCAAGCTGACGGCAAAGATCGTTTATACAGGCCCGATCCCAGCCCCGATCGCCAAGGGGGATAAAATCGCCAAGCTGGTCATATCGGCGCCGGATTTCCCGACACTTGAAATCCCGCTCCGCGCCGGGGCCGCGGTCGATCGTCTCGGCATGTCCGGCCGCGTCGGATCGGCGATCAAGCATCTGATCTGGGGTTCGCCGGGTTGAGAATGTGGCTGCCGGTAAATTCATAACGCTGGAAGGCGGCGAAGGGACGGGAAAATCGACCCACGCCAAGCTTCTCACCGAGGCGTTGCGCGACGATGGCCATGTTGTCGTGATCACCAGAGAGCCCGGCGGTGCGCCGAACGCGGAAGCTGTTCGGGAATTATTGCTGGCCAGGCGTGACGACCCATGGAACCCGATGGCCGAGGCGTTGCTGC
>JAYZAW010000047.1:0-5159 GCA_036339495.1 Pseudomonadota bacterium | reverse complement strand
TATCGTGATCGAGCCAATCGCCGAAATATCCCCGATCGCCGTTCTGGCTTTTTTGTAGATCGGTCAGCCTGGCAATTTCGGAACGCGAGGCATCGATCATCATATCAGCCTGGTCGCGCCTTCCCTCCGGCTTCAGCAGATGCAGGAACCGGATTTTGAGCGACATGGCGAGCTTGTTGAGATCATTGAACGGCGGACGGATCGCCGCCTGAAGCAATTCACAGAGCTCCGTACGCCCGGCATTTGTATTGGACAGCAGCGCATCTTCCCCTTCGCCCTCGGATGCGATCAGGCCTTCATAGCGCAGCAATTCAATCGACGTGCCCATCAGCTCTAGCGACGGGCCGGCGATCCGGCTGATGAAATGCCGGATTTCATTGGCCAGTTCCCCATAGGTCTTGTCGCCATCCGACAGCATGCCGAGCGCGGCAAGGCGGATGGTTTCCTTGGGCAGAAGTGAATTATCACTATACATCGAGATCAGAATACCGGGCGCTGATTAAGAAGTCCAATATTTGCGGCGGGATTAACCATTGAAAAATTGTTGGTTAATTTGGTTAATTACGCATTAACGATCCAGTCACCGTTCGGGACTCGGCGCTTCGGGTCGGATCAATCGATAATTCTGACGGCGACCTGCTTGGAATACAGGTTGAAGGCAATATATTTGTATCGCCATCCGTTCGCCGTCGCCGCTTCCCGGAAACTTTTAAATTCGCCCTCTTGCCAGTCGCCATACATGAAGTATTCATCGAATACGATCACCGTTCCCGGGACCACGCGGTGCGACAGCGCATCGAAATCCGATTTTGTGGAATTGTAGGAATCGCAGTCGATATGCATAAAGCGTATTGGTCCGTCATGCGCGTCCAGAAAACCGGGCAACGTATTTTCGAACAAACCGACATGGAGATGGACATTTTCCGGAACCTCGGGCAAAACGCCCTGCGCCGAATTTGACCCGGCCGGCTCGTCCGCCCAAGCTTCCGGTAGGCCCGAAAATGTGTCGAACCCGTGAACCTGGTCTTTGGTCCGGTTGCCGATAAACCGGATTGAGGCGCCGTTCCAAACACCGAACTCCAGCACAAGCCCGGTCTCGCGGGCGGCGTCCATGGCCATCGACAGCAATTCGAAACCGGACCTGCATTGCCGGGTCGACTTGTTGCGCCGGCTTTTCATATAATCCCAGCTTTCGACCACGCCATGTTTTCTGCCGCCATTGCTTGCCGCGCGGGCGAAGTAATCGCGCGCGGCGTCTACGTCCCCGTGAATGTCCCGGATCACGCCAAGATAGAACAGCGCCATCCAGTTCCCGGCATCCATGGACAAGGCCCTTGTCAGGATCGCTTCCGACTCGCCGGCGTCTTCCTCTCGGTAAAGCGCCACGCCGAGGGAACAGAGCGCATGGGCGCTCGGCTGGACTTTTACAGCGGTTCTATATGACGCCACGCATTCGTCGATCCGTCCCAGGCTTCGATAAACCATCCCGAGGGCGAGGTGCGCTTCGACAATGGCGGGATTATGTTGGACGGCGAAACGGAGTTCCTTTTCCGCTTCGTCATATCGTCCGACGCGATTTAAGGCGATGCCGAAATTGGCGCGCAGTTCCACGGAGTCTGGATGAATGCCAACCGCGTGGCCAAGCGCCTCGATCGCCTCTTCCGAACGACCCGCCCAATTCAACAGGCCGGCCAGGTTGCAGTGCGCTTCAATATATTGCGGATCGATCCGGATGGCCCGGCGAAATGATTTTTCGGCCGCACTCATCTGTGACAATTCCGCATACACGATGCCGAGATTGTGATGCGATACGGAACTGTTGGCATTCAGGTCGCAGGCCCGCCTGAACGACGTGAGCGCATCCTGAAATCGACCGGCGCCGTGCAACATTGCGCCCAGCCGATGATGAAGTTCGGAATTGCCGGGATCGTTTGCGATGGCGTCTAACAGCGACCGCTCATTGTCCGGCAAATTCGCGGAAAACGCCGAAATTCTACTGAGTTCTGAATCGTCCAATGCAACGCACACCAAGCTAAATCAGCGCGCGTCAACTTACATCACAATTACGTGATGTACATTACGTAATTGTGAATCATAAATTCAAACTGAAATGGTCCGGCGTTACCCGTGGCCGGCACGGATCGCGTTTTCGGCATTGTGGCGGCAACGGTTCCGCGGGCAATTCCACACAGGATGGATTAATTTGGTCAGGCGGCGAATTTTAGTTCCAGCCGGCCCCAGATTTCCGTCAGGGCGTCGACCAGTTCGCGAATTTTGTCGTCGCCATGCAGCGGCGACGGCGTCAGCCGCAGCCGTTCGGCGCCGCGCGGCACCGTGGGGTAGTTGATCGGCTGCACATAGATGTTGAAGCGCGACATGAGCTCATCCGTGACCTGTTTGCACAATACCGGGTCGCCCACGAGAACCGGCACGATATGCGATACCGACGGCATGACCGGCAGCCCGGCGTCGGCCAGCATGGCCTTCAGGGTTGCCGCCCGTTCCTGGTGCCGGGTGCGAAGCTCGCCGCCTTCTTTCAATATCCGCACGCTGGCCAGCGCGCCGGCCGCGATCGCCGGCGGCAGCGCAGTGGTAAAAATAAAGCCGTTGGCATGGCTCCGGATAAAATCCACCAGCGCCGATGTCGCGGCGATATAGCCGCCCACCACGCCGAACGCCTTGCCCATGGTGCCCTGGATCAGCGTGATGCGGTCCATCTGGCCGTCGCGCTCGGCGACGCCCGCGCCGCGTGCGCCATACATGCCGACGGCGTGGACTTCATCGAGATAGGTCATGGCGCCATACTTGTCGGCCAGGTCGCAGATCTCCTTGATCGGTGCGATATCGCCATCCATGGAATAAACCGATTCGAAGGCGATGACCTTGGCGGCGTCATCGGGGCATTCGGCCAGCAGCCGTTCCAGATCGGCGAGATCGTTGTGTCGGAAGATTTTCTTTTCGCAATTGCCGTGACGGATGCCTTCGATCATTGAGGCATGGTTCAACTCGTCCGACAGCAGAATACAATCCGGAAGCATTGCACCCAAGGTGCTTAACGTGGTTTCATTGGCCACATAACCGGATGTGAAGACCAAGGCGGATTCGGTGCCGTGCAGATCGGCAAGCTCGCGCTCCAGCATTACGTGGTAATGGGTGGTGCCGGAAATGTTTCTGGTGCCGCCGGCGCCGGCGCCAGCATTGTCGATCGCATCCTTCATGGCGCCCAAAACGTCCGGGTGCTGCCCCATTCCCAAGTAATCGTTGCTGCACCAGATAGTGACTTCGTCGGTGCCGTCGCCGGTGTGGCTCGCCGCATTGGGGAATGCGCCGGCATGGCGCTCCAAATCGGCGAAGACCCGATAGCGGCCCTCGGCCTTGAGATCGGAGATCGCTTCAGCAAAAAATCTTTGGTAATCCATATTCGGTTGCTTTCCCGTCACGCCCGGCCAACTTAAAATTTATGATTAACATACGCCGATGGATCGGCGATGTGAACGCCAAGATTCCCAAGGACCCGCCATTGCCTAGGACGAATGGCTTAGTGAATCTGATAATGTTGATGGCACCAGTTTACGGTAAGTAATTCGTTAAACTCCATCATTGAAGGGCAACTTTTCCAGCCAAAAGGAAGGGTTTATTTAAATCCCGCCTCGACCCATTCTTGGGTCTCCCGCAGCGCCAGCGCGAATCGGCCGAACATCTCGTTTATTTCATCGCCGGTGATGACCAACGGCGGCGAAAACCCGATCCGGTCGCCCAGCGCGCGGATGATCAAACCGTGCTCTTGCGCGCGCGCCAGCAAATACGGTCCGACCTTAAGCGCCGGATCGAAGGCTTCATTGGTGTCCTTGTCGGCGACCAGTTCGGCTACCGCCAGCATGCCCACGCCCGAAACTTCGCCCACCATTGGATGGTTCGCAAAGCGGTTGATCCCCGCCTGCATTAGGGGTGAGGATGCGCGCACCCGGCCCAACAGATCCATCTCCTCGTATATCTTCAGCGTTTCGATGGCGACCGCCGCCGACACCGGGTGGCCGGAATAGGTATAGCCGTGGCCGAACACGCCGAGCCTGTCCGACGCTTCGGCAATGCCGCGAAACAGCTGTTCGGTCATCAGGATCGCCGAGATCGGCGCGTAGCCCGAGGTCAGCGCCTTGGCCGCGGTGATGATGTCGGGTTTCATGCCGTAGGTTTGCGAGCCCCACATATTGCCGGTGCGGCCGAAGCCGCAGATCACCTCGTCGGCGACCAGCAGCACGTCGTACTTGTCCAGCACTTCTTGAATTTTCTCGAAATAGGTGTCGGGCGGCAGGATGATGCCGCCGGCGCCCATGACCGGTTCGGCGAAAAACGCGGCGACGGTGTCCGGTCCCTCTTCCAGGATAATCCGTTCCAGATTGTCCGCCATGCGGGTGGCGAAATCCTGCTCGCTCTCGCCGTCCTCCGCCAGGCGCGCGAAGTGGGGGCAGTCGGCGTGCCGGAACCCGGCGATCGGCAGATCGAAACCGTTATGATTGCCCGGCTGGCCGGTGACGCTGCCGGCCGCCACCGTGATGCCGTGATAGCCTTTCTCGCGGCCGATGATCTTTTTCTTTTCCGGCCGCCCGATGGCGTTGTTGTAATACCAGATCATCTTGATCGCGGTGTCGTTGGCCTCCGACCCGGAATTGCAGAAGAACACCTTCGACATCTGGTCCGGCGCGATGTCAAGCAGCCTCTCGGCGAGCTCGATCTGGGGTTCGTGGCCCTTCTGATTGAAGGCGTGATAAAACGACAATTTGCGGATCTGTTCGGCGGCGGCCTCGGCGAGCCGTTCATTGCCGAATCCCAATGACAGGCACCACAGCCCGCCCATGCCCTCGAGATACCGGTTGCCGTCCTCGTCATAGACATAAACGCCCTCGCCGCGGGTCATTACCAGCGGTCCGTCCCGTTCGTTGGCGATGGCGTTGGTGTAGGGATGCAGCAGTACTTTCGAATCGCGCGCCGAAAGGGAATTGAGAAGGGGTTGGGCGGTCATGCGGGACGCTCCAAAATAAGTGACGGTCGCGCTCAGTCTATAGCTTTCGGCTATTAAGTGGAGTCGGGTCCGGGCCGGGGCCGACCGGGCACGACAATTTAACCCCCCGGGACGCGGCTGTGGCGCGCCGGCGCGGGGG
>JAYZAW010000046.1:0-9909 GCA_036339495.1 Pseudomonadota bacterium | reverse complement strand
AAAGCGAGGAAATCAATGCCAGATGACGGCGGTAATAAGGGCGCGCTCGTATCGGATGAAATGGCGAAGAAATTCGCTTCCGAAAAGGAAACGCCTTACACCCGTTGGGTGCGGAACGAAGGTCTGGACATCATTAGCTCGGTCTATGTGCAGAACCTGTACATGGTGGAGCTGAAACCGTGGGCGCGGCGCGAGGGCAGGGGCGTCTATCTCAACCACGACGCATCGCGCACCACCAACGATTGTTATGTTTGCGAGATCGCGCCCGGCGGGAAGCTGGCGCCGCAGCGCATGTTGTTTGAAGAATTGATCATGATCCTGTCGGGCCGCGGCTCGACCAGCGTGTGGAACGATAAGGGCGATCGCATTACCTTCGAATGGGGCCCGGGCGCGTTGTTTGCGATCCCGCTAAATTGCTGGCACCAGCATTTCAATGCGTCGGGCAAGGACCCCGCCCGCTTTGTCGCCGTAACCAACGCGCCGCCGATGATCAACGTGTATGAGGATCCCGAGTTCGTTTTCAATACGGATTATGATTTCAAGGGCCGGTTTAACGGAGAGCCCGATTACTTTGCGGCCAAATCCGAGACGGATGGCTTCAAGCTGGTCACGAATTTCGTTCCGGACGCCGTCAACCTGCCGCTGATTGCCGCGAAAGAGCGCGGCGCGGGTGGCGGCCATATCCGGTTCAACTTCGCCAAAAGCTCAATGAACGCGCATATCTCCCAGTTCCCGATCGGGACCTACAAGAAGGGGCACCGGCATGGACCCGGCGCGCACGTCATCATCCTGTCGGGCGAGGGTTATTCGCTGATGTGGCCGGATGGCGAAGAGCCGCGCTACTACCCGTGGGAAGTCGGCACCATGATCGTGCCGCCGAACATGTGGTGGCACCAGCACTTCAACACCGGCCCGTCGCCGTCGCGCTATCTCGCGTTCAAGTATGAGGGCGTGGCCGTGCGCAACGCACAGGGCGTGCCAAAATCCTGGATCTCCTCACGCATCGGCGGCGATCAGATCGACTACGCGGATGAAAGCGAGGCCGTGCGTTCGCAGTTTACCGAGGCGCTGACCAAACATGAATTATCGCATGACATGGACCAGTTCTATGAGGCCGAGTTGCCCGATCTGCCACCCATGCCAGCGAAATAGGGGGCGCCGTCAAGGCAGATGCCGACCTCGCCCTTCACTATCGGTATCGACACCGGCGGCACGTTTACCGATCTGGTGCGGATTGATGCGGATGGGCGGCTTGAAATCGAAAAATCGTTCTCCACGCCGGCCGCACCCGAAGAAGCGGTGCTCAACGTGCTCGACCAGCTGGCCGGAGTCGGGTCGGTTGAAGAGCTGTTGGCCGACACCGCGCGTTTCGGTCACGGCACCACGGTGTCGACCAACGCCCTGATCCAGCGCAGGGGCGCGCGGGTCGGGTTGCTGACCACGCGCGGTTTTGAAGACACCATGGTGATCGCGCGCGGGCCGATCGGCCGTGTCGGTGGGCTGCCTCACGCTCAGGCGATGGATTTTCTCCACACGGAAGCACCCGAACCTCTGGTTCCCCGGAATCTGACGCGGGGAATCGGCGAGCGGGTGACGGTATCGGGCGAAGTGATCGCGCCAATCGATCCGAATGATGTGCGCAAAGCGCTCTCCGAATTGCTTACCGAAGGCATCGACAGCCTGGCTGTCTGTCTTTTGTGGTCGTTCCGCGCGCCCGCCCATGAACAAGAAATCCGCGAGATCGCCGCCGGGATTGCGCCCGGCCTCCAGGTCAGCCTGTCATCTGAAATCGCGCCGCGCATCGGCGAATTCGAACGCATGGTGACCACCGTGGTCAACGCCTTTATCGGGCCGGTGACCGAACGCTATATCACCGCGCTTCAGAATAAACTCGCCGCTCGGGGGTTGGTCGCCCCGGTTCAGGTAATGAAATGTTCCGGTGGGGTGACCTTGCCCGACCAAGTGGCCAGCCAGTCGGTTTCGGTCGTCAATTCCGGTCCGATCGGCGGTCTGGTGGCGGCGCGGCATGTCGGCCGGGAACTGGGATATGACAATGTCATTACCTGCGACATGGGCGGCACCAGCTTCGATGTCGGGCTGATCGCGGGCGGCGTGTTCGAGGAGGACCGGCAGCCGTTCCTTGACCAGGGCCTACCGGTGCTGACGCCGTCGATACGCGTGGTGACCATCGGCGCCGGTGGCGGCAGCATCGCGTCCGCCGATCACGGCCGGCTGCTGGTCGGGCCGGAAAGTGCCGGCGCGGACCCCGGTCCGGCGTGTTACGGACGAGGCGGGGAGCGCCCCACCGTTACGGATGCCTTGGTCATGCTCGGCATCGTCGATCCGGAGAATTTCTTCGGCGGGCGTCATGCTCTGGATGCATGCCTCGCCGAGCGCGCCATTGCCGAACATGTCGGCGATCCGCTGGGCATGGACTCCGTGGATGCGGCGGCCGGTATCTACGAAGTGATCACCGCGCGCATGGCAGATTTGATCCGCAAGGCATCGATTGAATTCGGTAATGATCCGCGCGAGTTCTGTTTGTTTGCTTATGGTGGAGCCAGCGGCGCGCATTGCGCGGCGATGGCGGCCCAGATCGGGATCCGGAAAATCATCGCGCCCTATGTGGGGCCGGCTTTCTCGGCGTATGGCGTGGCGCTGTCCGACGTGCTGTACAACCACGCCCGATCCGAACCGATCGATCTCGCGGCAATCGGCATGGCGAATTCGGCCAACGCCACCTTCGATAACCTTGCCGCCCGCGCGCTGGCCGATATGGCGACGAGCGGATTCGATCGGACCGAGGTCACGTTGAACTATCGCATCGACATGCGCTATCGCGGCCAGATGAATGAGATCTCCCTGCCATGGGAAGGTGGGAAGCTGGATAGCCAAAGCGCGGAAATAATTCGCGGCGATTTCGAGGCGCATTACCGGCAGCGTTTCGGCGCCGGAACAACGCGGGATGGCGCGCCGCTGGAATTAATCTCCTTCCGGGTCGAGGCCGTCCGGCCCAGCGACAAGCCGCCGCTTGCGCCCTTGGAAACCGCCGGGAGAACAGGCAGGCCGGTGGGAAACCGTATGATTTTTCATCGCGGTATCGGTTGGATCGATGCGGAAATCCATGATTTTGAAGGGCTGCTTCCGGGCGCGGAGATTTCCGGGCCGTCGGTGATCGAGCGCAATAATACGACGATCTGGCTGCCACCCGGGACCACCGCGACGCTCGATCAGTACGGCAATGTCGAAATAGATACCGGGTTGGGCGCATGACCGATCTCGATCCCATCACCTTCGAAGTCGTCAAGCATCGGCTGTGGCAGATCAATGACGAACAGGGCGTCGCCATCAAGACCATCTCGGCGTCTCCCATCGTGGTCGAGGGCAATGATTTCAATGTCGGGCTGTTCACCGCCGACGGCCAGGTCGTGACGGCCGGCATCGGGTCGGTGGTTCACGTCACCACCATGGGCGATACGCTGCGTTCGATCATCGCAAAAGCCGGCCGTATCCGGGACGGCGACGTGTTTATGACCAATGACCCGTTCCTGGGCGCGTTGCATCAGAACGATGTGGTGGTGGCCAGCCCGCTGTTCCGCAACGGCGACATTTTCATGTGGGTCGGCAATGTGGTGCATCACCCCGACGTGGGCGGCGTCGATGAAGGCAGCTTCTGCATCAACGCGCGCACGATCTATCAGGACCCGCCTCGCTATTTCCTGAAGATCGTGGATGAAGGCGAATTATCGACCGAGGTCGAACATACTTTTGTGACCAATTCCCGTCTGCCCGACATGGTTGCGCTCGATTTGCGCGCCCAGATCGGCGCGATTCATGTCGCCAAGACCCGGCTCGACACCTTGCTGAATGAACAGGGAAAGGATGTCATCGAAACGGTTATGCATCGGTCCATCGACCTGGCGGAACGCCAAATCCGCGACTGTATCGACGATTTGCCGGAAGGATCCTGGACCGGCGAAGCGTGGATGGATGGCGACCGGGTCGGGTCGGATCGGATACACCGCGTGACGCTGACTCTTTCCCGGGAAGGCGACAGCCTGCATTTCGACTATACCGGCTCCTCGCCCCAGGTCGACGCCGCGGTCAACGCCACCTGGCAGGCGACGGTATCGGGTTCGGCCGTGCCGCTGTTCAGCTTCCTGTGCCAGGGCGATATCGACTGGAACGAAGGTCTCAGGCGCTGCCTGCGGGTGACCGCGCCGGAAGGCACGGTAGTAAATGCCCAATTCCCCGCACCGGTCAGCATATCGACGGTCGGATTCCGCTGGCTGGTGACGGTGGCTGCGACCCAGGCCGTGGCCAAGATGTTCAACGCGTCGGAAACATTTCGCGACCGGGTCTGCCCGTCGTGGAATTCATCGGCCAATTGCAACAATGTTTTCGCCACAATGGAAGACGGCAAGCGGGTCGGCGCGTTATTGTCGGACCACCGGGGCAGTGGCGCTGCGGCGCGCAGCTTTGCCGACGGGCTCAGCCATGCCGGCACCATCACGTCGTTTGCCGGCAGTCTCGGCAATATCGAAGGCGCCGAATGGAAGCTTCCCTTGCTCTATGCCTATCGCCGCCGTCTAACCGACTCGGGCGGGGCCGGCATGTATCGCGGCGGGCTGACCTCGGCGGTGGCGGTCACGCCCTATGGCGTCGACCAGGCGCTGTTCAAATCGACCAATACGGCGGGGACCGACCAGACTAACGCCCACGGCATCGACGGCGGCTATCCCGGCGCGGGTTCCCAGGTCACATTGATCCGGTCAAGCTGCGTCTGGGAACGGCTGCGGGCCGGCGCGACACCGCGGGACGATGTTGATTTCGGCGGGGAGTTGGAACATTTGCCGTCCAAGGCGGAAGGCGTGCTCGAGCAGGGCGACGTGATGGTGTTCTACCCGGCCGGCGGCGGCGGTTACGGCGATCCGCTCGACCGGCCGGCGGCGGATGTCGGGCGCGACGTCGCCGAAGGGCTGGTGTCGCCCGAACGCGCGCGGGAAAATTACGGTGTGGTCATCGATGTGGACGGCGTCGTCGATCATGATGCGAGCGCCTCACAGCGTGATGAAATTCGGTCGCTGCGCAAGCAGGGCCGGGAAGGACCCTGGGCGAGCCCGGATAAAACGGTCATATCGTCGGACGGCGCGGCAAGAAAAATCGGCGAAAACCTGGCGCTGAATGCCGACGGAACGATCAAGTGTTGCTGTGGTCGGCAGCTTAACGATGTGGTCACCGCCCCGGCGCCGTTATCAAAGGCCGGTCCATGGGTCGCCAGACGCTGGAACGGGGACAGCCCGAATTTCGAACTGGAAGAAACCGCATGTCCAGGCTGCGGCGTTCTGCACGGGGTCCGCGAAGTTCGCAAATCCTCTTAATCGCGGAAACACTCGGCGGCGGGGCGCAGAATTTCGCGTGCTTCGCCGACCCGGCGCGTAAACCGCGCCTTGTCGAAATATTCCAGCACCTCGATGGTCAGGTTACGGCCGATCCCGGACCGGTCGCGATACCCCTTGGCGGTGATCGCGCCGCCCTCCGTCTCGGCGGACAGCTCCTCGGCAATGACGGCGAGACCGCGCAGGATAGTGGGAATATAGAACCGGTTCTTCGCGACCTGTATCACAAAGCCAAGCCGCGCCGCCCGGGTCAAAAACGTCAAAAGACGCCGATCGTCGAATCCCAGTTCCTGCGCCAGATCCCTTACCGTGATCGATCGCGACCCGGCGTCAATCATCAGCGGTTCGACCATTTTCCATAACTTGAGATCCGCCGGGGCCAGTTCCGGCGCGTGCCGCGGCAGCCGCGCGCGTTGCCCGTCGAAAGCGATTGCGCCGTCTTTCGCCAGCTCGGGCAGCAATGCGGCCAAAATCTCCGGCCGCATACGGCGGTTCAGCGACGATGCGATGTTCGGCGCGGTCGCTCCGGCGGTGTCGGGATGGCCGCGGTGCCACCTGTCCAGCGTCTCGGCGATGTCGCTTCTGATCGCATCCCAGTGGACGGCGGAAAATCCGATATAGCCCATGCGGCGCATGGAGGTCAGCTCGCCGACGATAGCGGTTTCCGCCGGAGTCAGATTGCGGCATAGATTGAACCTCGCCAGATCGAGACCGTTTGGGGCGACATCGAGCAATTGGCCCAACGCCGTCAGCGCGTCCGGTTCGGCCATGGCGTGAAGATAGGCTAGGCGGTCCGGCTTGGCGCGGCCCCGGTTCGGCGGAAATACATCCACGACGCGCGCGCCGCCGATGGTCCGTTGCGCCGACTGGTCGCGCAGAATTAAACCGTCGCCGTGCCAGGCGCCGATTTCATGGTCGAGCACCAGTTGAACCAGCGCCACGTCTCCTGGCGCAATGGACCGGCCTTCCAGGATCGCCACCCGTCCCGTGACATCGACCGCGCCGAGATGGACATGGACCGGCGTCCAATGGGCCAGCGGTCTCTTCTCGTCCTCAATCACCCGCAGTTCCACATCGATCCGACGCGCCGGGTTGTGGGCGTTGGATCCCACGATCCAGTCGCCCCGGCTGACCGAGCTAAGCTGTAAATCCGGCCCCGCAATATTGAGCGCGCAACGGTCGCCGGCAACGCCACGGTCGGATTTTTTGTCCTGGGCATGAATGCCGCGCACGCGCACTGGTAGCCCAGCGGTAGAGATCATGACCTGATCGCCGACCGCGACCTCGCCGGAGAAAACCGTGCCCGTCACCACCACCCCCGCGCCGGTCACATTGAAGGACCGGTCAACCGCAAGACGGAAATTGCCGCCGCCGTCGCGCGGCTGGATATCGCCGGCGGCGGAGATGAGATGGTCGCGCAAACCGTCGATACCGTCGCCGGTGATGGCGGAAACAGGCATGATCGGCGCGTCGGCGAGCGACGTTTCACCGAACAGCATCGCGATCTCGTCCGTTACCTCGGCCAGCCGGTCTTCATCGACCCGGTCGATCTTGGTCAAGGCGACTGCGCCCTTGCCGACGCCGAGCAGGGTCAGAATGGCGAGATGTTCCGCCGTTTGCGGCATGGGCCCGTCATCGGCGGCGACAATGAACAGCACGAAATCGATCGCCGCCACGCCGCACAGCATGTTGCGGATGAATTTTTCATGGCCCGGCACGTCGACGAACCCCAGCACCTTGTCGCCCGCGATCGGCATATAGGCAAAGCCGAGATCGATGGTCAGGTTACGTATTTTTTCTTCCGGCAGCCGGTCCGTATCGACCCCGGTCAGGGCTTTCACCAACAGGGTTTTTCCGTGATCCACATGGCCCGCCGTGGCAATGATCATGTGGCGTCCCCGTATTCCGCCAACTGGGCGATAAAATCGTCCTCGTCATACAGACAGCGTAGATCGAAGATCAGCCGGTCGTCCTGAATGCGGCCGATAACGGGGGTTGGCAACCGCGCGAATTGCGCCGCCATGCGTTTCAGCGCACCGCCTTTCCTGGCGGCGTTCGGCGTAATCGCCACCGCCTTGCTCGGCAGACTTTCGACCGGCAGCGCCCCCGAGCCGATCTGGCTGAAGCAATCGATAATCTCGATTGTCGCCGTGTCGCCGAACAGGCGTTGCAGATGAGGCGCAAGACGGTTGGCGTCGTCGTCGATGTTATCCGGTGACCGCGCCAACATGCGGAATGTGGGAACTTTTTCGGCCAGGCTGTCCGGGTTTTCATACATGGCGAGGATGGAACTAAGCGCCGCGATGGTCATCTTGTCGACACGCAGCGCACGCTTCATGGGGTTGCGCTTGATTTTGGCAATGCAGTCCGCCGATCCCACTATTAAACCGGCCTGGGGCCCACCGAGCAGCTTGTCGCCGGAAAACGTCACCACATCAGCGCCGTTGGCGATGGCTTCCTGGGGCGTCGGCTCATGAGGCAGGCCGAACCGGGTGAGATCGACCAACGTGCCGCTGCCGAGATCATTGGCGAACGGGATTCCGTGGTCGTGGCACAAGGCCGCGAGGTCTTTTTCCGGCACGGTGGCCGTGAAACCCTGGACCACATAGTTGCTGGTATGCACTTTCATGACCATGGCGGTTTTGGGGCCGATCGCCTGTTCGAAATCCTTCAGATGAGTCCGGTTCGTGGTGCCGACTTCAACCAGCTTGCATCCGGCGCGCGACATGATATCGGGCATCCGGAACGAGCCGCCAATCTCGATCAGCTCGCCGCGCGACACCGGCACTTCCTTGCGCAGCGCCAGCGAATTCAGAACCAGCATTACGGCGGCCGCATTGTTGTTGACCACGGTGGCGGCCTCCGCCCCGGTCAGCCGGCACAGCCGGTCCTCAAGATGGCTGTCCCGGTCGCCGCGCTTTCCCCTGGCGATATCGAATTCCAAATTGCTGGCCCCGGTGGCGACCGCGCGGACCGCCTCCATGGCCTCTTCGGGGAGAGCGGCGCGGCCGAGATTGGTATGCAAGACCGTACCGGTCAGATTATGGACCCGGCGTAGCGAGGGCTTGAGCTTTTCCGCCACAACGGCGGAAATCCGGGCGCTCAACGAGGCGTCGTCAATATCGAACTCGGCATCGGGCGCGCTGGCGGAAAGCGCCTTGCGCAACGCCGCGAGACAATCGCGCGCGGTCTCCGTCACGATTTGTCTACCATGCGCCTCGGACAGGGCTTCGATATCCGGCAATCGTAAGAGCCGGTCGATTGAGGGAAGTTGGGATTGGAGAGATTTGTTCGCGCTGGGCATCACGGACCAACATTTTATGATTTCTTCCGGGAGTCTAACATGTCCACCATGGTTCAGAAATGGCGGTTTGCGGTTGATTGGTTTAGGCTCGCTTCCATGCAGCTATTACCGAATCTCATAGAACCGATATAACGTGGCCGGTCCTCTTCTCGCATTTTCCATGTGCGTCGCCGAGATGTTCGGCATGCTCAGCTTTTCCAGCTTTCAGGCGCTGGTGGAAAATTTCAAGGGCGAATGGGCGCTGTCCAACACCGACGCCGGCTGGATCAGCGGCATCTACTTCGCCGGCTATGTCGCGGGCGTGCCGTTCCTGTCGAGCCTCACCGACCGGATCGATCCGAAGCGGGTCATGCTGTTTGCCCTGATCGTCGGCGGGTTGGCGTCACTGGGATTTGCGATTTATGCGGACGGGTTTTGGTCCGCCATGCTGTTTCGCTGCCTGCAGGGCGTCGGTCTGGCCGGGACCTATATGCCCGGGCTGAAGGCGCTGTCGGACCTGACCGAGGGATCGCCGCGTCAATCGCGCTATGTGGCCTTTTACACGGCGAGTTTCGGGATCGGCGCCGGTTTGTCCTATCCGTTGGCGGGCGAAGTCACCGCGTTGCTGGATTGGCGCTGGGCTTTCGCCATGACGGCGGTTGGTTCGGTGATATCGTTCGTCATGATTGCCTCCGTTCTACCTGGAAACAAGCCCCATGCGGTTCAGCACGACACCCATCTTCTGGATTTCCGCCCGGTTTTGCGCAATCGCCAAGCCATGAGCTATATTCTGGGCTATGCTGGCCATAATTGGGAATTGTTCGCCTACCGGTCCTGGATCGTCGCTTTTCTGGTGTTCGCCGCCGATTGGCAATCGGCCGAATGGACGGTGCTGAACGCCACGACCCTGGCGGCGGTAGCGACCCTGCTCGGCGTGCCGGCCAGCATATTCGGCAATGAGCTCGCGGTGCGGTTCGGACGACGGCGTCTCATTCTGGTCATTACCGCGCTGTCCGTCGCGACCGGCTCCATCATCGGGTTTTCTGCCGGGGTTTCCTATGCGCTGGCGGTCATGCTTTGTATGGTCTATGGCGTATTACTGACCGGCGATTCCGCGTCGCTGACCGCTGGCACGGTGTCGTCCGCCGCGCCCGGTCCGCGCGGCGCGACTTTATCCATGCATGCCGTCATCGGATTTATAGGCGGGATATTTTCGCCGCCCCCCCT
>JAYZAW010000045.1:0-9452 GCA_036339495.1 Pseudomonadota bacterium | reverse complement strand
GCAAGCGGCTGTTCGCGGGCCATGATCCCGCTACGGAATTCGCGAAGATTTTCCGCCAGCCATCCCTCTTCGCGGCCCCTCGCCTCGGGATACAAACCCATGTCCAGCCGGGCGTGCAGCAGTTGCTCGATGGTCGCGCCGGGCACATGCAATGCCGCGGTTTCAGGCGTCAATTCCCTGTATCGCTTATTGCAGTACAAAAGACGTTCATCGGAATCGAATACCACCACGGCATCCGAAAGCGACTCGAGCGCTCCCGTGATCGCCTCGGCCCTGGCCGGAAATACGGCTTCCATGCCATCCCGGCTGGCGTCCTCGGAATGCGGACCGCCCATTCGATTTCGGATGATCCACCGCAAACCCAGAATCAGTGCGAAAAAGCCATAGCATGCCAATGCCAGGACAAGGCCTTAACCAATGGCCGATACTGTCACAAAGTCCCAAGTCATAACCGGGCGCCTCTGTACCTATGCGGAGTTAAGAGCCATTATAGGTCAAAATATCATATTTCGACTCAAGATATATAGAATAGAACTAATTAAGTAGTGGTTGAAATTCAAATAAATCTGAATAACCCAATCTGCCGCGATCAAACAATTCTAACTATCCTGAATTTGCTCTGGCTTGCCCGTCCCTCCGGCCTTGCCGCTATCCCCACGTCATTACCGCTACCGTGCTATGCGTTCGCAAATTTTGTCATCGCCAATTCCCCAATAAAAAAGCCGCCCAGCAACCTTGCTGAACGGCTTGTCGATTGTTCCAAGCACCGTAATATTACGGCGCTTGGCAATAGCAGTCAGCGCGAATAGAACTCGACCACCAGATTGGGTTCCATCTGCACCGGATAGGGTACTTCGGCGAATTGCGGCACGCGCACCAGCGAGCCCCGCATTTTCCCGTAATCAACCTCCATATATTCGGGCACGTCGCGTTCCGGCGATTCCATGGCTTCCAGCACCATCGGGATTTCACGGGATTTGCCGCGCACCTCGACCACATCGCCCTCGCGCACGCGGAAGGACGGGATCGTAACCCGCTTGCCGTTGACCAGGATATGTCCGTGGCTGATGAACTGCCGCGCCGAGAACACGGTGGGCACGAATTTCAATCGGTAAATCACCGCGTCGAGGCGCTGTTCCAGGATACCGATTAAATTTTCGATGGTATCGCCGCGCCGCCGGACCGCTTCCGCGTAAAGCCGGCGGAACTGCTTTTCGGTGATATTGCCGTAATAGCCCTTGAGCTTCTGCTTGGCCTGAAGCTGGGTGCCGAAATCAGATGCCTTGCGGCGTCGGTTCTGGCCATGTTCGCCGGGCGGATAATCCCGCTTGTTGAACGGGCTCTTGGGCCGGCCCCAGAGATTTACCCCGAGGCGGCGGTTGATCTTGTATTTCGACTGCAGTCGTTTGGTCACAATTTAATTCCGATTCAGATTAATTATTGTCCCGATAGTTCGATCCGGTCATTGCCGGCGACGGGGCCAAAAGCCCACATTTTCGGGAAGTCGGCGGAGTATAGGGATCGAACCGGTTCTGTCAAACAAAATGGGACCGGTTCCGAGCCGCTTTCAGTCCCGTTTCGTAAACTGGGTCAGTCCGACGATGATGCCGCGCAGGGTCCTGACCTCCTGATCGGTCAGATTGTTGCGCGCGAAAATATTGCGGATATTGCGCACCATATTGGCGCGTTTTTCCGACGGGCGCAGGAATCCGCAGGAATCAAGTTCTTCTTCCAGATGCAGATGAAAATTCAGCAGCTCTTCCTTGCTGGCCGGCTGCGCGCCCTTGCGGGTCACCCCGGTCAAATGGTCCGCCGCGCGATCGCCCGACTGGAACCACTCATAGCCCATCAACAGCACCACCTGGGCGATATTAATCGACGAATAGCCCGGGTTGGTCGGCACGATCAGCAGGCTGTCGGCGCGCGCGACTTGATCGTTGTCCAGCCCGGACCGTTCGCGCCCGAACAGCACGCCGCATGTCTCACCCCGCGCACAAACCTCGCGCAGGCGGGAAGCCGCGCCGCGCGGCGTCTCGACCGGCTTGACCATGTCGCGCACCCTGGCCGTGGTCGCCACCAGATAAGTCAGGTCGGCGACCGCGTCGTCGAAGCTGTCGAACAGCGTTGCGTCGTGGATCACGCTTTCCGCGCCGGACGCCGTGTTGATCGCCTGGTAATTGGGCCAGCCGTCGCGCGGATTGACGATCCGCAAGTCGGTCAGGCCGAAATTCAGCATGGCGCGCGCCGCCGCCCCGATATTCTCGCCGAGCTGCGGCTCGACCAGCACAATGACTGGCTGCCGGGTTTCGATCACGGCGGTTTGTTGTCTGTGATCGGTGCCGGACATCAAACAGCGGTAACGCCGTGGCGGAACAGTTTGAAGGTGATCGAATCATTCAGCGCGTTATAGGACGCATCGATCACGTTGGGCGACACCCCGACGGTGGTCCAGTCCGCGCCGCCGTCGTCGCCGCTTTCGATCATCACGCGGGTGACCGCCTCGGTGCCGGCATTGGGCGTCAGAATACGCACCTTGTAATCGACCAGCCGCATGTCGCCGAGCTGTGGGTAGACCGGCAGCAGGACCTTGCGCAGCGCATTGTCGAGCGCATTGACCGGGCCGTTGCCCTCGGCCACCGCCACGTGCCGGTCGCCGCCCATATCGACCTTCACGGTGGCTTCGGACAGGGTGATAAGCTCGCCGCGCGCGTTCCAGCGCCGTTCGTCGAACACCCGGAAACTGGCGAGCTGGAAAAACTCGGGCATCTCGCCGAGCGCGCGCCTGGCCAGCAATTCGAAACTGGCCTCGGCCCCGTCATAGGCATAGCCCTCGAACTCGCGCCGCTTGACCTCGTCCAGCAGGCGGGAAATTTTTGGATTCTTGGCGTCGATCTCAAGCCCGATCTCGCGGAACCTGGCCAGAATGTTGGACCGGCCGGACTGGTCCGAGACCAGGATATTGCGCTGATTGCCGACCAAGGACGGCTCGATATGCTCATAGGTCGCCGGGTCCTTTTCGACCGCCGATACATGCAGCCCGCCCTTGTGGGCGAAGGCCGATTCACCCACATAGGGCGCGTTGCGCGCCGGGATCCGGTTGAGCCGTTCGTCGAGCAGATGGGATATGTGGGTCAGCTGGGTCAGCCCGTCATCGTCGAGCCCGGTCTCATAGCCCATCTTGAGCATCAGGCTGGGGATCAGCGAGATCAGATTGGCGTTGCCGCAGCGTTCGCCGAGCCCGTTCAGCGTGCCCTGCACCTGGCGCGCGCCGGCGCGCACCGCGGCCAGCGAATTGGCCACCGCGTTTTCGGTGTCGTTATGGCAATGAATGCCGACGGATGTTCCCGGCACATGTTCGATCACCGCGCCGACCATGCGTTCGATCTCATCCGGCAGCGTGCCGCCGTTGGTGTCGCACAGCACCACCCAGCGCGCGCCGGCCTTGTGCGCCGCCGTGACGCATTGCAGCGCATAATCCGGGTTGGCCTTGAAGCCGTCGAAGAAATGTTCCGCGTCGAACATGGTCTCGCGCCCGGCGGCGGCAAGGTACGCGATCGACTCGGCGATCATATCGATGTTCTCTTGCCGTTCAATGCTGAGCGCCACATCGACATGATAATCCCAGGTCTTGCCCACCATGCAGATGGTCCCGGCCTTGGCGTCGAGCATCGATGCCAGGCCCGGATCGTTCTCCGCGCTGCGCCCGGGCCGCCGCGTCATCCCGAAGGCGGTAAATTTCGCGTGGGTCAGCTCCGGCGGGTCGGCGAAGAACGCATCGTCGGTCGGGTTCGCCCCTGGCCAGCCGCCCTCCACATAATCGATCCCGATCCGGTCCAGCGCCCGCGCAATGGCGACCTTGTCGGCCACCCCGAAATCAACACCCTGGGTCTGCGCGCCGTCGCGCAGCGTGGAATCGAACAGATAGACGCGTTTGTCGTTATCCATTACGCCCGCCTCCAGGTGGTGCCGTCGGGACCGTCTTCGAGAACGATTCCCTGTTTGGCAAGCCCATCACGGATGCGGTCGGATTCGGCGAAATCCTTGTTCTTGCGAGCGTCCATGCGCTGTTCCAGCAAGGTATCGATTTGATACCCATCCAGACCGCCGGCAAATTCCGCTTGGCCCTGAAACCAATCTTCCGGAACTTCCTGCAGTAGGCCGAGCAGCTTGCCCGCCTCCAGCAACTGGGTTTTGAAAAGTTGCTTAAGTTCCTCTTTCTTCTGCATGTTTAATTTGGTCGCCAAATTGTGGATATCAGCAATTGCCTTCGGCGTGTTCAGATCGTCCTCGAGGCTGTCTCTGACGGTTAAAAATAACGCGCCCGATTTTAAAGGCTCGATATCCGCCACACCCCGCAACGCGCCGTAAAGCCGGTCCAACCGCCCCTTCGCCTCTTCGATCTTCTCCCGCGTGATGTCCAGCGGCTGCCGATAATGCCCCATCAGAAGCGCCAATCGGATCGATTCGCCTCGGAAACCTTCGGCCAGCAAATCGTGGACGGTGATGAAATTACCTTCGGATTTGGACATTTTTTCGCCGCCGACGGTGACGTAGCCGTTATGCACCCAGTAATTGACAAACTCATGGTCTTCATGGGCGCAGGCGCTTTGCGCGATTTCGTTTTCGTGGTGCGGGAAGATCAGGTCGAGCCCGCCGCCATGGATATCGAAATGGGGGCCGAGATGCTTTTCGCTCATGGCCGAGCATTCCAGATGCCAGCCCGGGCGGCCCCGGCCCCATGGAGAGTCCCAGCCGGGCTGGTCGTCGGTTGACGGCTTCCACAGCACGAAATCGGCGGCGTCCTTCTTGTAGGGCGCAACCTCGACCCGCGCGCCGGCGATCAGCTCATCCCGCGAATGGCGCGACAGCCGGCCGTAATCCGCCATGGACGCGACCGAAAACAGCACATGGCCTTCCGCCGCATAGGCGAAATCATCGGCCACCAGCTTTTCCATCAGCGCGATCATCTCCGGGATATGGTCGGTCGCGCGGGGTTCCAGATCGGGCGGCAGCGCGCCCAGCGCCGCCATGTCATTCTGAAATATTTCAGCGAATTTATTCGTTATGCCGTCGATTTCATCCCCGGTCTCGCCGGCGGCGGTGATGATCTTGTCGTCCACATCGGTGATGTTGCGGACATATTTGACATGGTCCGCGCCGTATTGACGGCGCAGCAGCCGGTACAGCACATCGAACACCACGACGGGCCGGGCATTGCCGATATGGGCATAGTCATAGACCGTCGGCCCGCAGACATACATGCGTACGTCCGCATCATCGATCGGCGTAAATTTCTGCTTGGCCCGTTCAAGGGTATTGTAAAGCGTCAGCGCCACAAGCGTCTCCGAAGTGTAAATTTTGTGACAGGTAGCAAATTAATTGCGACCGCGAAAGGGCCGAGAAATCAACTCTTCCCGCGATAGGCGTTCACGATCGGATATCGGCGGTCCCGGCCAAAGGACCGCCCGGTAATCTTGACCCCCGGCGGCGCCTGGCGGCGCTTGTATTCCGCGCCCAGCAGCATGCGCCAGACCCGCAGCACCAGTTCGCGCGGATAGCCGTCCGCGACCACGTCGTCGATCGAGAGGTCGCGCTCGTTTAGGCTGTTCAGGATATGGTCGAGGTCTTCATAGGGCGGCAGGGAATCCTGGTCGGTCTGGTCGGGCTTGAGCTCGGCCGAGGGCGGCTTGGTGATGATGCGCTCGGGGATCACTTCGCCGGCCGGCCCGAGCCCGCCATCCGGAACGTTCACATTGCGCCAGCGCGACAGCGAGAACACCGCCATCTTGTAGACGTCCTTCAGCACCGAATAGCCGCCGCACATATCGCCATAGAGCGTCGCGTAGCCGACCGACATTTCCGATTTGTTGCCGGTCGACACCACCATGTCGCCGGTCTTGTTGGACAGCGCCATCAGCGCCATGCCGCGCGACCGGGCCTGGATGTTTTCCTCCGTGGTGTCGGGCGGCAGATCGCCGAACGAGTCGGCGAGCATGGCGTCGAACGCGTCCATGGCGGGGCCGATCGAGATCGAATCGAGCCGCACCCCGAGCCGTTCCGCGCACAAAGCGGCGTCTTCCAGGCTTTTGTCCGACGTATAGGGCGACGGCATCATCACGCAGCGCACATGGTCGGCGCCCAGCGCATCGACCGCCACGGCGGCGGTCAGCGCCGAATCGATGCCGCCCGAAAGCCCGATGATGACGCCGGGAAAGCCATTCTTGCGCACATAGTCGCGCAATCCCAGCACCATGGCGGCGTAGACCGAGGCCTCGCCTTCCGGAGCGGCAATGCGTTCGGCGATATCGCAGACCCAGCCGGAGTCTTCGCGTTTCCAATGAGTGGCCAGGATATCCTCGCGCCAGCTCGCGGTCTGGGCGCACAGCGATGAATCCCCGTTGAGCGCGAACGACGATCCGTCGAAGACCAGCTCATCCTGGCCGCCGATCTGGTTCACATAGATCAGCGGCAAGCCGGATTCGGTGACCCGCGCCACCGCGAGATTGAGCCGCTGGTCCTGCTTTTCGTCCTCGAACGGCGAACCGTTGATCACCACCAGAATTTCCGCGCCGGATTCCTCCAGGCACTCGGTCACGTCGCCGGCCCACATGTCTTCGCACACCATGACGCCGAGCCGCACGCCGCGAAAATTCATCGGACCCGGCAGCGGGCCGATTTCAAACACGCGCTTTTCATCGAACACGCCGTAATTGGGCAGATCATGTTTCAAGCGGACCGCCGCGATCCCGCCGCCATCGAGCAGCAGCGCCGCGTTATAGAGCTTGGCGTCTTGGACCCAGGGCGCGCCGATCAGCATACCCGGCCCGCCATCGGCGGTCTCGGCGGCCAGCGCGCCGACTTCGCGCTCCACCGTGTCCTGGAATACCGGGCGTACCACCAGATCTTCCGGCGGATAGCCCGACACCACCAGTTCGGACGACACCACCAGATCGGCGCCTTTGGCCGCGGCGTCGGCGCGGGCCCGGCGCAGGCGGGCCACATTTCCAACCACGTCGCCGACGGTCGGATTAATCTGCGTCAGCGCGATGCAGAGCGTATCGGTCATGGGAAGTCCTGGTACAACGGATCAAAATTACTCGGCGGCGATGGCGGTTTGGCCGTGGTTGCGCAGCAGGTCGCGGCAATGCCGGTAAAAACCGATATATTCCGCTTCGTGATCCCAACTCGGGCTGCTTATTTCCGGGTTCATGCCGAGATTCCTGGCCTCCTCGTCGGGCCCCGAGGTGAACTCGGTTATGCCGCGGGTATATTCGTTCCATCCCGCTTGCCCGCCGAAGGTGCCGGCCTGCGCGGTGTCGAGCGAGACCACGTCGTCCGAGGTGGCGAGCCCGGTCACCAGAAAGAAATCCTCGAACTTGCGCAGCCGGGCGGCGCGCGCCTCGGCCGGTTCGCCACGCGGCGCGATGCACCAGATGGTGACCTCGCATCTGGTCGGGCCCAGCGGGCGGCAGGTCCGCATATGGGTCGAGGCGAGGTCGTTCAGCACCATGTTTGGGAATACCAGCACGTTGCGGCCCCGGCGCAGCATCCAGTGCGCGCGCGTCTCTGAAAATTCCGCCTCGATCCGGTCGGTCGCCGGCGACAGCGGGGCCGCGTCGGGCGATGCCCGGTCGGCCCACAGTGCGATATGGCCATTGCCGAGATAATAGCCGCCATTGGCCACGTTGCCTTTAATGCGGCCGGTTTCGGTGCGCATCATGCCGGTCGCGTTTTCCCGCGCCTCGCGCCCCAGCATGGTGGTCATGAAATTCCGGTGCACGGTGCCCACGTGATAGCCGTCGGTGACGTTTTCGGCCTGGAGCTTCCAATTGTGATCGCAAACATAAGTCTGGGATCCGGGCAGCACTTCCATGCCGTCGGGCGACTGATCGGCGAAGAAATCCATCAGAAACCGCGATTCGCCGAGATGGTCCTCCAGCGACGGCGCGCGACTGTTGAGCGTGCCGAAAACAAAGCCGCGATACTCGCCGACATCGGCTAGCGCGTTGAGGTCGAAATGGGAGCGGTCGAAGCCTTCCTCGGGAAAGCCCGCGTCCTGGTTTTTGATGCTGAGGCATCTGCCGTCGCAACTATAGGACCAGCCATGAAACCGGCAGGTCAGGACTTTGGCGTTGCCCCGTTGCAGCGGCGTCAGGATTGCGCCGCGATGGGAACAGGCATTGGCGAAGGCACGGATCGAGCCGTCCTGCTGGCGGTGGGCGAAGACCGGCTGGCGGCCGATATGGGTCGCGAAAAAATCGCCGGGGTTGGGAATCTGGCTTTCGTGGCACAGAAACCCCCAATTATTTTCAAAGATGGCTTCCATCTCCGCGTCATAAATATCGGCGTCGTGGAAGAAGCTGCGATGCACCCGGAACATGCCGTCATCGACGCGATCGTCGATCAATCCATCCAGTTTTTGCGAGATATCGAATGCCGCCATGGCATGTCTCCGCCGATTTACTGCCTATTCTCTACAGGCGCTATTTAGGCCCATTCGACCATCCTTGTCCACGGTTCCGCCTCATCGTTTGGACTTCCCGGGGGCTTCGTTTAATGTCGCGCCAGGTTAGAAGATGAGCAAATGGAATGAAGAATGTCCGACTATTCGTATGAGAACGTAAAGGTCGATATCCGCGACGGGATCGGCTGGGCCAGCATGAACCGGCCGGAAAAGCGCAACGCGATGAGCCCGCAGCTGCATTACGACATGCAGGACGCGCTGGCGCGCATGGAAGTCGACCCCGATGTCCGGGTCGTGGTGATCACCGGCGAGGGCGGCAATTTCTCGGCCGGGCAGGATCTGCAGAAATTCTTCCGCGATTTGGAGAACGATCCGCTGGAGCGCAAGAAGGCGCAGCGCGCGGCCAATGCGTGGCGCTGGGACCGGATGATCAATTACGACAAGCCGACCATCGCCATGATCCGGGGCTATTGCGTCGGCGGGGCGTTCATGCAGCTGCTGGGGACGGATTTCGCGATCGCCGCCAAGACCGCGACGTTCTCGCTGTCGGAGGTCAATTGGGGCATCCTGCCGGGCGCGCTGGTGTCCAAGGTGGTGGTGGATTCGGTGCTGATGCGGCACGCCATGTATTACGCGTGTCTCGGCGAGGCGTTCGACGGCGACGAGGCGGTGCGCATCGGGATGGTGAATTCCGCCGTGCCGGAGGACGAGCTCGAGGACGCGGTGACCGAGCTGGCGGAAAAGCTGATGTCAAAGAGCCCGAACGTTCTGCGCGCGACCAAGCACGCGGTGCGCAAGGTGGCGACGATGGACTACGACCAGGCCTATGATTACCTGGCCGAGAAGGGCAAGGCGATCAAGGTCGGCGACAAGGAGGATTCCTACAATACGGGCCTGCGCCAGTTCCTCGACGAGAAGAGCTACAAGCCGACCTTCGGCGCCTTCAAGCTCGGCACCATGATCACCGATGAAAGCGACAAATAACGCG
>JAYZAW010000044.1:0-4815 GCA_036339495.1 Pseudomonadota bacterium | reverse complement strand
CGGGACGCGGGCGCCTTCGCCGATCAACCCTCGTGAAATATCCTGGCCGGCCTCGCCGAAACCGATCTTAATCACTGGGAACCTGGAACTCCGCCCGACCTGATATTCACCAATGCCGCGCTGCATTGGCTCGATGATCACGACAGGCTGTTTCCACGCCTGCTCCACATGCTGGCGCCGGGCGGCGTACTGGCGGTTTAGATGCCGCGCAATTATCAGGCGCGCGGCCTCTCACTGGTCAATGAAACCGCGCTTGACGGCCCGTCCCGGTACAGGAACCGCGCTTTTACTACGATTTGATCGCACCGCGCGTGAGGTCCTTGAATTTATGGGAGAGCGACTTCATCCAGGCGCAGGACGGCGACAATCGTATGGCGGACTGGACCAAGGGCGCCTGGATGTCGCCTCTTCTCAACGCCCTGAAAGGCGATGAGCGCGACGCCTTCGAGACCGAATACCGCCGCCGCGTCGCGATTGCCTATCCCAAGGAAAAAATACGGCAAGACCTTGTTTCCATTTCGGCGGATTTTCTTCGTGGCGACGACCTAATCGACGGTCAGGACGATCTTGCCCCGCACGCCGCGCGCATCGAACAGCCCGAGCGCGGAGGCAAATTCATCCAGCGGGCGGATCGCCATGATTTCCGGATGGATTTCGCCGCGCCGGTACATATCGAACATTTCGCCGAACGCGGCCGCGACCCGCCCCGGCGCGTCCGCGATATGCGGGTCCACATAGGCCCCGCCGACGGAAATGTTTTTCAGCAGCAGGTAATTCGCTTTCGCTTCCGGCACGCGGCCCGACGCGAAGCCGATGCTGATCAGCCGGCCATTCATGGACAATGTGCGCAGGGCGGCGTCGAACACATCGCCGCCGACCACATCGAGCACGAGATCGACCCCGGCCCCATTGGTCGCTTCGGAGATTTCATCGCGCAGCGCAGCGCGCAGATCGTCCGCCGACAGATCGACCACGTGCGCCGCGCCGTGGGCCTGGGCCAATGCGCCCTTGTCGGCCGATGTCACCCCGGCGATGACGCGCCCGCCCCGCGCTCGCGCGATATCGACGCAGGCGAGCCCGACCCCACCCGACGCGCCGGTTACCAGCACGGTTTCGCCGGACTTCATTCGGCCGCGTTCGATCGCCGCGAGATAAGCGGTGAGATAGACATTGCCCATGGCCGCGGCGGTGGTGAAGTCCATGTCGTCGGGGATTACCCAACAGTGGCTCTCATCAGCCGCCAGCTTTTCCGCGTAGGCGCCCCTTGTCACCACCGCGAGTACCCGGTCGCCGGGCGCGCAGCGCGTCACGCCGTCGCCGACCGCCGCGACCACGCCGGCGGCGTCGCGGCCCGGCACGAACGGGCGGTCGGGTTTGACTTGATAGATGCCCTGGATCATCAAGCGATCGGAAAAATTCAGCGCGACCGCGGCCACATTGATCAGAACCTGCCCCGGTCCGGCAGCTGGATCGGGAAACTCCTCGACCCGATGGGCATCGACCGGCCCGAATTCGCGGACCACCACGGCGCGCATGACACGCTCTCCTTTATTGATCTGGGTCAATGACGAATAGCATGCAATCCGCGGAAAATGATATAATTCGGCGCGCAAGCGGGAGGATGAAAGCAATGCTCGACGCCAAGCCGGACAATGTTGTCGCAGTCGACCTAGATATCTTCACGTCGGAAAATATTCTTGACCCATTGGGGTGGCATGCATCCCTGCGCGACCCCGCGCCGCTGGTCTGGCTGAGCGCGTACAATGTCTGGGCGACCGGTCGGCACGAGCTGGTCAATGAAATCCTGAAGGATTACGAAACCTATTGTTCCAGCGCCGGGGTCGGCATGGCCAATTTTCATACGGAAAAACCCTGGCGGCCGCCCAGCCTGCTGTTGGAAGCCGACCCGCCCGATCATACCGGACGGCGCGAAGTCGCGGGCCGCGTGATGAGCCAGAAAAATCTACGGCGAATGAAGGCGATTTTTGAAGCAGAAGCCGGCGCTTTGATCGACCGGCTACTGAACAAGGACGATGTGGACGCGGTTGGCGATATCGCGCAAGCCTATATCCTGAAAGTCTTTCCCGACGCCATCGGGTTGAAGCCCGAGGGGCGCGAACATCTGCTGCCTTATGGCGACATGATCTTCAACGGTTTCGGCCCGTTCAACGAGCTGTTCGAAAAATCCACGCAGCGCGCCGCGCCGGTCACCGACTACATCATGAAATGCTGCACCCGCGAAGAACTCACCACCGACGGGCTGGGAGCCCAGGTGTATGAAGCCTTCGATGCAGGCGAGATCAGCGAGCATGAGGCGCTGTTCATCGTGCGCTCATATCTCGGGGCGGGGCTCGACACCACGGTCGACACCATCGGCAATGTGATCAACTGCTTCGCCGAATATTCCGAACAATGGACCAGGCTGAGAGACAATCCGAACCGCGTACGCGCCGCGATCGAGGAGGTCGTTCGGTTTGATTCTCCGTTCCAGGGTCTGTTCCGCACGACCACGCGCGACGTCGAAATCGGCGGCGTTCACCTTGCCGAAGACGAAAAAATCATGGTTGCGCCCGGCTGCGCCAACCGCGATCCGCGCCGATGGGAAAACCCGGATGTGTTCGATATCGACCGCGACGCCAGCGGGCATATGGGTTTCGGGTACGGCATTCACGAATGCGTCGGGCAGGTCATCGCGCGGCTTGAAATGGACGCGCTGTTCGGCGAAATGATCAAGCGGGTCGAGCGCATCGAAACCACCGCGCCGGGCGAGCGTCGGTTAAACAACACCCTGCACGGTTTCGGCAGCCTGCCGGTCAGGCTGCACGGGAATTAGCCTGTCGGCAAGCTCCAGCTGGTATAGTTGAGCGCGTCGATATCGATTGTGATGTCGTGGCCGCGCGCCGGCCCCCTGGGCAGATCCTCCGCGCCTTCAAAACCGGATTCACAGAATAATTCGATTACATTGCCCGATGGGTCGCGGAAGAACATCAGTGTTTCGATGCCCTGGCGGGTCCAGAAATTGGAGCTCGGGACGCCGCAGGCGGTGAGCCATTCCTTCAACTGGACAATTTCCGTGGGGCCGATCTTGAAGGCGAAATGCGGGTATTCGGCGCTTTCCGTCATAAACGAGGTGCCGGCCGACCCGATCCCGACCCGTGTCTCCGCGATCCGGAAAAGGGCGAATGCAGATTCCGTCACCAGCAACTCGCCGCCGAGGACATCGCGGTAAAACCGGATGCTTTCGTCGAGATCGCACACCGGCGCGCTGACATGGTCGAAACCAAGAAATTTGGGCGGGCCGCCGACCCGGGCCTTATCGGTGGTTGAAACCGTTGCCTGATCCATGATTGCCCCCTTTGCAATATCTGAATTATCCTACTTCCTTGAGGTTGTCTATGTCTCGCTTAAACGATCGCCTTTGCCGGCTCCGCCGAACCACGTAAGATCGTCGCCAGGGAGACCGACCAGCCGTGACGGACGACGACTATCAAAAAGACCTTGAGGCCTGGCGCGAGGAGAAATCGTCATCCTGGCTCTACGGCGTCGCAGAGGCGGCGGAACCCGACCCACACCGACAGAAACTATTTCGCGATCTCGCCGGCGCCGCCGAGGAACAGGCGGCGATAGTGGCGCGCGGCATGGATCCTCAGCCGCCGCCATTCAGCCCGACCATTCGCGCCCGGCTGGTGGCGCTGTTGACCCGCGCGCTGACGCCGGAACGCACCCACCTCATGTTGGCCTCAATGAAGGTGCGCGGGGTGTCGATCTATACCCAGCCGGACATCGAATCAGGGCATATCATGCCGACATCGGTGACTGAGTTCGGCGGCCGGCACAGCGTCGGCCAGAGCGGCACGCTGCGCGCCGGCGTGTTCGGCGTCAATGACGGTCTGATCTCCAATACCTGTCTGATCTTCGGCGTCGCGGGCGCCATCGATGATGCCCAGATCGTTTTGCTGACCGGGATCGCTGGGTTGCTTGCGGGCGCGTTTTCCATGGCGGCGGGTGAATATATTTCCATGCGTTCGCAGCGCGAACTCTATGAATACCAGATCGCCCAGGAGCGCGAGGAACTGGAGCGCTACCCGGACGAGGAGGCGGAAGAGCTCGCGCTGATCTATAGCGCGCGCGGTCTGCCCATGGAGGAAGCGCGGCGGATCACCAAGCTGATGATCGCCAACCCGGAACAGGCGCTGAATACGCTGGCGCGCGAGGAACTCGGCCTCAACCCGGATGAGCTCGGCTCACCTTGGGGCGCGGCGAATTCATCCTTTATTTCGTTCTGCGTCGGCGCGATCCTGCCGCTGATCCCCTTCCTGCTCGGTTTGGGCGGTGAGGCGCTATCGGCCGCGGCGTGGATTTCGGCCGGGGCGCTGTTCGTGGTCGGCGCGGTGTTGAGCCTGTTTTCGGGCCGCAACGCGTTTTACGGCGGCGCGCGCATGCTGCTGATCGGCGCGGCGGCGGGAATCGCCACATATTCCATCGGCGGCCTTTTGGGAGTCGGCACCGGCTAGCAGGCTGTCGAAAAACTCCACGTCTTTGGGATGGTAACGTGATTCTCTCTTTTGAGAAACCGATGGAGGTGTCCGGTACGTGGCGAGGATCGTTTGAGTGGCAGTTTATTCAACTAAGTTGATCTTGAGGTCCGGGTTCCGGCGCGGCATCCTCTTCGGCTCATTCGCGGGATCGTGAACGACGTTCTTGGGTCGCTTTCGGCAGATTTTGCAGCTGTGTTTCATGGGGCATGCGCTGATGGAGAACCGCAACGGTCTGGTGGTCGGCGGGAACGTGACGATCGCGTCGGGCACGGCGGAA
>JAYZAW010000043.1:0-16227 GCA_036339495.1 Pseudomonadota bacterium | reverse complement strand
CCCACCGGCCCCGAGCCCGCGATTAAAACCCTGTCGTCCGCCATTTTCGCACTCCAGAACCACTTCAATCGCAAACATACCCGGCCTCCCGGGATGGTCAACCCCGATGGATTCCCCTCTCCCCTCCGTGGGAGAGGGAGGGACCCATGCGCAGCATGGGAGGGTGAGGGGGAAGCGCGTCCGCGCGTCAAGAAATGCTCTTATATTGCCCTCAGACATCCACCCCCCCACCGCTACGCGGCGGGTCCCCCCTCTCCCGCGAAGGGGAGAGGGATTTTCGTGGATTCCGGCGAATACGGCCTACATTCGATTGCTCCGGATGATCAACCATTGTTGCGCCGGAAGCCCGGCCTTGGCATTCTCCTGCTGGATGCATTCAATTGGAGGCGATGGACCCATGGTCGGGATCGAGGAACTGAAACCCAATGGCTGGCGGGCGCGGATCGGCGTGATCGTGCCGCCCAGCAACACCACCAACGAGACCGAATTCAACCGGCTGAAACCCGACGGGGTGAGCTATCATTTCACCCGCTCGCCAATGCATGCCGATCCAGCCGCCGACAATTATGTGACCCTGCTGAACGATGTCGATGCGGCGGTCAGTGAACTGGCGACATGCGGCGTCGATCTGATGGCTTATGGCTGCACGGCGGGCTCCATGGCGTGTCCGGCGGATTTGCTGATCGGCAAGATGGAGGAAATCGGCAAGGTTGGCTCCATCTCAACCGCGGGCGCGATCCTGAAGGCGCTGGACGCGCTCGGCGCGAGCAAAATCTCCATGGCGACGCCCTATACGGACGCCACCAACGAACATGAAAAGGAATTCCTCGCCGAGCACAGCGTCGAGGTTCTGGCCATGGCGGGGCTCAGCCTCAATTCGTCACCCGAAGGCATCAAGAAGATGTCCCGCGTGCCGCCGGCGGAAATATACGCCCACGCCAAATCGGTCGACCGCCCCGACGCCCAGGCAATCCTGATCTGCTGCACCGATTTCGGCTCCCTCGACGTGGTCGACGCGCTCGAAAAAGACCTCGGCAAGCCGGTGATCACGTCGAATATCTCAACCTTCTGGGCGTCCTTGCGCGCCGCCGGCATCGAAGACCGCATCACGGGATACGGAACCCTGCTGGCGGAACATTGAACGATTGGGCTGCCAATGACGGAGACCTTGCGGCTTATTCCGGAAGGCCTGCTTTACGGAGGCCGTCGGACACCAACTCCACATCCTCTTGTCGCCTGTATGGCAATCGTTTTGGAACATCGCTGATCGAAAAGGCCGGTCTTCTGAGGAGGTATGTTTGGCGCACGGCGCGCGCCTCCTCCCCAAGGCCCATGTGACCCAGGCTGGACAAAAGCACAAGATAGTCACAATCAGCAGCCGGTGAATGACGGATCGCCATTTCAGCCCACCGCTTGGCTTCGTCAAACTCTTTCATGTGGAGATGTGCGCGACCGAGATTGGCCATCGCGGCAAACCCCAATGGGCTGTTGGGACTGAGCCGCATCGTTGTTTCCAAAACAGGAATTGCTTCGTTGGGACGCCCATCCTCCGTCAGGACCTGACTAAGCGAAAGATATGCCTCCGAAAAACTCGGATTGAGGTCAATGGCCCGCCGAAGCTCCTGCTTAGCCGACGATTTCGGCGGCGAGGATCGCCGCAAGCCTTCTCTGGACGCGTTCTTCCGGCATGTGAAATTTATACTTTCAGGGCAACTGGCGGGCGAGATTGTATGGGCGGCCGGCGGAGGAGTCCATTGGGGGCGACGCCGCGCCTCGGCGGCGGCGGATCGGCCGCGCGGAACGCCGTTTCGCCGGATGTTACATTGGCCAACGACGGCGCGGCGAACAGGATCATAAAAACGCCAAAAAGGCGTTTGAGCAAAACGGACCGGCTCCCAATGGGTTCGATCAGTTCGCCCGATGATATGACGCGCCGAGTCCGCCCGACACATCATTTCATGCCATTCGATTAGGCCGGAACAGGTTTTACCCCTCCAACGCGTCAAGCGCTTCCTTGGCGTTGCGGAAGGCGTCGACGCCGGCGGGAACGCCGGCGTATATCGTGGTGTGCAGCAGCACTTCCATGATCTCTTCCTTGGTGCAGCCGTTCTCGATCGCGCCTCTTGTGTGGCCCTTGAGTTCGGTCATCTTGCCGAGCGTGGTCAGGATGGCGAGGTTCAGCATGGAGCGGGTCTTGCGGTCGAGGCCGGGGCGGGTCCAGGCATAGCCCCAGCAATATTCGTTCACCAGATCGGCAATCGCGGCGGTGAACGGATCGGTCTTGGCCTTTTCCATCTGCGGGTCGACCCATCCCGAGCCGAGTACTTCGCGCCTTGTCTTGAGGCCTGCTTCATAGAGATCGCTGCGTTCATCAGACATGGTCTGCTCCCTGTTTTAAGATAAAATTATCCCGGCAAAAAGCGCGTGGCGCGCCGCCGGTAAGATACGAAATTGGCCTCGTACCAATCCGCCGCCTGGAGCCGTTTATACTCGTCGGTCTGGCGCGATAATTCGACCTCGGGCGATTTCATTGCGGACACATCGCGCACGTAATGCAGCATCACGTGGCTGAACGGATCCGGGTCGGCATCGACGATTTCCATGTGGCGGGTCATGTTCCAGTCGGGGCATTGCAGCAGCATGGGGGTGTGCTCGGTCTCATACCAATTGACCAGCTCGGACCAGTGTTCGGCCGGTGCTGCGAAAAACACCGCCAGGATCATTTCGGAATCAATCGCCTGCTCGGCGGTCATGCCGTCGCGCACCTGGAAGCTGATCTCATTGGCGATATAGCGCGTGAAGCCCGACACCGAACCGAGCATTTCCTTGGTCGGCCCGTCGGGGGTGAATTTTCGCGAGCGGTATTCCTCGCAATCGAGCGCCGCCGGCGACTCCAGATCATAGATCGCGAGATAATGCGGCCCGAGCGAAGACTTATAGCGCTGCGCCGAGAGAAACCCAGGAACGCCGTTGACATGGCTCGGCGTGTGATGGCCGTCATACCATTCGTTGAACAGATCCTCGCCGCCGTCGGGCGGGGTCATTTCGGAAAACAGAACCGCGCCGCCCTTGGCCGGCCCCGCCATCACTCCACCGCCCGGCAGGCCGCGTCGAGCGCCGTCACGGTTTCCTCGAATTCCTTATCCGTATGGACCAGGGACACGAAACGCCGCACGCCGGGCAGCACGTAAAGCCCCTGCTTCATCTGAGCGAGATCGAGGGCGCGGGTTGCGGCCCCATCCGAATGCATCACGTCGGCATGGTTTTGCGGAACCTTGTCCGTGAACATGATCTGCCACAGCGACCCCTCGCCGATCGCCAGCGCCGAAAGCCTGTGCCGGTCGAGCACCTTCTGGCATTCCTTTTGCAGCGTGGCGGCATTTTCATGAAGGGTCTTGTACGCGCCGGGCTGTTTCAGGACATTCAAGGTCGCAAGGCCGGCGGCGGCGGCCACCGGATTGCCGTGCAGGGTGCCGTTGATATAGGCGTAATTGGCCTGACCCCGGTTGAGCGGGTTGCACAGATCGATGATATCGGCCCGCGCGCCGACACAGGCCCCCGGCCCGCCGCCGCCGACGATCTTGCCGTAGCTCGCGATATCGGGGATCACGCCGAAATATTCCTGCGCCCCGCCCCAGCCGAGCCGGAACCCGGTCACCACCTCGTCGAAGATCAGCAGGATGCCGTTATCGTCACAGATCTTGCGCAGCCCGGGCAGGAAATCCGGACGTGGGAAAATCACGCGTTGCGCGGGCTCGACAATGATGGCGGCCAGATCGTCGCGGTTTTCTTCGACGATGCGGCGTGTCGTATCAAGATCGTTAAAAGGCGAGATTAAAATTGACGAATGGACCTGCGCCGGAATGCCGCCGCTATCGGGCTGGCCCGCCGGATAGTTCGACAACGACCGAGGCGTGACCGAGAAATTGGAATAATCGTGATTGCCGTGATAGGCGCCCTCGAATTTCAGAATATTGTTGTTGCCTGTAAAGGCGCGCGCCATGCGCATGGCGTATTGGGTCGCCTCGGACCCGGTGGTGGCGAAGGTAATTTTATCGGCGCACGGGATCGCGTCGACCAGTTCCGCGGCGAGCTGGATCGCCAACTCGTTCAGCGTACCGAAGAAATGCAGGCCCTTGGCGATTTGTTCCTGGGACGCCGCGACCACATCGGGGTGGGCATGACCCAGGATCAGCGCGCCGGCGCCGCCGACATAATCGATATACCATTTCCCGCGCACATCCTGGAGACGCGGGCCTTCGCCCTTGTGGATCACGAAACGCACGTCGTCGGGCAGGGAATAGCTGCCCAGCCCGCCGCCCGGCAGGCTTGCCGCCGCGATCTCGTAATATTCATCATGGCTCATAGCGCCTGGGGCGCCGGAACCGGAATGTTGATCCGTATCGCTGATCACAATATCGGCTGGTGTCATGGCAAATTCCGTTGATTACAAATGGACGGCTTTAATTTTATCCACTATGCGCCCTGCGGCAACCGGCAATCGAGCGAACCGGAGGCGTGCACGGTGACGCGCCAGTCGGGCGGCACGATCGAAGTGCCGCCCGCTTCCTCGATAATCGCGGGACCGGTGAGTTCGAATCCGGCGGCCATGGCGGCGCGGTCAAAGACCGGGCAATCGGTCCAGCCGTCGCCGAACCAGACCCGGCGGCGCTCGATCAGCGGGTCGCCGTCGCGCTCGGGCGCGAATTTCAGCTCGGGCTTATCGACCAGCCCGTGGGCCGCCAGCCGGATATTGACCATTTCCACGTCATGCTCGGCGTCGGAATGGCCGAAGGTTTCGGCGTGACGCCGGCCGAAGCCGGCCCGCAGCGTATCCCAATCGGTCGTGTCCGGTTCGCAGACCACGGACAGCGTGAAGGACTGGCCGACATAGCGCATATCGACGGTGAATTCGTGGCGTTGGCGCGTGGCGTCAAAGCCGTCGGAGTCCAGCATGTGCGCGCCGTTGTCGCGCATGTCCAGCGCCCGGGCGCGAAAGGCGTCGAGCGACAGATCGCTCAACCTGCCGCCCCAGGCGAGCACGAAATCATGCCGCAAATCGGCCAGAAGCTGACCCAGCGCCGACAAATGGCCGGGAAAACGCGGGATCAGCACCTGGGGAATGGCGAGTTCCTCGGCCACCAGAAAAACATGCATGGGACCAGCACCGCCGAAACCGAGCAACGCAAAATCGCGTGGATCGAAGCCGCGATGGACCGAAACCTCGCGCACCGCGCCGGCCATCTTGGCGACCGCAATCCGCAACACCCCGTCGGCCAGCGCCACCGGGTCGCCGCCGCCCAGCTTGGCAGCAAGATCGGTGAAAGATTTTTCCGCCAGCTCATGGGACAGCCGCAACCCGCCCGCCAGCGCCCGGTCGGTCGGCAGGCGGCCGAGCAGCAGATTGGCGTCGGAAATCGTCGGCTCGGTCCCGCCGCGCTGATAACACGCCGGACCGGGAACGGCGCCGGCGCTTCGCGGGCCGAGTTCCAGCGTGCCGTCATCCTGGACCCATGCGATCGACCCGCCGCCTGCGCCGATGGTGTGAATATCAAGCTGCGGGACCTGCAAGGGGTATGCGTCGATCTGATTGGCATGGCTGATGCGGGGCGTGAGGTCGTGGATCAGCGCCACATCGGTCGAGGTGCCGCCCATGTCGAAAGTGATGCAGCCCGGCACGCCGGCCATCTCGCAAATCCGAATTGCGCCGCCCGCGCCGCCGACCGGTCCCGACAGGAACGTGCCGGCCGCGAAGTTGGCCGCGGCGGCCAGGGTCATCACCCCGCCATTGGAGCCCATAATGCTGACCGGCGCCGACAGCCCCTGCCCTTCCAGCTCGCCGGTCAGCGTGTCGAGGTAATTTCCCACGATGGGTGTCAGATAAGCATTCAGGACACAGGTCGAGACCCGTTCGAACTCGCCCTTTTCGCGCACCACCGCGGTCGAATGGCAGATCGGCAAATCGCCAAACAGCTCTTGCAGTTTTCCAGCCGCGACTTTCTCATTATCGTCATTGAGGAAGCTGTTGAGGAAACAGACCGCGACGGTCTCCACATTCTCTGATTGCAGCTTGTCCGCGATTGCCGAAAAATCAAACCCGTCAAGGGGTTGGATATTGTCGCCCGCCGCATCGACCCGCTCGGGTACTTCAAGCCGCAAATCGCGCCCGACCAGCGGTTCGGGACGGGTGAATTTGATATCGAACAACCCGCCGATCAGCCGTCTTGTCCGACCGATTTCCAGCGTGTCGCGGAAACCTTCCGTGGTCACCAGAGCCGTTTTGGCGCCCTTGCGTTCGAGCAGTGAATTGGTGGCAATGGTGGTGCCGTGCACGAAGGCGCGGATGTCGCGGCCGTCGATACCAAGTTCTTCCAAAGCAGACAGCACGCCGCGCCACTGGCTGCCCGGCATGGAAGGAACCTTGGCGGACAGCAATTCCTGGGTCTCGGCATCGAGACATAAAATGTCGGTAAAGGTGCCGCCGACATCGACGCCGATAATATAACGCGGTTCGACCATCGGCTTACAACTCCGGAATACGCGACACGGGGCGGATCGCGACACGGTCGCCCGGCGCGGCGTTGATCAGCCCGAAAGTGGTCGCGCCGACCACGAGCTCGTCGCCGTCCGCGCCGCCGAGCCGCGCCCAGGCGCGCAACGGCGCGCCGCGTCCAGTGGTGATTTCGACCAATTCGCCGTCGCCGACGCCCAAATTGTTTGCGATGGCCGCCGGCAGAATGAATTCACGCCTCGGGCCACGGAACATTTCTTCATTGGCCGCCTGCAACGCGACCGTGACGATCTGAGAACCAAGCTCGGCCCGACGCGCGGCCGTCGCGGCCCCGTCGACCGCGCCGCCATCATCGAGGATCACGCCAAATCGATTGGCCGCCTGGCCGGGGGTCAGATAACCCTCGCTCAAATCATCCAGCACCCTGGCCGGGTCGCGCGCCAGCGGGTCGCCATAACCGCCGCCGCCCGAGGTTTCCTCGCGCACGATATCGCCCTGTTTCAGCGGAAAGCCCGACACTTTGCCCGGCTGGTCGGACGGTTCCACCAATTCACCGCCGCGCAGCACGGTGAACCGGTTGGCCGCGCCGTTGCGTCCGCCATCGACGCCATAGGGCGGAATCACGTTCTTGTCGGACAGCACCGACAGCATGGCGGAACCGCCCAGCACGCGGATATCGCGGCGCAGCCCGAAACCGCCGCGGAACTCGCCGTCACCGCAGCAGCCTTCGCGGATTTCGCAGCGTTCGACCCGCAGCGGGAACGCGCCCTCGACGGTTTCGACCGACTGGATAGAGTTGAAATCGCCCTCGTTATAGCTTCGGACCGCGTTTCCGCCATCGACGCCGGCGGACGCGCCGGTGCCGGCCGCCGGCCATTCGTAATGGATATAACCGCCTTCGCCGCGCGCATCCGGCCCGGCGATGATGATGTGATTGGCGCCGCCCTTGAGATCGCCGACCGCCATATGAGGCGCGACTTGGGCCATGGCGGCGGCGACCACGCTGTCGACCAGAAACTTGACCTCGGCCATCCCGCCGCAGGGCGAGGTTTCGCGCGCGTTGATAAAGCTGCGCTCGGGCGCGATCAGATCGATCGGCAGGAACGAGCCTTCGTTTATCGGCGTTTTCGGATCCAGAAAGGCCTTCACGATGGTGCCGACCGCGTTCAGCGCCATGGCCGGACCGCAATTGGTCGGACCGTTGGTCTGGGCCGAGGTGCCGGTGAAATCGGCGCGGATCGTATCGCCGGCGACGGTCAGTTTCAGCCGCGCCACGAGCGGGTCCGGGTTGGTGCCGTCGCTTTCGATATAGCCTTCCGCGTAATAGTCGCCATCGGGGCATTCAGCGATGCGGGCGCGCAGCAAACGTTCCGAGCGCGCGATCAGCTCATCGATGCCGTCGAGCAGTTCGCGCCCGCCGAAGCGCTTGAACAGCCGTTCGATATGTTCCTGCGCCTTGCGGCCGGTACCCAGCATGGCGTTAAAATCGCCCAACCGTTCGGCGCGGCCCCGCATATTGTTGAACATGAGCTCGACAAACGCGTCATTCATCTTGCCCCGGTCGCAGACCTTGGTCGGCGTGATGCGGATGCCTTCCTGGTAAATCTCATTGACCCGCCCCGAAAGACTGCCCGGCGTCATGCCGCCGACATCGTTCCAATGGCAGCGCGTGGCCGCGAACATGGCCAGCTTGCCCTCGAAAAACACCGGGTGCAGCAGCAATACGTCATTGAGATGGGTGCCGCCCGTATAGGGATCGTTATGCAGGAACAGGTCGCCTTCGTTGACATCGTCCTTGAAGGCCGCGACCACCTGGCGGGTCGAATAGGGCACCGCGAATATGTGGATCGGGTGATCGGCCAGCCCCTGCGCCACCTGGCGGCCGTTGGCCGACATCAGCGCGCAGGAAAAATCATGGCCCTCATAGATGATCGGCGCATAGGACGAATGGATTATATTCGCCCGCATCTCGCCGACCACGGCGATCAGCGATTCGCGAATGAGTTCAAGCTGTACGAGATTCTGCAACAAACCCTCCTGGAAGCGCGAGAAGCTATCATTCAAGCCGGGGGCTGTAAATTCTTGGCTTGGAAGGTCCCCGGCGATATGGTCGCGGCTTCAGAAAACGGCGAAAATCAACATGCCCAAACCGACCGCTCACACAGATACTTACATCCGTGACAATCTACCGCCGAAAGAGCTGTGGCCCGAGATGGATTATTCCGTCCTGCCGGAGCTCGCCGCCTACCCGGCGCGGATGAACGCGGCCGGAGAAATCCTCGACAAGCAGGTTGCGGGCGGTTTTGCCGACAAACCGGCGGTGCTTTTCGAGGACGAAGTCTGGACATATAAGGAGCTTCAGGCCAAGGCCAATCAGATCGCCCATGTGCTGGTCGACGAGCTGGGGCTTCAACCCGGCAACCGGGTGATTCTGCGCTCCGGCAACCACCCCATGCTGATCGCGGCGTTTTTCGCGGTGCTCAAGGCCGGCGGCGTCGCCATCGCCACCATGCCGGTGCTGCGCGAGCGCGAACTGGTCTACATGATCGGCAAGGCCAGGGTCCGGTTCGCCATTTCCGACATCAAGCTGGCCGACGATATCGAGGCCGCGAAGAACACCGCCACCGATCTGCAACGCATTCTCTATTTTGGCGGCGACGGGCCGGACGGGCTCGAAGCGCTGATGGCGGACAAGCCCTCTACGTTCGAGAACGTGGATACATCGGCCGACGACCCGGCGATCATCGGCTTTACCTCGGGCTCGACCGGCACGCCCAAGGGCACGCTGCATTTCCACCGCGATCTGCTGGCCGCCGCCCATTGTTTTATCGGACATGTGGTCGGCATCCGGCCCGGCGATATCATCTGCGGCAGCCCGCAAATCGCGTTCCTGTATGGGCTGTGCGCCTATATAGCGGACACCATGTTGTTCGGCGGCGCGTCCGTGGTGGTGGAGCGCGCCACGCCCGAAGTGCTGCTGCAAACCATTGAGAAATACCGCGCGACGGTGTGTTTTTCCACCCCGTCGGGCTACAAGCTGATGCTCGACAAAGCCCGCGATTATGATCTGTCGAGTCTGAGGATATGCATTGCCGGCGGCGAACCGCTGGCGCCGGCCGTGTTCCGCGAATGGAAGGAAATTACCGGGGTCGAACTGATCAACGGCTACGGCATTTCCGAAATACTGCATATTTTCATTTCGGCTTCGGGCGACGATATCCGCCCCGGCGCCATCGGCCGGGCGATCCCTGGTTTCCAGATCCGCGTGGTCGATGACGAATTCAACGACGTCAAGGCGGGCGACATCGGCCAGATACTGATCAAGGGCCCCAATGGTTGCCGCTATCTCGACGATATCGAGCGGCAAAAAAATTACGTCCATGACGGCTGGAACTGCTCCGGCGACCTTGCCCGGATCGACGAGGATGGCTACATCTACTTTGAAGCCCGTACCGACGACATGATCCTGACCGGCGGTTACAACGTGTCGGGGCTGGAGGTCGAAGCGGTGCTCCTGGAACACCCGAAAGTCCGGGAATGCGCCGTTGTCGGCGCGCCCGACGCGGGCAGAGGGCAGATCGTCAAGGCGTTCGTGGCGCTCAACGATTCATCCAGCGCGAACGACGAATTAATCGCGGAGATGCAGGATTTCGTGAAATCCCAGATTTCGGCGTTCAAATACCCCCGCGCCATCGAATTCGTCGATGAGCTGCCCCACACGGCGACGGGAAAGATACAGCGCGGCGCACTACGTCAGCTGGAACGGGACCGCGCCGAGAAATCTCAATAAAAGAGGACAACATGCCTGAAATTATCGATTTTCTGACCCAGCGCCGCTCGGTCACCGCCAAGAACATGACCGATCCGGGGCCGGACGACGATCAGCTACAACAAATTCTCGCCGCCGGCATCCGGGTGCCCGACCACGGCCGGCTCGGCCCCTGGCAGTTCATCGTCATCAAGGGCGACGCGCGCGCCAAATTCGGCGACGTGCTGGCCGACGCTTTCGAGAAGGCCAATGACGATACTTTCGACGAACTGCTTGAGATCGAGCGCGAACGTTTCCAGCGCGCCCCGGTGGTCGTCGCCGTTACGTCGCGGGTGGTCAAGGAACACAAGATCCCCGAATGGGAACAGCAATTGTCCAGCGGGGCGGCCTGCATGAACATGTTGAACGCGGCCCACGCCATGGGCTTCACCGCGCAATGGTTGACCGAATGGCCGGCCTATAACGACGACGTGGCCGCCGCGCTGGGTCTCGGCGAAAACGAACGCATCGCCGGCTTCGTCTATGTCGGCAGCCCAGTCGAACCGCCAACCGAACGAAAACGCGCGGTGTTGGAAGACATCGTGCGAGAGTGGACGGGTTGACTCAGTCCGCCCTGCCCATCCGGATCACCAGTTTGCCGCGGACTTCGCGTTTGCGGATGATGTTGAAGGCCTTGACCACGTCTTCCATGAGGAAGGTCGCCTGAACCGGCATGCTGATCTTATTCCGCACGCACATCTCGAAGATTTCGTCCTGCACGCGGCGCACCCAGGCCGGGTCGGCGTCGCGGTAGCTTGACCAGTTCACGCCGGTCACCGCGATGTTCTTCAGAAGCGCGTAGTTGGTCTTCAGGGAGGCGATCTCGCCGCCGGTGAAGCCGACTACCACCAGCGAACCGCGAAAATTGAGCGCGCGCAGGCAGCCGTCGAAAACCTGGCCGCCGACGATTTCCAGTACCACGTCGACCCCGCCGCCGGTGGCCGCCTTGATTTGGTCGCGGATCGAATCGCGCGGGTTGTCGACGGTCAGATCGATGATGTGGTCGGCGCCGTTTTCGGTCGCGATATCGGCCTTCGACATGGTGGTGACCCCGGCCAGCACCGTGCAGCCGAACGCCTTGGCGAGCTGCATGGCGGCGATGCCGACGCTGCCGGTCGCCGCCGTGACCAGCACCGTTTGGCCCGCCTTCACATGGGCGCGGTCGATCAGGGCGAAATGGGCGGTCTGGAAGGCGACCCCGACGGCGGCGGCCTCATCGAAGCCGATCTCGTCGGGCATCGGGTAGCAGCAATTTACCGGCGTCGCCAACTGTTCGGCATAGGTGCCGAATTCGACCTGGACCATGACCCGGTCGCCGGCTTTCAATTCCGTGACGCCCTCGCCCAACGCCGCGACAACGCCGGCGCCTTCCTTGCCGGGGCTGAAGGGAACCGGCGGGATCAGCTGGTATTTGCCCTGGACCACCAGAAGGTCGGGAAAATTCACCGCCGCCGCTTTCATATCGATGAGGACTTCGCCCGGACCCGGCAATGGTGTTTCGAGTTCCTCAACCGTCACCTTGTCCGGATCGCCGACTTCCTTGACCAGAATCGCCCGCATCACCATTAACTCCCTGTTTTCCCGCAAACGTGTATAACCCAATTCATAGAGGGTTCGACAAGCGGGAGCGAGACACGATGTTGATTGGCGTCCCCAAGGAAATCAAAACCGAGGAAAACCGCGTCGGCATAACCCCGATGGCCGTGCGCGAGGTCAAGCATAACGGTCACGACATCATCGTCGAATGCAATGCCGGCCATAATATCGGGCTCGACGACAAGGATTATGCCGCCGCCGGCGCGGAGATAGTCGGAACCGCCAAGGAAATTTTCGAACGCGCCGATATGGTGGTTAAAGTCAAGGAACCCCAGCCCGCCGAATGCGACATGCTGCGCCCGGGTCAGATTCTGTTCACCTATCTCCATCTCGCCCCCGATCTCGGCCAGACCGCCGCCCTGATGAAGTCGGGCTGTGTCGCGATCGCCTATGAAACCGTGACCGATCCGCAGGGCGGACTGCCCCTATTAGCTCCCATGAGTGAAGTGGCCGGCCGCATGGCGGTGCAGGCCGGGGCCAATTGCCTGGAAATCGCCCATGGCGGGCGCGGCATGCTGCTGGGCGGCGTGCCGGGCGTCGCGCCGGGCAAGGTGGTGGTGATCGGCGGCGGGGTCGTGGGCACCAACGCGGTGTTCGTCGCCAACGGGCTGGGCGCCAGCGTGACGGTTCTCGACAAATCGCTGCGCCGTCTCGCCGAGCTGGATTTCCAATTTCAAAGCCTGATCACGACGCTCTATTCGACCACGGAGTCCATCGAGCAGGAGGTCACGTCCGCCGATCTGGTGATCGGCGCGGTGCTGGTACCCGGCGCCGAGGCGCCCAAGCTGGTGACCGAGGACATGATCCGGGGCATGCGGCGCGGATCGGTGATCGTCGATGTGGCGATCGATCAGGGCGGCTGTATCGAGACCAGCCATGCCACCACCCATGCCGACCCGACCTATGTGCTGCATGACGTGGTGCATTACTGCGTCGCCAACATGCCCGGCGCGGTGGCGCGCACATCCACATTCGCGCTCAACAACGCCACCCTGCCCTTCATCATCCGACTCGCCAATCTGGGCTATAAGGACGCCATGCGCGAGGACCCGCACCTCAAGGAAGGCCTAAATGTCTGCGACGGAAAATTGACCTATCGGGCAGTGGCGGAGGCACAGGCCCTGGATTTCACCCCGGCGGACGAGATAATTTCGGGATAGTGTCGGGCTCCGAATTTTGGGATTACATTGCCCGTTACGGAAAATCGGGAAACTAGGGGAGAATTCACCTTGCCATCGTTGAAAATGCCGACCCGCGATTATGGGTTGATGCGGAAAATGAAGACCCTCACGGCGCTAAATGAAGACATCAGCCTCGAATACCCGGCATTCGACAATATTTTGGTGGCCGTGCGCAAAATGGTGCGCGAAACCGCCTTCGATATTTGCGAGATGCCGATTACAACATATCTTTGCGCGAAGGGTTTCGGCAATCCCATGACGGCCATCCCGGTATTTCTTACCCGGAATTTTCACCACGGCGCAATTTTCCACGACACCGGATCCGGCATCCGCGACCCAAAGGATCTCGAAGGCAAAACCGTTGGAGTCAACCGGGGCTATACGGTGACCACCGGCGTTTGGGCGCGCCACGTCCTGGCGACCGAGCACGGTGTCGATCTGGAGCAAATCCGTTGGGCGGCGACGGACGATGAACATGTCGCCGAATTCGTTCCTCCCGCGAACGCGGATTATGATTACACGGGCCGTGACATGGCCGCGCTATTCAAATCCGGTGATATCGTTGCCGCGATCGGCGCCATTCCTTCGGCGCCGACGACTGTTCAGCCCTTGATTCCCAACGCTGTCGAAGCCGGTTTTGCATCGTACCGCAAGACCGGCATATTTCCGGTCAACCACACTGTCGTGGTGCGGGATGAACTGCTTGAAACCTATCCAACTCTGGCGACCGAGCTGTTCGCCGCGCTAAAGGCGTCGAAGGACGCCTATCTCTCGACGCTCGACCGCAATGGCGGCGATCTCTCGGCGGAGGACAAACTTACCGTGCGACTGGAACGCGGCGTCGACGGCGATCCCTTCCCATATGGAGTGAACTCCAACCGAAAAGCTCTGGAAGCCCTCACACAGACAGCTTTCGACCAGCACATCACACCCAAACGCTTCTCAATGGAGGAGTTGTTCGCCCAAGGCACACTGGACCTGGATGGCTAGGTGACGCAGCCGCTTCTTCGTGTAAAATCATGGCAAATACACATGGGGAGAGGGGCTGAAAATGGCTGGGGATGCATTCGACACCATCATCATCGGCGCGGGATCGGCGGGCTGCGTGCTGGCAGACCGGCTGACGGAAGACGGCGGCAAGAAGGTTCTGGTGCTCGAAGCCGGCGGAAGCGACCGCAGCTGGCTGATCAGCGTGCCGCTGGGTGTGGCCAAAGTCTGGTCCGGCGAAACCTATAACTGGTCCTACCAGTCGGAACCCGAACCGTTCGCCGACAACCGAAGCATCTTTCATCCGCGCGGCAAGGTCGTGGGCGGGTCGTCGTCGATCAACATGATGGCCTATGTACGCGGTAACCGGGGTGATTACGACCGCTGGCGTCAAAAGGGCATGACCGGCTGGTCCTATGAGGAAGTTCTGCCCTATTTCCGGCGCGCGGAAAGTTTCGAATCCGGCGGCGACGCCTATCACGGCGGCGCCGGGCCGCTCGGCACCCGTCAGGCCACCAGCGACAACGCGGCATTTAACGCCTTCAAGAAAGCCGGCGAGGAAATGGGCTATCCCGTCAACACCGACTTCAACGGAGAATCCCAGGATGGCTTCACCCATTCGCAATCCTCCATTCGCAATGGCAGGCGGTGCAGCGCGGCGGTCGCCTATCTGCGCCCGGCGCAGAAGCGCGGCGGGGTGAAGCTTGAAACCAATGTCCATGTCACGCGGATCCTATTCGAGGGCAAGCGCGCCGTGGGCGTCGAATATCTCCAGGGCGGACAAAAGCGCGAAATGCGCTGCAACGACGAGATCATCGTATCGGGCGGCGCGATCAACTCACCGCAGATATTGATGCTGTCGGGCATCGGGCCGGCGGAGCATTTGAAAGACATGGGGATCGACGTGCTGATCGATCAGCCGGGCGTCGGCGCAAACTTGCAGGACCACGCCGCCATCGCCTATGAGTTCGCGGCCAGGCAACCGACCGGATACCAGAACAATCTGCGCCTCGATCGCCTCGCAATCAGCATGATCCAGGCCTATCTGTTCGGCACCGGCTTTGCCGCGACGCCGCCGGGCGGCATGACGGCATTCGTGAAAAGCGCGCCGGAAAAAGACCTGCCCGATATCCAGCTGTTCGCCCGCAACGGGACGTATCTGGTGCAGGAATGGTTTCCCGGCTGGCGAAAAAAAACGGCGGACGGTTTCACGCTCCGCGCCTGTCATCTGCGGCCGGAAAGCCGGGGATCGATCACCCTGGCCTCGGCGGACCCGAAAGCCCCGCCGCGCATTCTCAATAATTTTCTGCAGGCCCATGAAGACCGGCGCGTGATGCGGGAATGCGTGAAGATCATGCGCGCCATCGCCCGCAGCAAGGCGTTTTCGCATTTGGCGGGGGAAGACGTACAGCCGTCGGCCGATGTCCGGACCGATGATGAAATCGATTCCTACGTGCGCGCCAATCTGGCGACGGTGTACCATCCGATCGGCACCTGCCGGATCGGCGCGGACCCGGCATCGGTGGTCGATCTGGACTTCAGGCTGCGCGGCGCGGAAGGGCTGCGCGTGGTCGACGCCTCGGTGATGCCCGATCTGGTCGGCGGCAATATCAACGGGCCGGTCATGATGATGGCGGAAAAGGCATCCGACATCATTCGCGGCAAGCCTCCCCTGCCGGCGGCGCAAGGGGTATAATTCCGGCCATGTTGAGCGCGAAACAAAATGAGCTGGTGACCCGAACCGGACCCGGCACCGGCGCCGGCGAGCTGTTGCGGCGCTATTGGCAGCCGGCCGCCCTGACCGATGAACTGGCGCCCGAGTCGACAGGTAACCGGCCGATCATCCCGGTGCGCCTGATGGGCGAGGATCTGGTGCTGTTCCGCGACGAGCAAGACCGTTACGGACTGCTGGAAAAACATTGCTGCCATCGCGGCGCCGACCTCAATTTCGGGCGGCTCGAAGACGGCGGGCTGCGCTGTCCGTTCCATGGCTGGCTGTACGATTTCACCGGCGCCTGCATCGAGCAGCCGGCGGAGCCCGACGCCAGCCAGTTTCACGCGAAAGTGCGCCAGAAAGCCTATCCGTGCGAGGAGCGCAACGGCGTGGTGTTCGCCTATATGGGACCGGGCGACCCGCCGCCCTT
>JAYZAW010000042.1:0-9557 GCA_036339495.1 Pseudomonadota bacterium | reverse complement strand
GCGGAAATCCGTTGCTTTTTCCGTGGCAATTGTGACGCCGCCAGCGCGTCAAAACCATCAGGCGGGGCCAAGCCATCCGGCAAGCCCAGCAAGGCGCTTTCCGGCCGGGCCAAGGGCATGGATTCCAATAAAAATGGCGTCATCGACCGGGATGAGGCGCGCGGCCCCCTGAAGAGCGGGTTCGACAAGGCCGACAAGGATAAAAGCGGGACGCTGGACGGCGCCGAAATCACAGCGTTTTTCCGGAGCGGCGGCGCCCGCCGCGGCCGCATAGCGACCGTGGTGGTCGATTCGGTAATCCGGAACCGGGGGTCGGAAACGGTTCCCGTCTATGGCCGGTTGGTGGCGCGCCAGATGGGCGTGGTCGCGGCGCGCGCGCGCGGCGCGGTCGCCAGCATTCATGCCCATGTCGGCGACCGGGTCAAAAAAGGCGAGCCCCTGGTAAAGCTGCTGGCCGACACCCTGAAGGCGGAACGCGATCTCAAGGCGGCGGAACTCAACGAGTACAAGGCCCGGAGGGAATCCGCCAAAGCGCAGCTCACGCTCAATAACCAGGAACTGCGGCGGCTTGAAAGTCTGCGCAAATCGGCGGCGTTTTCGCGGTCGCGCTTCGAGGACAAGCGCCAGGACGTCGCCCGCGCCAGAAGCGTGCTGACCGAGAACCGGGCCAAGGTAAAGCAAGCCCGCGCCGAGTTGCGCATGGCCGATATCAATCTTTACCAGGCCACCATCCGGGCCCCGTTCGACGGCGTGATCAGCAAACGCCACACCGATGTCGGCGCCTATCTGAATATCGGCGCGCCGGTCGTTACCATGATCAACGACGACACGCTGGAGGTCGAGGCGGAAGTCCCGTCGGTGCGGATCATCGGCCTGATCAACGGCACGCTGATCCGGGTCGAATTCGAGGACAAGACTCCGTTCGACGCGGTGGTGCGCGCCGTCGTGCCGGAGGAAAACCCGCTGGCGCGCACGCGCACCGTGCGGTTCACGGCCGAATTCGGCCGCAACGGCAAACATGTCGCGGTCAACCAGAGCGTCCGGCTCCTGATCCCGGTCGGTCCGTCGCGCAGCATGGTGTCGGTCCACAAGGATGCCGTGCTGCTGCGCGGCGGGCGCAAGGTGGTATATGTCATCGAAAGCGGCCAGGCCAAATTCCGGCCGGTCAAGCTCGGCGAGGCGGTGGGAAGCCGGTTCGAGGTGGTGAGCGGGCTGAAGCCGGGCGAAAAAGTCGTGATCCGCGGCAATGAGCGCCTGCGGCCCAATTCCCGCGTGCGCGTGCGCCGGGCCGGCTCGTCATAGAATGAACGGTCACATGGGGCCGCAAAGATGAAACTGATCGATCTCGCCATCAATCGTCCCGTCGCGGTGATGTCCGTCGTGCTGATGACGGTGCTGCTGGGCTGGCTGGCGCTGACCACGATCCCGATCCAGCTGACCCCCGATGCCCGCAAGCCGATGATTATCGTGCAGACCAATTGGCGCGGCGCGGCGCCGGCCGAGATCGAGCGCGAAATTGTCAACCGGCAGGAAGAAGTCCTGAAAGGTCTTGAAGGCCTCGAAAAAATGGAATCGAGCGCCCGGCGCGGCCGCGCCTCGATCACCATGGAATTCGAAATCACCCAAAGCCGCGAACGCCAGCTTCTGCTGATCAATAACCGGCTGGGCCAGATTACCGGCATGCCGGAAGAAGCCGACGAACCCCGGCTCATCACCCGCGACACCGATGACAGCCCGGTTGCCTGGTTCGTGGTCAAGACACTGCCCGGCAATAACCGCAGCGTCTATACATATGGCGATTTCGTCGAGGACGTGATCCAGGATCAGCTGGAACGGGTGCCCGGCGTCGCGCTGGTCAATGTCTATGGCGGCGACGAACAGGAGCTGCGCGCCATCGTCGATCCGCGCAAGATCGCGCTTTACGGCCTGACCATTCCGGAGATCGCCAACGCCTTGCGCGGCACCAATGTCAATCTGTCCGCCGGCGATGTCGATGAAGGCAAGCGGCGCTACACGGTGCGCACGGAAAGCGAACTGAACACCCTGGAGCGGGTCAATCAGGTGGTGCTGCGGTCCCGTCTCGACCCAGTCACTGGCCGTATTGCCCGCGTTACCATCGGCGACATCGCCAAGGTAACCTTCGGCTATAAAAAACCGTCGGTCCGGATTCGCAATCTTGGCGATAACGCGGTCGTGGTGAACACGGTGCGCGACACCGGCACCAATGTCATCGAAGTCATGAAGGGGATCCGCAAGGTCGTCGAGGAACTCAATGCGGGACCGCTGCCGGCCGCCGGGATCAAGCTCGAACAGGTTTATGACGAAACGCTTTACATCAATTCGGCGATCTCGCTCGTGACCAAGAATATCTGGTTCGGCGGCACTTTGGCGGCGCTGATCCTTCTGCTTTTCTTGCGGTCATTCGGCGCCACGGTGGTGATCTCGCTGGCGATTCCGGTGTCCATTATCGGATCATTTGTCGCCATGGCGGCGTTGGGGCGCTCGATAAATGTGATTTCGCTCGCCGGCATCGCGTTTGCGGTCGGCATGGTGGTCGATGCGGCAATCGTGGTGCTGGAGAACATTTTCCGCCACCGCCAGCTTGGCAAATCCAGATCCGAAGCGGCGTTCCTCGGCGCATCCGAGGTCTGGGGCGCGATCCTGGTATCGGCCTTGACCACGATCGCGGTGTTCGCGCCGATCCTGGTGATGAAGTTGGTTGTCGGGCAATTGTTCCGCGATATCGCGGTCGCCCTGTCGGTCGCGGTGCTGCTGTCCCTGATCGTGGCGATCACAGTCGTCCCAGCCCTGGCCAACCGGCTGTTGAGCGACCGCATTGCCGATGATGCGAAACGAGTACGTCTGCCGCTGGTGGACGGATTTTCCAACTGGTTCATCCGGGCGGTCACCGGCTTTACGAGGATCACCGTCGGCAATCGTTTTGCGGCGATTTGCACGGTCTTGCTGGTGTGCGGCATTACGGGCGTGTCGACCTGGCTGTTCATGCCCCAGAAAGGCTATCTGCCCGAAGGCAATCGCAATCTGATCATCGGCATTACGGTGCCGCCGCCCGGATACAATTTGGAAACAATGACCGATATCGCGCGCGAGACGGAAGACAGCGTGCGCAAGCATTGGGCGTCTGAAACCGGTCCCGACTCCAAACCCGGCGAACCGCCGAAGATGGACCGTTTCTGGTTCATCGCGCGCGACACAAGAACCATCCTCGCCACCTCCGCGGTCGACCCGACCCGGGCCAAGGAATTAATTCCGATCATGCGCAAGGTCGCGTTCCGCGAGCCGGGCACCTTCGGATTTGTCACTCAGACATCGCTGTTCGGACGCGGCTTCGGCGGCTCCAACGTGGTCGACGTGGATATCACGGGCCCCGACCTCAACCAGCTTTTGGCGGTGGCCCGAAAGACCATGGGGCTGACATTCCGCAACATGCCGCGCAGCGAAGGCAACCAGATCAGGCCCAAGCCGGGGCTGGAACTCGGCGCGCCCGAAGTGCGGGTTATCCCCGATCTGCTGCGTCTTGCCGACAATGGCCTTACCGCGCGCGATCTCGGCATGACCATCGACGCCTTCAATGACGGGCTCCGCGTCGCCGAGGTGACGCTTGGCAGCCGACGCATGGATCTGACCCTGATGGGGCCGCAGGACCGGATCAACAAGACCCAGGGCATCGCCAACCTGCCCGTGGTGACAAAATCCGGCATGATCCTCCCCGCCGGCCAGCTCGCCAGGATTGAGGTGACGGAAGGCCCGACGGAAATCCTGCATCTCGAACGCAGCCGGACCGTGTCGATCCAGATCCGACCGGCGCCGAACGTCCCGCTGGAAGCCGCCATCGACACCATCGAAAACAAGATCGTCGCGGAGCTTCGGAAACAGGGGCTTCCGCCGGGCGTCGAAGTGTCCGTGTCCGGCACCGCCAACGAGCTCAGCAAAACCTGGGACGCCATGCTGATCAATCTCCTGGTCGCGCTGGCGGTGGTCTATCTGGTGATGGCGATCCTGTTCGAGAGCTTCGTCTATCCGTTGATCATCATGTTCTCGGTGCCGCTGGCGACGGCGGGCGGCGTGGCCGGATTGATCACGCTCAATCTGTTCACCTTCAATCCGCTCGATATGTTGACACTGCTGGGGTTCGTGATCCTGATCGGGACGGTGGTCAATAATGCGATCCTGCTGGTCCACCAATCCCTGCTGCATATCCGCCGCGAGGGCATGACGGTGACCGACGCCATCAACGAAGCGACCCGAAACCGGATCCGTCCGATCTTTATGTCGACCACCACCAGCGTCTGCGGCATGCTGCCTCTGGTGGTGACGCCTGGCGCGGGGTCGGAGCTTTATCGCGGGCTGGGATCGGTCGTGGTCGGCGGGCTGGCGCTGTCGGCCGTTCTGACGCTGCTGATCATCCCGCCGCTGATGTCGCTGGTCGCGGGCGTCGTCGAAGGCCGGCGCACGCGACGTGGCGCGGCGGCCGCACAACCCAGCGCCGCCGAGTAAATACTCAAACCGCGTTGAGCGGGAGTTTCAGGTAACTGACGCCGTTTTCATCGGCCGGCGGGAAATGGCCGGCCCGCATGTTGACCTGGACCGACGGCATGATAAGCCTGGGCATGGAGAGCGTCGCGTCCCGTTCGTCGCGCTGCCTGACATAGTCCGCCTCGGACGCGCCGCCGGCCATGTGGATGTTATCGTCGCGTTCATCCGCGATGGTGGTTTCCCAGGCGATGTCGCGCTTGCCGCCGGCGCCGTAATCGTGGCCGACGAACACGCGGGTTTCATCCGGCAGGGACAGCATGCGCTGCAGCGACCGGTACAGCATCGTCGAACAACCGCCCGGAAAATCACAGCGCGCGGTGCCCGAATCCGGCATGAAAAACGTATCGCCGACAAACAGCGCATCGCCGATATGATAGGCGACGCAGGCCGGCGTATGGCCCGGCGAATGCAGCACCGTGACGCCCAGATCCCCCATCAGGAAATTTTTGCCGTCGCCGAGCAGCCGGTCGAATTGCGATCCGTCGGTGGCGAAGTCCGGCCCGGCATTGAACAGCCCGCCGAAGGTTTTCTGTACCTCGATCACCCCCGACCCGATACAGATTTCACCGCCGAGCGCGTTCTTGAGATAGGGCGCGGCGGTGATGTGATCGGCATGGATGTGGGTTTCCAATATCCAGTCGACGGTGAGGCCCGCGTCGTTTATATGGGCGATCAGACCGTCCGCGCTTACCGTCGACGTTCGTCCCGCGCTCGAATCGAAATCAAGCACCGAATCGATTATCATGCAGTGACGGCTGGCGGGGTCGCTGACGATATATGCAATGGTATTGGTGTTTCGATGAAAAAACGGCTCTACGTGGGGTGTTGTCATTCTCCCTCTCCGGGGTTTTGCGCCAAGCCATGCTTTAAAGCGGTGCAATATTATACACAAATTTACGTGGAATCGGGATATGTGGAACCCGGTTCCCGGGTGGCAAAGGATTTAAATGGGTCAGATTGATTCCCGAAAGGAAGCGATCCGGTCCGCCGCCATGGCCCTGGGCTGCGGCCTGCTGGCGCTGACCGGGGTTTTTTCAGCCAACGAATTTCTGCCGGCCGATCGTTGGTTCGGGTTCACTGCGCTCGGTATATCCCTGGCCGCGCTGGCTTTCGGCGCCGCGATCAACCCGGACCCCGGCGAGCCGACCGACGCCTGGGTCAAGCGTTTACGCATAACCTGGCTGGCGGCGACCGCGACCGGCATTCTGTTCGCCGTGGGTTGGGTCGGATTCGATGCAAGGGACGGGCTGTGGCGCTGGTTCGGCCTGTTCGGCGCATCGTTTTCGGCGATGACCGCCTATTGCGCGGCCATGATCCATGGCTGCCGCGCGGAATTGCCCGGCTGGTCCAGCCGCTGGACCGTGCCCTCCATGCTGGCGCTCGCCCTGTTGACCGGCGTGTTATGGCTCAACGCCATCAGCCACATGTTCTACGCCCCGACCCCGCAAGTCGCCCTGGTGGTCGTGGTGGCGACATTCCTGGCCTTTTACGTAAAACGCAAATACTGGCGCCTGTTCGACCTGATCACCAACAGCCCGCCGGCGCCGGACATCGGCAAACACCGCCGCACCGCATTTTTGTGCCTGTTCGTGTTCCCGCTGGGGCTGACCTTGTTCGGCATGGGAAAGGACCCGGTCCTGGCGCTATCGTTCACATCCCTTGCGGCCGTTTCAGCCACCATCGGACTGATCGCCGAACGCTGGCTGTTCCTGGTGGAAGGCCCGACGGTGCAGCTTCCGCCCGTGTCCGCCGATTCCGATTGACCCGGACGGTCGGGGCGAAAAGAATAGAGGTCTAATCAATTAATCAACTCCCACAAAAAACGGGGCGTGGCGCGCATGGCCGATCACACAAGCGAAACCATCGAAATTTCGGGCTGCAAGACCGCCGTACTGCGCGGCGGGTCGGGTCCCATCATGCTGTTTCTGCACGGCGCGGGCGGGGCCGGCGCATGGTCGCCCTATATGGATGCGCTGGCGAAACGTTACAATCTGATCGTGCCGAGCCATCCGGGTTTCGGCGCATCGGATACGCCGGAGTGGCTCGACAATATGTCGGACCTGGCGTTTTTCTATCTCGATCTGATGGAGCAGCTTGAACTCAACGACGTTCATGTGGTCGGCAATTCTCTCGGCGGGTGGCTCGCCATGGAGATCGCGGTGCGCTCGACCCAGCGCATCAAGAGCCTGACCCTGGTGTCGCCGGCCGGCATCCATGTCAAGGGCGTGCCCAAGGGCGATATATTCCTGTGGGACCCCGAAACTAGGGTGCGCAATACGTTCGTGAATCAGAAAATGGCCGACGCCCGTCTCGCGGTCGTCCCGACCGAGGAAGAAGCCGACATCACGCTGAAGAACCATTTCATCACCGCCAAGCTGGCCTGGCAGCCGCGCTTCTATAATCCCGATCTGCGCAAATGGCTGCACCGGATCGATGTGCCGACCATGATCCTGTGGGGCGAAGGCGACAAGATTATTCCAGTCCCCTACGGCGAGGCGCTGAAGGAGTTGATCCCCGGCTCGGAGCTGCGCGTGATCGCCGATTGCGGCCACCTGCCCCATCAGGAAAAAACCGATGAATTTATCGCGGGCGTCAACGCCATCACCGAGGGAGTCGCGGCATGAAATTCTTTTTCTTCCACCTGATGCCCTATGGCGCGCTCGATCTGGATTATCTCGACAACCATGAATCGCCCTGGGTGACCTTGCCCAACAATCATTACGACCCGAAGAAAGGTTTCGAGCTGTATCACCGCTATCTCGACGAGCTCGAGCTCGCCGACCAGCTCGGCTTTGACGGGGTCTGCGTCAACGAACACCACCAGACCGCCTATGGCATGATGCCGGCGCCCAATCTTCTGGCCGGCGCGCTGGCCCGGCGCACCACTAATGCGAAAATCTGCGTTCTAGGCCGCGCCTTGCCGATCATCAATGAGCCGATCACCATCGCCGAGGAATTCGCGATGCTGGATAATCTGCTCGGCGGGCGGTTTATCGTCGGGTTCGTGCGCGGCATCGGTTGTGAATATCATGCATCGGGGGCCAATCCCGGCTTTTCGCTGGAACGGTTCCGCGAGGCCCATGATTTGATCATCCGCGCCTGGACCGAAACCGGACCGTTCGAATTCGAAGGCAAGCATTTTCATCTGCAATATGTCAATTGCTGGCCCCGGCCCTATCAGGACCCACACCCGCCGATCTGGGTGCCGACGCAGGGGTCGTTTGAAACCGTGGAATGGGCCGCCCACCCGGACCGCAAATATACCTATCTGCTGACCTTCAGCCCGATCAAATCGGTGCAGTCCAATATGGATAATTACCGCCGCGTGGCCGAAGGCTACGGCTATGAAAGTACGCCGGATCAGCTCGGCTGGGCGACGCCGATCTATGTCGCCGAAACCGACGAGATCGCGCGCAAGGAAGCCGAAGAGCATATCGAGAATTTCTTCAACAAATTCCTGTACTCGCCGATGGAATACAAGATGCCGCCGGGCTATTCGTCGGTCGCGTCCTACAAGAAGGTGATGGAACAGAAGATGCGGGTGCGCATGAAGTATCTGTCCTTCAACAATCTGATCGACGAAGGCATGTTCCTCTGCGGCAGCCCGGCGACGGTGGTCGAAACCCTGCAGAAGCGGGAGCATGATCTGGGGTTCCAAAATCTCGTCGCCATGCTGCAATTCGGTACATTACCGGCGGAGTTGACCGATAAGAATTTGCGCATGTTCGCGGGTGAGGTCATGCCGAAACTGCAGGCGTCTTCGCCGCATGTGGCGCGCGAAACCGCCCCGGCGGCGGAATAATTCCGAGAAACGAAGCCCGGCATGAACAGGTCCGTCGCCATCGGCTATGGCTTTCTGGTGGTGTCTATTCTGATATGGTCGGGGAATGCGGTCATCGCCCGGGCCGCGATGCTGGCCGACGTGCCGCCGATCACCTTCAACTTCATCCGTTGGTCCGTGGCCTGTCTGATTTTCCTGCCGTTTTCGGTGCGCGGCGTGTGGCGGCACCGACGCATTTTCATTGAAAAATGGCGGTATTTCGCGGCCATGGGGCTGGCCTCGGTGACCTGTTTCAACACGTTCTTCTATATCGGCTTGAAAAGCACCACGGCAATTCAAGGTTCGCTGATCCAGTCGATTCTGCCGGTTCTGGTGCTGATCCTGGTGGTCACGGTGTTGCGCGAACGCATTAACGGGTTGCAGGTCATGGGAGTCGTTTTGTCCATTCTCGGGGCCGCGATCATCCTGATGCGCGGCGACCCGGAAGTCGCCCTGTCCCTGCAACTGAATATCGGCGATCTCTGGTGTCTGGCGGCGGTTTTCTTCTGGGCGATCCAGCTGATGTTGCTACGCTGGAAACCGCCGCAAATCGCGATGCCGGAATTCATGACCGTGTTGATCGCCTGGGGCGTAGTGTTGATGATTCCAGGATTGATTTGGGAAATTTCCACGGGGCAGAAACTGGTCCTGAACAGCACCAATCTGATGTTTCTGGCTTATGTCGCGGTCGTCGCCAGTGTTTTCGGCACCACCTTGTTCAATTCAGGCGTCATACGGGTCGGGCCCGCGACCTCGGGTTATTTCGGAAACCTATACCCCGTTTTCGCCGCCGTGCTCGCGGTCCTGCTGCTCGGCGAAAAATTCGAGTGGTTTCATGGGCTCGGCGGCGCGCTGGTGCTGGGTGGGATATATTTCGCCACCATGGCGCGCCGGAAAACTCAGTGATGAAGGCGCGGCGTGATCACGGCCTATCTCATGCTGACCGCCACGGCGTTGTTCTGGGCCGGAAACACCATTGTCGGTCGCGCGGTGACCGACGATATTCCGCCGCTCGGGTTCGCATTCTGGCGATCGTTCGGCGCGTTTCTGCTGATTGCGCCATTCGGTCTGCCCCGGGTCTGGCGCGTGCGCACTCTCGTCATGGCTCATTGGAAATTTCTGACCCTGCTGGGAATGCTCGGCATGTCCGCGTTCAGCGCACTGGTGTTCGTGGCGCTGC
>JAYZAW010000041.1:0-2848 GCA_036339495.1 Pseudomonadota bacterium | reverse complement strand
AGGCGATCAGGGATTTTTGCGCATCAATCTCAACGATACGGATTACGAGGACAACACGGACGATACCGGCATGCAGCGTGGGTCCGACGGGTATGAGATGGTTGCCGGCGTGCGGCTCGACCTGTCCGGCGTGACCTATGGCGACATCTTCGCCGGCTATATTTCACATGATTTCATCGATTCCAGTCTGGTCACCATCGACGGCGTGACATTCGGCGCGGACCTGACCTGGAACGCGTCGGAACTGACCACGGTGATGCTCAAGCTGACGCGGGAGATTTCGGAAACGACCCAAAGCAGCACGTCGGGAACGTTCGATACGGAATTCGATGTGTCGATCGATCATGAATTGCTGCGCCATTTGACCCTGTCCGCGACCGCCGGTTTCGAACATCAGGAATTTGAAGGCACCACGCGGGAAGATAGATATCTGCGCTTTGGCTTCGGCGCCCGATATCTCGTGAACCGCAATCTGGATATCCTGTTCAACTATGATTTCGACCGTCGTACTTCCGACCACGCGGGGTCGGATTATACGGAAAACCTGTTCATGTTGCGCGCGATCGGCAAGCTATAGGTTATTGGTTGCGGGCCGTCGCCCGGCGGCATAAATTTCAGGCTGACATCAGCGGACAGACAGCGGGAATAATCAGCCATGACGCAAGCAACCGAATTTACCGTCTCATTGAGCTACGCCGTCGATACCGGCGTCAAACCGGTCAACGAAACCATGGGCGCCGGCGACATGGGCCGCAAGCGCACGGGCAAGCGTGAAAGCCACGACGTGACCATCCATGACGGCCGCGCCCGGCGGGACGAATTTGAAATCGATACCCAGGGATTCGTGTTCGTCGATCACGAAACCTCGATGACCAATTTTTACGATCCCGACGAAATTAAATCGGTCTATTACGCGGAGGTTGAAAAGCTGGTCAAGGAGCGCACCGGCGCATCGCGCGTGCTGGTGTTCGATCACACGGTCCGGTCCGGCGACGAAGCCACGCGGACCGAGAAACTGGTCCGAGAGCCCGTTCTGTCGGTTCACAATGATTATACCGAATGGTCCGGGCCGCAGCGCGTGCGCGATCTTCTGCCCGCCGACGAGGCCGAGGAACTGCTCAAGCACCGGTTCGCCGTGGTCCAGGTCTGGCGCGCGATCCGCAATCCCATCGAATCGAATCCGCTGGCGATCTGCGATGCGCGCACACTGGCCGATGCCGATCTCATCGCCGCCGAACGGCGCTATCCCGACCGGGTCGGCGAGACCTATCAAATTGCCTATAATCCCGACCATCGATGGTTCTATTTTCCCAGGATGGCCCGTGACGAAGCGCTGGTCTTCAAGGTTTATGATTCCGCCAAGGACGGCCGGTCCCGGTTCGTCGCCCATACCTCCTTCCAGGATCCAAACACGCCGCCCGGCGCGCCGGCCCGGGAAAGCATCGAAATGCGCAGCTTAGCGTTTTTCGACGATGAATAACCGGCGGGTCCTGCTGACCGCGCGGCCCGAAGGGTTGCCCAAGCCGACCGATTTTAGGCTGGTCGAAACGCCGGCTCCCGAACCGGGCGACGGCGAAATGTTGCTGCGAACGCTCTATCTGTCGCTCGATCCCTATATGCGCGGCCGGATGCGTGCCGCGAAATCCTACGCCCCGCCAGTGCCGCTCGACGAGGTGATGGTCGGCGGCGTGGTCGGTGAAGTCACGGCATCGCGCCATCCGGATTACGCCGTTGGCGATATCGTCGAAGGCCGAACCGGCTGGCAGGAATATGGCCTGTCAGATGGCGCCGGCATGCGCAGGGTCGACCCGTCCCTGGCGCCCGTCAGCACCGCGCTCGGCATTCTCGGCATGCCCGGTCTGACGGCTTATTTCGGACTACGCGACATCGGCCGGGTCGAAGCAGGGGACACCGTGCTGGTCACCGCTGCCTCGGGCGCGGTCGGCGCGGTGGTCGGCCAGATCGCCAAGATCATGGGGTGCTATGTGGTGGGCGTCGCCGGCGGCCCGCAAAAGACCGCCTATATCCTTGATGAACTCGGGTTCGACGCGGCGATCGATTACAAATCCGGCGCGGATCTCGGCACCGCGGTCGCGACCGCCTGCCCCAAGGGCGTCGATGTGTATTACGACAATGTCGGTGGTGCAATATCGGATGTGGCACTTGATCATCTGGCGCGCGGCGCGCGGGTCGTCATCTGCGGCACGATTTCCCAGACCAGCCTGGAGGAGCCTGAACCCGGACCCCGGGTTCAGGGCAAGTTGATGACCGCCTGGGCCTCCATGCAGGCGTTCAACGTGTTCCAGTTTGCCGACCGCCACGACGAAGCCCGCGCCCAGCTGGCGCAGTGGCTTGCCCACGGAACGCTGAAATATCGTGAGGATGTGGTCGACGGCCTGGAAAACGCCCCCGCCGCCTTCATCGGCATGCTGCAGGGCAAGAATTTCGGCAAGCTCGTGGTCAAGGTGGCGGAGGGGTGATAAAATTGATTCGGAACATAAAGATCTGGTCATGATTTCTGAACAACAGATCGCGTCGTTCCGGCGCGATGGTTATCTCAACCTTCCGGGATATTTCGATGCTTCGGAGCTGAAGCGAGTCATGTCCTGGGTCAATGAAATCCAATCCTGGCCGGAAAAGCCGGGCGAACACATGATGTATTTCGAGCAAAGCCGCGACGGAAAGAACACAAGGCTGCTCAACCGGCTGGAAAATTTCGTGCCCTACCATGAAGGCCTCGCCGAGCTTTGTATTGGCGAGCAGCTATTGGGTAGCTGCGTCGATCTGTTCGGCGAATCGGCGGTTTTGTTCAAGGAAAAGGTCAATTTCAAAATGCCCGGCGGCGATG
>JAYZAW010000040.1:0-2837 GCA_036339495.1 Pseudomonadota bacterium | reverse complement strand
CGACCGAGGTGCAGGCCGCCGGAATTTCCAGCGCGTCCAGCAAAATCCTGATTTTGACGCTCGATCCGCTGCCGAATTCAATCAGATGGCAATGGGGCCCCATCAGCGCCGCCATGTCCGTCGCGCGCGTCTTGAGCAGCGCGATCTCTGTCCGGGTCGGGTAATATTCGGGCAACTCGCAGATCAAATCGAACAGGCGCGAGCCTTCCTGATCATAGAAAAACTTGCAGGGCAGGGTCTTCGGTGCGCTCGACAGCCCGCTCACCACGGCGGTTTCGAAGTCTTCAAGCTCCGGCTCAAGGTCGTGAAATGCGGCGATCCTGGCCGATGTGGCGTTCATATTGTCCTCGGGACTGAAAAACGATCTCAAATTCTATAGTGGGCGGGCATGATCATCTTTTCCCTATTCGCATGGCCACTGCATCGCCCCATGGTAAACGCCATTTGGGATGTTTGTCACGGCTTCTAGGGGCGAAATCGCGAACCCTTGGTGTAATTCTTAGGTCATGCTAATAATCTTAGCCAGAGGTAAAACTTAATATCATTCTGCCCATGGGCGGAAAGCTAAAAATGTCGTCTTGGTTTAACAATTCATTGCGCCGGCGATCTTTGCTTGCGCTGCTGGGATGCGTCCCGTTCGCGGCAATGTCGGCGCGGACCGCAAGTGCAGCGGTTGGCGGCGCGGCCCCGCACCGGGACCAGGCGTCTCATGGACACATGACCACGGTCGGAGAGGTCGATCACGCGGCAAACGGCTTCGATCCACATGAAATGCTGACCGACTGGGACGTCGGAACCGTTGAAACCCGCGCCGATGGGCGGGTTGTGCGGTCTTTCGAGATCGACGCCGTCGACAAGGAGATCGAGATCGCGCCCGGTTTGAAATTTCCCGCCTGGACCTATAACGGCCGCGTGCCGGGACCGACCATGCGGGCGACGGAGGGCGACCGGCTTCGCATCCGGTTCCGCAATTCCGGATCGCACCCGCACACCATGCATTTTCACGGCATCCATGGCGCACGGATGGACGGAATACCCGGCGCCGGCCAAGTGGCGCCGGGCGAAAGTTTTATTTATGAATTCGACGCCGCGCCGTTCGGGTGTCACCTGTATCACTGCCATTCGCTGCCGTTGAAGCGCCATATCCACAAGGGGCTTTATGGCGCGTTCATCATCGATCCCGACCCGGAACGCCATCCGGCGCGGGCGGCGGCGCGCTCAAGGCTGCTCGGCGCGCCGGAAAACGCGCGCTGGCAGGAACTGGTGATGGTGATGAACGGGTTCGACACCAATTTCGACGACGAGAACGAGGTGTACGCCGCCAATACCGTGGCGCACGCCTATATGAAACGGCCGATCAAGATCGATCGCAAGCGTCCGGTCCGGCTCTATCTGGTCAATGTCACCGAATTCGATCCGCTCAATTCGTTTCATCTGCACGCCAATTTCTTCGATTATTACGATCACGGCACGACCCTGGACCCGACGCTTCGTACCGTGGACACGATCATGCAATGTCAGGCGCAGCGGGGCATTCTCGAATTCAGCTTCGAAAATCACGAACCCGGACACTACATGTTCCACGCCCATCAGACCGAGTTCGCGGAACTCGGCTGGATGGGATTTTTTCAGGTGACGTCATGAACCGTGCGCTTATCTGGCTCTTGGTACCGGCAATCGCGCTCACCGCCGCCGCGGCGGCTATTCTTTCCGGCGGTCTGTTCAGCGGAACCGCCGACGCACCGCCGATCGAGCGTCTGACCATCGAACGCCTCATCCTGGATGACAGCGGCATTACCGCGACCGTGCGGGCCGAAGGGTCCGGGCCGGTTTCGATCGCGCAGATACAGGTCGACGGGGCATACTGGTCTTTTACGCAAACGCCGCCGGGACCGATCAGCCGTCTGGCGACCGCGCGGATCAAAATCCCTTATCCTTGGGTCGCCGGGGAAACCCACGGATTGCTGATTGTCAGCTCGACCGGCACGACATACGAACACATCATCGATGTCGCCGTCGCGACGCCCAGGGCCACGCCCTCGCGCATCGGCGATTTTACTTTGCTCGGACTCCTCGTCGGGCTGGTTCCCGTGGCGCTTGGCATGCTGGCCTTTCCGGCGCTGCGGCGGGGCGGCGCGCGGGTTTATTCCTTCGTCCTCGCTCTCACATTGGGGCTGCTCGGCTTCCTGTTTATCGACACGCTGGCCGAGGCGCTGGAAAACGCGGCGCATGCCGCGCCGGGGCTGCACACGGGGGGCATGGTCTGGCTGGTCATGCTGGTCACGGCGGTGGGCCTGCTGGCGGTCGGCCGGCGCGGCGGCGCGGCGCCGAATGGCGTCAGACTCGCATTCTTCATCGCCCTCGGAATCGGGCTGCATAATTTCGGCGAAGGACTTGCGATCGGCGCCGCCTATGCGACCGGCGCGATGGCGCTCGGCGGTTTCCTGGTGCTGGGATTTACGCTGCACAATGTTACCGAGGGCGTCGGCATCGTGGCGCCGATGCTGGAGGACCGGCCGACCCTGAAGATTTTCACCGGGCTCGCGCTGCTCGCCGGTTTGCCGACCGTTCCGGGCATCCTGCTCGGCGTTTCGGTGGTTGCGGGCCATTGGGCGGCGCTGGCGCTGGCCGTCGGCGCCGGCGCCATCCTTCAGGTCGCGGTCGAAATCGGCGCGCTTCTGGTGAAGCGCGGCCGCGAAAGTCCGGACCTCGCCATGGCGACCCATTCGGTATTGGGCTTCGTCGTCGGCATCGCGACGATGTACGGCACCGCCCTGCTGGTGCAGGTCTCTTGAACCCTTTCCCTATGGCGTGCTGGCCGGCGCGCGGCGGTGGTT
>JAYZAW010000039.1:0-7029 GCA_036339495.1 Pseudomonadota bacterium | reverse complement strand
AACCCGGCGGTATTTGCATCTCGGGCAGCGCCTTCGATCAGGTCAAGAACAAGCTGTCGATCGGCTTCGAGGACATCGGCCCGCAGCAGGTCAAGAACATCGCCGAGCCGGTGCCAGCGTTTCAGGTGCTTCCGGGGCCGGTCTCCGTGGCGGCGAGCAGGACGCCTATTGTTGCGAAGCGTTGGCGGAACCCCGCCATCGCGGCCGTGGTCGTCGCGGTTCTCGCCGCCGGCGGCGTTTTCGTCTGGCAGCCCTGGGCTGCCTGGGTCGATCCGGCCTCAATCAATAAAATGGCCTTCAAGCTACCGGAAAGTCGTCAATTGCGGTGCTGCCGTTCGATAATCTGAGCGGCGATCCGAAGCAGGAGTATTTTTCGGACGGGATATCCGAGAACATTATCGCTTCGCTGTCCAAGATCCCCGCCATGTTCGTCATCGCCCGCAACTCGACCTTCACCTAATAAGGGCAAGCCGGTGAAGGTGCAAAAGGTGGCCGAGGATTTGGGTGTGCGCTATGTGCTCGAAGGCAGCGTCCAACGGACTGGTGATAGGGTCCGGATCACGGCCCAGCTGATCGACGCCCTGAACGGGCGCCATCTATGGGCCGAACGCTATGACCGCGACGTCAAGGACATCTTCGCCCTGCAGGACGACATCGCGCGGAACGTCGTGACGGCGCTCCAGGTTACGCTCACCGTGGCCGAACATGCGGGGGTCTGGCGAAGACAGACCGACAACCCCGAAGCCTACGAGTATTTTCTGCGTGGCAGAGAGCATCACCGGCACCTCAGCAAAACGGGCCATGCCGAGGCGAAGCGGCTGTACGAGAAGGCGGTCGCCTTGGACCCGAGCTTTGCGTCGGCATGGCTCGCTCTGGCAGGCGTTCATCAGGTCGACGCGCGATTCGGATGGAGCAAAAACCGCGGCCGGTCGATCTCACTGCTTGCTGATGCGGTGCAGAAGGCCTTGGCCATCGATGATACCCAGTCCACCGTTTATCTCCAATTGGCCAACCGCGCCATCGTCAAACGACGATATGACCAGGCAATTTCCCATTGAGAAAAGGCACTCTCGCTCGATCCACCCGCCCTCGTTCTCGCGCATTGCGGGCGTATCTGGACATATGTAGGTAGACAGCAAGAAGCGCTTGGACTCATCAGGAAAGCCATGCGCCGAAATCCGTATTTCCAGGGCGTTTACTTTTTCGTCCTCGGCGAGGCCCACCGTTTGATGGGAAACTACGACGAGGCGGTTGCCGGATTTGAAGCTTATCGGGACGCACTTCCGAAATCACCATTACCCTTGAATATGCTGGCAGCTACCTATGCCGAAGCGGGCCGATTGCAGGAGGCCCGTGCCACGGCCAAGGATATCCTCAAACGAAATCCCCGATCCTCGATAAAACGGGTGGCGAAGTTTCGTAGATATAGAAATCCTAAGGTGCTGGTGCGCTTCATCGCGAGTTTGCGCAAGGCCGGCCTGCCGGAATGACGCGGCGTGGCGGACGGTTTGGAGTCCAACGCAACCGAATTGACAGCGGCAAACCCCATGGCCAAGATGCGGCCCCCCGCAATTTCGACCGGTGCGAATGAATGATAGACGGTTTCACGCCGTTTCCCGCTGATCTGGCGCAGCGCTACCGCGATAGCGGCTATTGGCTCGACCAGCCGCTGGGCGATTATGTCCGTGATTGCTGCGCGCGCTTTGAGGACCGTATCGCCATTATCGCCGACGACGAACGCGTGAGTTATGGCGAGCTTAATCATCGGGTCGAACGCATGGCGCGGCACTTCATCCGGATCGGCTTCAAGCCGCTCGACCGGGTGATATTGCAGCTGCCCAACACGCCGGAATTTCTTTATGTCTATCTGGGTTTCCAGCGCATCGGTGTGATCACTCTGCTGGCCCTGCCGGCCCATCGCCGCAATGAAATCGGCCATTATGTGGATTTCATCGGGGCCGTGGGCTATGCCGCCGCCGACCGCGCGGGAGATTTCAGCTTCGTCGACATGGCGGGGGATATCCAAAAGGCGTCGCCCGGTCTGCGGCATTTGCTGATCCTGGGCGACGATGCGCCGGACGGTTGCATCTCGATCCGCGATCTGCTGGGGCGCGAGCCCGAACTGCCGCGGGAAGTATTGGATGTTCTGGATATCGACCCGGGCGAGCCCGCCGTGTTCCTGCTGTCGGGCGGCACCACGGGCATGCCCAAGATTATCCCCCGCACCCACAATGATTATGTCTTGAATTCCATCGGCTGTTCCGGCGTCAACCACATGGACGAGAACACGCGGTTGCTGGTCTGCCTGCCGATCGCGCATAATTTCCCGCTGGCCTCGCCCGGCATTCAGGGGGTGTTCGTCCATGGCGGGGCCGGGGTGATCACGCGCTCCCCCCACGCGGCCGAAATCCTTCCCGTGATCGAGCGCGAAAAAATCACCCATCTTGAGCTGGTGCCGGCGGCGCTGATCCGGTTGCTGCATGACGACAATTACGACAATTTCGATCTGTCGTCGGTACGCATCGTCAATTCGGGCGGCCAGCGGCTGCAGCCCGAGGCAGCGGCACTGGCCGAGCAGAAATTCTCCAACGGGATCGTGCAGGAGGTGTTCGGCATGGCCGAGGGGCTGGTGATGCTGAACGACATCAACGACCCGCAAGCGACGCGGTTCGAGGTCGCCGGGCCGGTCTGGTGCCGCGACGATGAAATCCGGCTGGTCGACGATGAGGGCAGGGACGTGATCCCCGGCGAAATCGGCGAGATGATCTGCCGCGGGCCCTATACATTGCGCGGCTATTTCAATCTGCCCGACCACAATGCGCGCAGCTTTACGGCGGACGGGTTCTTCATGACCGGCGACCTGATGCGCCAGCATTCGCCGGGCCGCTACGTGGTCGAGGGCCGCAAGAAGGATCTGATCAACCGGGGCGGCGAGAAAATCTCCGCCGAGGAGGTCGAGAATTTACTTCTGGCGCATGACGCCGTGCGCAATGTCGCCTGCGTGCCCATGCCCGACCCGATCCTGGGCGAGCGCACCTGCGCCTATGTGATCCCGGCGCCCGGAGCCGCGCCGACGCTGGACATGCTGTGCGAATTCCTGTTGGCGCGGGACATCGCGAAGTTCAAACTGCCCGAGCGGCTGGAATTGGTGGATGCGTTTCCGCTGTCGCCGTTCGGCAAGGTCTCGAAAAAAGATCTCACGGAAATGATCGCGGCGAAACTTAGCGCCGAACAGGGAGAATAAAGTGAAAGTCCTATCCTATAATCACAACGGAACCCACGGCGTCGGAGTCATGGTCGACGACGCCAACTTCGTGTCGCTGTCCAGCGCCACGCCGGATCTGCCGACCGATCTGCGCGCGATTTTGGGAATCGACCCGGGTCTCGACCGGGTGCGCGCCGCGGTCGAGGGCAAATCCGGCGATATGTCCACCGCCGATGTGACATTCGACCCGCTGATCAGAGAGCCCCATGCGAGCTGGGCGCTGGCGCTCAATTACAAGCTCCATATCGAGGAAACCGGCCTGACCACCTCGATGGAATACCCGCAGATTTTCCTGCGCATGCCGATCTGCCAGGTCGGCCATGACGAAGCGCTGTGGGCGCCCCGGCTCGATATCGCCGAGGCCTATGATTACGAGGGCGAGCTGGCGGTGATCATCGGCAAGCCCGGCCGTCACATCAAGCGCGAGAACGCGTTCGATCACGTGGCGGGCTATTCGTGCTACAACGAGGGCTCGGTGCGCGAGTACCAAAGTCAGAACCGGCAATTCGGCCTCGGCAAGAATTTCGAACGCTCCGGTAGCTTCGGCCCGTGGCTGGTGACCCACGATGAATTCGGCGACCCGGCCGAGCGCACACTGGTCACGCGGCTGAACGGCATCGAGCGCCAGCGCGCGGAAATCTCCGGCATGCTGTTCGACGTGCAGCATCTGATCTGCTTCCTGTCCGAGGGCTACACGCTGCAGCCCGGCGACGTGATCGTGACCGGCTCGCCCGGCGCGCTGCCTTTACAGCCCGGCGAGACGCCGGAAACCCCGCGCGGCCCCGTGGTCGTCGAGGGCCAGCTCCACATGCGCGCCGGCGATGTCTGCGAGGTCGAAATCGACGGGCTCGGCACGCTGTCGAACCCGGTCATCGAAGACCCGACGCCGCGATAGGGAACAAGCTTGATGAAAGTCAATGTCATCGGCGCCGGGCCGTCCGGGCTCTATCTCGGCATCATGATGAAGCTGGCCGACCCGGGCCACGAGATCCATGTCTATGAGCGCAACCGGCCAGATGACACGTTCGGCTTCGGCGTGGTGTTTTCCGACGACACACTGAGCCATTTCCTCGGCCTCGACCCGGACAGCTACGAAGCCATCACCAATGAATTCGCCTATTGGGACACGATCGAGGTGCGCTACGGCGGCCAGCGCATCCGTTCATCCGGCCACGGCTTTTGCGGCATCTCGCGCATGCGGCTGCTGAATTTGCTGCAAAAGCGCGCCGAAGCGCTCGGCGTGCGCATCGATTACGAGACCGACATCACCGATCTTGAACCCTACCGCGACGCCGATCTCATGGTCGGGGCCGACGGCGTCAATTCCCTGGTGCGCGAGACCTACAAGGACCGCTTCAAGCCGAGCATCGACATGCGCAAGACCAAGTTCGTCTGGCTCGGCACCACCCAGACCTTCGGGCCGTTCACCTTCATCTTCCGTCCCAACAAGCATGGCTGGTTCTACACCCACGCCTATCAGTATGAGCCGGCCGGCACCACCTGGATCGTCGAATGCCACGAGGACACGTGGAAAAACGCCGGGCTCGACACCGCATCCGAAGAAGAAACCGTTTCCTATTTCGAAGAGTTCTACAAAGACGAGCTCGACGGCCATCCCCTGCTTGCCAACCGCTCGCTATGGCGCAACTTCCCCGAAATCAAGGCCGAACACTGGCATTTCGAAAACGTGGTGATGCTGGGCGACGCGGTCCACACCGCGCAATTCTCCATTGGGTCGGGCACCAAGATCGCCATGGAGGGCGCCGCCGCGCTCAGCCAGGCGCTGAACGCCCACCCCGACGTGCCGGCCGCGCTGGCGGCCTATGAGACCGCCCGCAAGGATGAGGTCGGGGCGCTGCAATCCTCGGCCATGATCTCCCTGCAATGGTACGAAAACGCGCGCCGCTACAACGGCCACGACCCGGAACAATATGTCTTCAACTTCCTGGCCCGCACCAAGGGCATGACCTACGAAAACCTCGCCATGCGCGACCCGGCCTACGTCAAATCCGTCGACCAGTGGTTCGCCAACGAAGTGCGCGACCAGGGCTTCACCGAAATCCCAGTCAACGACCCCCCGCCACCGATGTTCACGCCGTTCCAACTGCGCGGCATGACTGTGCAAAATCGCGTCGTGGTCTCGCCCATGTGCCAATATTCGGCGGACGATGGCCTGGTCAATAACTGGCACCTGGTCCATCTCGGCGGCTTCGCAATCGGCGGCGCCGGGCTGGTCTATACCGAAATGACCGACGTCTCCCCGGAAGGCCGCATCTCCCATGGCTGCGCCGGCATGTACAAACAAGAACATTGCGAAGCCTGGGCCGAAATCGTCGATTTCGTGCACCAGAACGGCCAGGCGAAAATCTGCCTGCAGCTCGCCCACGCCGGCCGCAAGGCCTCCACCAAGCTGGCCTGGGAAGGCGACAACGAACCGCTCGAATTGGGCGGCGCACACGGCGGCTGGCAGACCCTGGCCCCCTCCGCGATCCCCTACAACCCCGGCGGCAATGTGCCCAAAGAAATGGACCGCGCCGACATGGACAAGCTGCGCGATGACTTCACCCGGGCCGCCAAATGGGCCGATGAAGCCGGCTTCGACATGCTCGAGATTCACATGGCGCACGGCTATCTGCTGTCCTCCTTCATCTCGCCGGTCAGCAACCAACGCACCGACGAATACGGCGGCAGCCTGGAAAACCGCATGTGCCTGCCCCTCGAAATCCTGAACGCCGTGCGCGCCGCCTTCCCCGACGACAAACCGATCTCCTGCCGCATTTCCGCCACCGACTGGGTCGGCGATGACGGCATCACCACCGACGACGCGGTCGAAATCGCCAAAATGCTGAAAGACCACGGCTGCGACATCATCGACGTGTCGGCCGGCCAGACCACCCCCGACGCAAAACCCATCTACGGCCGCATGTTCCAGACCATGTTCTCCGACCAGGTCAGAAACGAAGCCGACATGCCCACCATGGCCGTCGGCAACATCACCACCCCCAACCAGATCAACACCATCCTGGCCGCAGGCCGCGCCGACCTCGTCGCCCTGGCGAGGCCGCATCTCACCGACCCCCACTTCACGCTGAGAGCAGCGGCCCATTACGGCTACGAACCCCAGCGCTGGCCCAACCAATATTTATCCGCCAAATCGCAGATCGCACGTCTTGCCGTTGCGGAACGGGACAGAACCCTCGAACTAATGGAAGAAGCCGCCCCGCCGAAACCGGTCTATCGGGATTTGGAGGGGTAGGGGGTAAGAGGAAGGGCGGCCATCGGCCCTACCCGGCGACGGCCGGGGGCGTTTAATTTCATCGTGAATAATCTGAAATCCCTCTTCCCTCGTGAGACCTTTGGATAATTACTTCCACTCCGTGGCCAAATCAGAATTTTCGTAGGGGAGGGTTTCAAACCCTCCCGAAGCCGACCAATCAGCCTGTATCTCAGTCATCCAAATCGAACCAGCCTCCGGCGGGAGGGTTTGAAACCCTCCCCTACATTCGGTTGGTGAACTTGTCATGATTTATGCAATGGTATCCGCCCGTGATGCGAACGGATGCAAGTTGATAAACTTTGTTCCGTAACGAAAGCAACCGCTTTGGCGGCTCTTATACCAGAAGGCGCTGATCGCGACTCATGGCCGTGCCCTTCGAACCGCCCGCTTGCCTAGAGGAGCCGCCGCGGGCGACGTTTCGATTGGGGCCTCCTCAGGACGAGGTTAACTTGTTGATATAATTTATTTTCCTCATGCTGAGGAGCCG